>JAJZRF010000013.1 GCA_021847425.1 Deltaproteobacteria bacterium | reverse complement strand
GTAGACCATTGCCAGCCCTTGAGACGGAAGCCAAGGGGAAAGCAGGTTTGACCGTGGGGGAAACTCACGGGCCAGGAACGCGGCAATATCTACGGCAACCACCTTATTGTGTGACTTGACGGGCTCCACTGTGGTGGGCTCCGCCCCTACCTGTTCCACTGGCCGCCTGTGTCCCTTGATCCATCCTTTAACCTGTTCCGGTGTCCAGCCCTCGGCCTCTGCGTCTGCCAAGTCCCACCCCTCGGCTTTGTCTGGTGGTGGGCTTATGATGGAAACCTCAATCGCCCCAGCGTCCAGAGCAGCACGGGCAGCAGCTTCCCCAGCCTTGCGCCCTGGTTCATCGTGGTCCGGCCAGATTGCCACCCGCCGCCCATGCAGTGCTGAAAAGCCAGCCATGGCAACAGCATTACAACCACCCGGCCAGGTGATAGCGACAACCGCAGGGAGAAGCCTTTGCGCTGCATCGGCGGTTTTCTCTCCCTCAACTATAAGGGCGGGTGCCTCTGGCCTTTGTGTAAGTCGATCCAGGCCATAAAGCGGGCGCGGTTCTGCAAAGGCTTTCCACTTCCATCCGGTTTCCCCCGTGGTGGTGTCCGTGCCGTGTGTGTAGGGGAGAACCTGTTTCTTTTCACCTACAGGATCAAACCGGCAAGCAAAGCCCAACAGTTCACCCGCCGGGCCTCTATATTCCCATGTGGCCGATGATCTGCCGTGCTTATCGTGGTTGATTGCCTTTGGTGGGGTGTCGGCGGGTACGGTTTTCCAGATGTCCGGGGTGCGCTTAGTGGTTGTCTTGGCGGTGTCAACCCCTCCCAACCAGCGCGCCGCCTCAACCTGAGAAAGCCCACGGACGGCGGCCACCAATGAAACCGGATCGCCGCCTTTATCCCCGGTGGCAAAGTCAGACCATACCCCGGTATCAGTATTGACGGATAGGGATTGCCCAGGACTCCCGGCCAGATCGCCGCACCGAAATTCCCGGCCATGAAAGCGGCCTTCCGGCAGCAGTTCAGACAAGAGGTCGGGCAGTCTATCAATGGCGGCCTGGTTGACCGCTTCAAAGTCAATCATGCGCCACCCCCATCTTTCCAATGAGCCAACCCGCCCAGGAGGTCGAAATAATCCCACGGCAAGCCAGGCAGACAATGTGCTGTTTCAGCCTTTTGCGTAGGCATTTAAACATGAGCCCCACCTCCTGCCAGAAGGTACTTGGCCACCCGGTGGGGTTTGCCCTGCTCTGTGATGTCCCATACCCAAACAGTGTCAATCTTCTCTCCAGCCTTGCGTAAATCAAGAACGCGGCCAGCGGGATGGATTATGTCCAGGGATTGCCGTGCTTCAATCGTTGTGCATGAGCCGTGAAGGCGTAAGTACTCCAAAAGACGTTGATTCTGTTGGGCGAAAGAAGTATGCTGAATCTCAACCCCCTTGTTGTATTTGGCCTGATCCGTACCCCCGGAAAAGGCCAGTTCTTTTTTATCCATCTGCTTGCCCCTCCTCCAAGATCGCCACGATGACAGCCAGGACGCGCAGTGCTTGCGCCGTTTCGCTGGCAAGGTTGGACTCGTAGGGAAACGCCCCCATGATCATACCCATAGCCCCCCTGAGATATTCCGGGATGGTGGGAAAAAAGTCAGCCAGCGGTTGAGGAGATGGAATAGCGCGGTTAAGGTTTGCTTCGTTTATCAGTTCTTGTGGTGTCATGGCTTCACCTCCCCGCCACGGCTTCAATGCGCCCGCCTTCAAGAAAGGCTGTCACATCTTCCGCACGGTAGCGGACAAGCCGCTTCCCAAGGCGATACCAGGCGGGGCCGCGCCCGTTGTGCCGCCAGGCTTGTGCCGTCTTGGGGGAGATGCCCAGGACTTCGCACATCTGCTTTTCGTTCAGGGTCTTTGGGATTTCTTGCATGGTATCTGCTCCTTGTTGGCGGCCAGCAGGAATAGCCAGCCTTTAGGAGCAGATATAGGGGAAGGGGGAGGCCTTGTCGTTCTAGGTAAACAGGGGGGGAGTTTATATAGAAATTCAGGTATCAGGGTCGTTTATTTGTTCAGCCTCGTATTTCAGACGGTGCGCCTCAAAAAAAGCATTCATGTATTTTCGATCAACTTGTCTTAATGCCGCTCTGGAATGTTCCAAGAGGAAATGTTTTCTGGGGTCTGTCGGCCATTTCTCTGATTTCAGATAACTACAAAATTCCTTAAGACTGTCTCTTCCAACATTGCTATGGTCGGGCCACGCCTTAATGGCATCAGATAACGACTCGGCAGGGGTCATATTCTTCTGTGCTCTCGCATAAAAGTAACACCAAGCAATGCTTACCTTCATTTGAAAATGCTCAAACGTCTCACCCCTCGGCCGCCCGCCCTTGGTGCTTTTCTTGGCGCACTCAATATCCAAAGGGTCAGGCGTTTCGCCGTTGATATAAGCTTCGCCTATCCTGATAAGTGCTTTTTTCCTTTTTGAATCACTCACCCCGCGCCCTCACAGAAATACCTTGTACCCGGTGTTCAATGCCTTGGCCAACCGCTTGGCTCTGGTTACGCCAATGGCCATCTTCCCGCGCTCCATAAGGGAGATATGCGCTTGGGGAATCCCGGCAAGGGCAGCCAGTTCCTTTTGAGTCAGTCCTTCACGGCGGCGGGCTCCCCGCAGACAAACCGCAGGAAGTTCTTCTTCCGAGTGCTCTGGAAAGGCTTCGCGCCAGGGGATAGAATCACTTGCGCTTTCAAAGCCCAGGTTTTTCAGTAGCCGGGCCGCTTCATCCTGCCTGGCCGCCGGACCCCTGAAACAGAGTTCCACTGTGTCAGTAGGGTGCTTTTTCGTGGGTTCCAACATAAGTTACCTCAATGAGTCTGATTTCCTGATTGCTTTCCGCCCACACGGCCACATAGGTTGGCTTGCCTTTCTTCAGGTGGCAATGGTGCTGCCCCGGCTTCAATTTACTGTAGTTCGGCCAATCGCCGCGCACCGGGCCATGCTTTTCAATATCGCGAATCAGGAAAAGCAGTTGCTCCTGAATCGTTTTCGGAAGCCGGTCTTTTTGCTTCCGGGCCTTTGAGGTCAGGTTCACTTGCCACGGTTTCATAATATACCATTTATAGAATATTATCAAGAAAGGGTTTCGGCCTAGGGGCAAGTATGATCATCCCCATTTGCCGGGTTCATCCTGCCGCCTCAAGCCTCTGCACCGCCGTCCGCAGGGAGTTTTCCCCGATGTGTGCATAGCGGGCCGTGAGCTTCAAGTCAGAATGTCCCATCAATTCTTGAACGTAGTAAATATCGGTGCCGGTCTCAACCAGCCAGGAAGCGAAGGTGTGCCGCAGGGTGTGGAAGACGACACGCTGCTCCCGGTCGGTGATTCCCTCATTAAACCCCAGCGTATCAACGGCACGGGTGAAGGTGTCGGACGCTTGCACGATCTTTACCCCATTGCGGCCAGGGAACACCAGCCCAGCCGGGGCGCTCTTTGTCCTGGCTTGCAGCATGGCCTTGACGGCCCCGGTCATAAACGCGGCCCGGTTCTTGTTGCCCTTGGTTTTTCTCAGCATAATCACGCCCCCCACAAGGTCAACGTCTGCCCAGGTCAGGGAAAAAATCTCACCTGCCCTCATCCCGGTATAAAGTGACAGAAAGGCCATGTCGTGAACATCCCGGCTCCTGGTGGCCAATTCGGCCAGTAGGGCGGTGGCCTCTTCCCGTGATAGATAGCGCGTTCGGCTGTTGTCGGTAATCGGTCTCTTCACCTTACCCGCCGGGCCTGCCGGGTTCTTCCCGGTGTAGAGGTCATGCGTCAGGGCGAAATTGAACACCAAGCGGATTGTGGCCAGGGCATAGACGATGGAGCGGGGGGATTTTTCGGCCTTCGCCATGTTCTTCTTGATCTTCTCAAGGTCAAAGGGGGCAATGTCTCGAAGGGGCTTATTGCCGATAACCGGGGCGATCCAGAGACGAAAAAGGCCTTCGTCCCGTTTCCATGATTTAAGGTCGCGGCGGTTCGCTTGGATGTGGGGGATAAACCTGTCGTGGAAAATGGCGGAAAGGGTCAGGTTGTCGGTGGCGTCCTGCTTGTCCCGCTCTTCCTGCTCCTGGCGTTCAGTCGTGGCCAGTGCCCTTTTTTCTTTGAGGGTGCGGGGGCCGGTGCCTCGACGGTGGTTCTCTTGTAGTTCGGCCAGGATCGCAGCCGCCTTCTTTTCGGTCATGCCTTGGCTGGCCCAGCCCACGGCCTCCTCCACCATCTTTCCATCCAGCTTGTAAAAAATGGTGTAGTAGCGGTCGGGTTTATTTCCGACACCATGACGGCGGGTGTCGTGTTCCCTGTATCTTATGCCGGGATGTTTGGCCTTGATCCACCTTGCCATGCTGCTTCCCTCCTGTTACACTTGCATATCAAGCCCTCGCAAAAGTTGTCCAACTCCTGTCCAACCTTATTAGGGGACTTTATGGGCGGCCTTGGGAAATAGAATAATGAGAAAAACCTTTGTTGTCAAGGGATTGTGAGGCTATGGGAAAAAGCGGGGAAGTGAAAAAAAAGGCCTTCTAAGCCGTAGGTCGCAGGTTCGAATCCTGCCGGGCGCACCACGCATCAATAAATCGGGCACAAGCAAACCACCTGACAGATCGTTTTACCAAAACATTTACCACAAAACCGGCAGGCCTGGGCTGATGGAAGGCCAATCATCGCACGATGCGTTGCGGTCCTTTGCACGGCAACCGCTTAAGCCAAACGCTCAGGTCTCCATCATCTGCCAGAGCGTCTGGCCCAGAGCGAAGAGCGGCGCAACAAACAGGGTGACAATGAGCAGTGCCTGTTTCTGCAGCCACGAATTTGTTAACAGCCCGATCATGCCGCCGGAGTCATCAGCCAGCCAGTAGGCCAGAATGGGAAACAGCAGCACTCCCAGCCCCAGCAGAACAATCTCGGTCAGGAGCAATTTCCGGGCAAACAGCTTTGCCCCGTCACACAAAATACTAAACCGGTCCATTTTTGCAGAAAGAGAGTTTAATACGTCGCAATTCTCCCGAACCTGGGCCAGCCTCTCTTGAATAGTCTGGTAGAGCGGGCCATGCATGTTCTGCTGGGCAAGACCTTCTATGGCACTCAGATTTTTCCGAGCCGCCTCAAGAATTTCCTGAAAATTTCCAAAAAATGACTGGTAGGGATAGCCCTGCCAATAACGATGAAAGCCGTCCCAGCTCGCAACCATCCGGGCAATATCACTCTTCATTGCGTCAAGGGCGGTTTCCTGCAAGCGGTAGCAACCACGCAACAATGCCTGCCCCTTGTGCGCCACCTCGATGAGGTCGTAATAACTGCCCTGGGCAAACTGCTTTTCAAGGCCGGCAAGGTCGGCGAACAGGGTCACCGGACTTTCCTCGCCGACAAACCAGGTCTGCAGATCCTGGCAGACCGCCTGGGCCTTGAGCAGATTTTCTTCTGCCTCCTGGCGCTGGACCTGTAACCGGACAGCAAGGAGATCTTCAACCGGGCCGGCAATGACATGCAGTTGCGGGTCCATGATCGCGGTCAGAAACAGCTCTTTGTGATCGGCAACCAGAGCCCGGAGCTGCCGAATCCCTTTCTCGCCCATATCCCCCTGGACCATGAGCTGGACCTGCCGATAAAGGGCCTCGGCAAGATCCCGGCGCAGGCTGAAAACTCGATCCAAGGCATGTCCCGCCTTCCAGTGATCATCGTGCAGGGCATAATACCTGGCCTGCAACAGGGAGATATAAATCTTTTCCTTGTCAGAGCTCGCTATGGTCGCGGCATGCTCCAGAAAGTGCTCAAAATCGCTGTCCCGCTCAAGCTCCAGAGCGACAAAGGCACGGCCGATTGTGGCATAAAACTGCTTGCCCTTCGGCCGTCTGCTTTCCTCGACAAACAAATCCTCGGCCTGGGCGTGCTGTCCCACCCGCAGACAGTCAAGGCCAAGATGCAGGCTGTGGCTGTCCACCGAGACCATCTCCGGCTTGAGCAAATCCTCCCATCTGGAACTGCTGTTAAAGGCAATGTTCCACAAAAATCTGGGCTGAAAGATCAGATTCAGGTCAAAATAGGCAAGATACACCTGCAGGAGCGGGCTCTGCCGGATCTGGGACACGGTGAGCCCGGTCGCCATCTTGTTGGCCAACTTATCCTGAACGGACATGGCCTGAGCAAACAGTTCGTTCACTGTTTCCAGCGGCAGATACCCGGCCAGGGAAAGTCCCTGGGTTGCCATGGTCAACATCTTTCCAGGGCAGTCCGCAGGTTTATGGATGGTCATGCCACAGTAAAAACAGGGGGCAAGGGAACCGGCAAGGGGAAGGGTGCGGTGGGGAAAGATCTCGACTCTCGGAATCTCCGGAAAGGACAAGGAAAGAAGATACAAGCCGTTGCCGGCCTCGGCAAAGGTATGGGACAACGCGTTTGCCCCGGCCTGGCCTTCCGGCCAATGCTGTTGCAAAAACTGGGTTGCGTAGGGCTGCGCGTGCTGGAGAGTATCCCAGAAATTTGCTGCCGGGTCATGCGCTGGGCCGGGGGGCTCACCCTCTTTTCCAAGGTGCAGAAGAATATGCAGGGGCAGGGGACCAAAGCTCTCCTTCCACTCATACACCTTTTTCAAGCGGGCCAGGCTTTCCAGCAACGTAATGCAGGCTGTATCCGGCTGCTCGAAATAAAAAAGCAGCAGAGTCTCCGTGCTGGCAGGATCTTCTTTCCCTTTTACGGCAAGCGCTTGCCGCAACTCCAACAGAAAATCAGCCCAGTTTTCTCCCAGAATATTCTGCCCTTGATAGTTCAGGGCATGGAGAGCGAGGAGGATGCGGCATTCTGCTGGCATGGGTAACATAGCCTCTTCCTTGGGGGAAAATGTCTGAACCTGGCTCAGAGGCATTTGTCCAGAATGGCGCGGGCTTCCTTGTGGCCGGGATCAAGACGGAGCACCTTCGAGACCCACTGGTCGGCCCGGATCACCTGTTTCATGGCATAATAGGCTTTACCCAAGGCCAGGAAGAGCTCAAGGTCATCAGCGGATTTATCCGCCGCCTTTTCAAGCATCTTGACGGCTTCGTTGTAATCGCCCGCAGTACACAGGGCCATGCCGATCTTTTTGTTCAGATAGATGCGTTCCGGGTCCGCCTTCAACACTTCGCGGTAGGCTTTGGCCGCAAGCTCCCCGAGACCGCAACCGTTGCAGGTGTCAGCAATATCTTCCTTGAAATCGATATCGTTGCTCTTTGTTTTCAAGACCAGACGCATGACCTTTTCCGCCTCGGGCAGCTGGTTCTTCTTGATGAGCAGCTTGGCAAAATTCATGGCCCGGTCTGCATGCCTGGGGCTGATCTCCATGGCCCGGTTGAAATTTTCCATGGCCATTTCCATCTTGCCCTGGCGGTAGTAAATCTGGCCCAGGGCATGGTAGGAGCTGACATCGAGCCGGTTGATCTCCACCGCCTTTTCAAAGCAGAGCTGGGCTTTTTTCAGATCACCCTTTTTCCCGAAGAGCCTTCCCAGCTCCCGGTAGGGCTTTGAGGAGCGGTCATTGGTCTTGGCCGCCTCCGTGGCCGCGCCAATGGCGCCGTCGAGATCACCCTTTTCATCAAGGGTGCGCGCCTGCAGCAACAGCTTGTTGAAGGGGGAGGGGTTGTTGATCTGACTCAGCAACTCATTGACCTTCTGCTCCAGGGTCGCGGTGACAAAGGGCTTGGTCATGTACGCGTCAACATCATGCTCGGCCGCTTCGGCCACAATATCCATGTTCGCTTCCGCGGTGACCATGAGAAAGGGGATATCGCGCCATTTCTTGGTGGCGCGGATCAACCCCAGCAGCTCGGTGCCCGACATATAGGGCATATTGTAATCACAGATAATAAAGTCGATGACTATATTCTCATCTTGGAGAAGCTTCCAGGCATCCCGGCCATTGGCAGCCTCATAAAACTCCTTGCCGAAATGGACCAGCTTCAGCATGGCCTTGACGGAACGGCGCATGTTGTCGATGTCGTCCACGACAAGAAAAATCATATCTTTTGGCGCTTTGAGCTTCATGCGGCGTCTCTTCCCTTTGCTGAAATCTGGCTGGCGCTGTATTACAGGGGCAAGGTGAAATAAAAGCGGGACCCTTGCCCAGGTTCGCTTTCGACCCCGATCCGGCCCCGGTGAATCTCCACGGCAAGGCGGCAGAAATACAGGCCCAGGCCGGTGCCGACCAGGGCGTCCTGCTTGTCGGAAATTCGGGCGTATTTTTCAAAAATGACGCGGTGCTTGGCCGCTGGGATTCCAGGGCCCTGATCCTGCACATAAAATTCCAGCTGCTTTTTGCCAGCCACCTGCCGGCAGCCGAA
Organism: Deltaproteobacteria bacterium; assembly: GCA_021847425.1. Lineage (GTDB taxonomy): Bacteria > Desulfobacterota > Desulfobulbia > Desulfobulbales > Desulfurivibrionaceae > Thiovibrio. The sequence continues at coordinate 44,988 of JAJZRF010000013.1, read as the reverse complement.
ACGGATCGTGGTGTTGCTCGCACAATAGCCAAGGGCATTGGTGAGCAGATTCTGCAAGACCCGCAGGATGAGGATCCGGTCCAGGGCAATCTGCGGCAAATCCGCCTCCACCTCAAGGATCAGCTCCACATCCTTGATCCGGGCCATGCCCTTGATGCTGCTCAGGCATTCCGCCAGCATGGGCCCAGGGGCGACCACCTCTTTGATGGGCGCGAGCTTGCCGTCTTCGATCTTGCCGATGGTCACCAGATTCGAGACCATGCGCACCGCCCGGTCGCACCCCATCTGGGCCGACTCCAAAAATTCCCGGTTTTCCTCGGAAACGGTGTAGGAGAGGATATCAAGATTGGCCACCACCTCGGATAACGGGCCCTTGAGGTCATGGATCAGCATGCGGGAGAGTTCGGCGCGCAAGGTCTCCTGATGCCGCAGCTCCTGGTTGCGTTGCCGGAGGGTGCGTTGCTGCCGCCGGAGATCCTGTTGCAGGTTTTCCTGGACAAGCAGCGAGAGGATGATGCTGCTGAAATCGAAAAGCCGGGTGATGTCCTCCTTGAGCAGATCCCGGTCTCCGATCTTGTCGGTCACATTGATAACGCCGAGCACCTTGTCCTTATGAAGGATCGGCATGGACAGCAGCGAATTGCGCCGGTAGTTGCCGCGGCATTGTCCGCCAAAACGCTTGTCCTTACAGATATCCTTGATAAACAGCGGCTCCTGGTGCCTGGCCACCCATGAGGCCACGGAACGCTCATCGTCAATGGTCTGCTCATGACCGATGATCTCGGCACGGCTTGCCGCCCGGACCACCAAATATTTCTTGCGCTCAAGCACCATGAGGGAGCCTTGCTCCACTCCCAGATACTCGAGGATAACCTCAAGAATCCGGCCAAGACGCGCAGAATAATCCAGGCGGGGGGTGTTGATCACCCCCGAAATCCGGGAAAAACTGTCCAGGAGCCGGTTGGCCAGCTCAAGATCCCGCAGCTCTTTCTCTCCACACTTCACGGCAACCCCTTTCCCCTTAGAGATTAGTCGGCAACACCCTGGTTCCTTTAGAAAATCATTGTGCCTTTCCATGGTAGCACAAAAAAAACAGCGGGGTAAAGCGGCAACTGGCGGCTATTCCCACTCGATGGTTCCCGGCGGCTTGCCGGTCACATCGTAGACCACCCGGGAGATGCCGCGCACCTCGTTGACAATCCGCCGGGAGACATGGTCGAGGAAGTCGTAGGGAAGATGCGCCCAGCGGGCGGTCATGAAATCCAGGGTCTCCACGGCCCGCAAGGCTACCACATGGGCGTACTGGCGGTTGTCGCCGACCACGCCCACGGATTTCACCGGGAGGAACACGGTGAAGGCCTGGGAAACCTTGTCGTAGAGTTCGTTCTTGCGCAGCTCCTCGATGAAGATCTCATCGGCCAAGCGCAGGGTGTCGGCGTAGTCCTTGCGCACCTCGCCCAGGATGCGCACCCCAAGGCCCGGGCCCGGAAAGGGATGGCGGTAGACCATCTCATAGGGCAGCCCAAGCTCGACGCCGATGGTGCGGACCTCGTCCTTGAACAGCTCGCGCAGGGGCTCCACCAGGCCAAGCTTCATGTAGTCGGGCAACCCGCCCACGTTATGGTGGCTCTTGATCACCTTGGCCTTGCCGGTCTTGGCCCCGGCCGATTCGATGACATCCGGATAGATGGTGCCCTGGGCCAGCCACTTGGCATTGGCGAGTTTTTCCGCCTCTTCCTCGAAGACATTGATAAAGGTGTTGCCGATGATCTTGCGTTTCTGTTCCGGATCTTCCACGCCCTTGAGCCCATCGAGAAACAGTTGCTCGGCGTCGACCCGCAGCACCTTCACCCCCATGTGCTTGGCAAAGGTGGTCATGACCTGATCGCCCTCGTGGAGCCGCAACAACCCGTTGTCCACGAAGACACAGGTGAGCTGGGTGCCGATGGCCCGATGGAGCAGGGCCGCGACCACCGAGGAGTCAACCCCGCCGGAAAGCCCGAGCAGCACTTCGTCTTCGCCCACCTGGCTGCGAACCTGCTTGATGGCATTGTCGATGATATTGCTCGGCGTCCACAACCGACCGCAGCCGCAAATCTCGTGGACAAAACGCTCGATGATCCGCTGGCCCTGGCGGGTATGGGTCACTTCCGGATGGAACTGGAGGCCGTAGAAGTTGCGGGTCTCATCCGCCATGCCGGCCATGGGCGCGCTGTCGGTCTCGCAGATGACAACAAAGCCTTGCGGCAGCTTGTTGACCCGGTCGCCATGGCTCATCCAGACGTCGAGCAGACCGTAGCCCTCGGGGCTGGCGTGGTCCTCGATGTCGGCGAGCAGCCGGGAGTGGCTGCGGGCCCGCACCTGGGCATAGCCATACTCCCGGTGGGCGGAAGGTTCCACCTCGCCGCCCAGCTGGGCCGCCATGGTCTGCTGGCCGTAGCAGATGCCAAGCACCGGCACCCCAAGGGTGAAAACCACCTCGGCGGCGCGGGGGGTCTCGGCCTCATGCACGGACTGGGGACCCCCCGAGAGGATGATCCCCTTGGGGCCGAAATCCCGGATCTCGTCTGCGGTCATGTCCCAGGGGTGGAGTTCGCAATACACCCCGGCCTCCCGCACCCGCCGGGCAATGAGCTGGGTGTACTGGGAGCCGAAATCAAGAATCAGTATCTTTTCGCTATGGATATCCATTATTTTACCTTTGTCCAGGGTCACGGAACAGGCCGCGATGCCAGATATTTTCAGCCCAATCTATAATTCGGGGCTTCCTTGGTGATGATCACGTCGTGGACATGGCTTTCCTTGAGCCCTGCGGCGGTGATCTTGACAAACCTCGCCTTCTGGCGCAGCTCCTCGATGGTGGCCGCGCCCAGATAGCCCATGCCGGAACGCAACCCGCCCATGAGCTGATAGATCATATCGGAAAGCGGCCCGCGGTAGGGCACCTTGCCTTCGATGCCCTCGGGCACGAACTTGGCCTGATTTTCCACCCCTTCCTGGAAGTAGCGGTCGCTGGACCCCTGCTTCATGGCGCCGAGCGAGCCCATGCCCCGGTAGCCCTTGTAGGTTCGCCCCTGGTACAAAAAGGTTTCGCCGGGTGATTCATCGGTGCCGGCAAAGAGGCTGCCGATCATCACCATCCTGGCCCCGATGCCGATGGCCTTGGCAATCTCGCCGGAGTACTTGATCCCGCCGTCGGCAATCACCGGCACGCCGAATTTTTCCGCGGCCTTGGAACAGTTATGGATCGCGGTCATCTGCGGCACCCCGACCCCGGCCACGATGCGGGTCGTGCAGATGGAGCCCGGCCCGACCCCGACCTTGACGCAATCGGCCCCGGCCCGGATCAGGGCCTCGGCCCCTTCCGCCGTGGCCACGTTTCCGGCGATGACCTGCAGCTCGGGAAAAGCGTCCTTGATCCGGGTCAGGGCGTTCAAGATATTGCGGGAATGCCCGTGGGCGGAATCAAGCACCACCACATCCACCCCGACGCCGATCAATTTTTCCACATGCTCCAGGGAGGAGTTCACGCCGATGGCCGCACCGACCCGCAACCGGCCCAGGTCATCCTTGGCGGCATTGGGATACTTCCTCACCTTTTCAATATCCTTGATGGTGATCAACCCCTGGAGATTGCCGTCATCATCCACCACCAGAAGCTTCTCGATCCGGTGCTCATGGAGCAACGCCTTGGATTGCTCCAGGGTGATGCCGGCCTTGGCGGTCACCAGGTTCTTGCTGGTCATGACCTCCCGGACCAGCAGATCCTCGTCGGAAACAAAGCGCAGGTCGCGGTTGGTGACGATGCCCACCAGCTTGGTGCCCCGCAGGACCGGCACCCCGGAGATCCGGTAGGTGCGCATGATCTCGTTGACCTCGCGCACGGTCTGGGCGTCGTTGACCGTGATCGGGTCGATGACCATGCCCGATTCGGATTTCTTGACCTTGCGGACCTCGCGGATCTGCTCTTCCACGCTCATGTTCTTGTGGATGATCCCGATTCCGCCCTCCCTGGCCATGGTGATAGCGGCCCGATGCTCGGTGACCGTGTCCATGGCCGCGCTGACCAGGGGGATATTCAGGCTGATCGCTTTGGTCAGCATGGTGGCCAGGCTCACCTCGTTGGGCAGAACCTCGGAGGCGGCTGGCACCAGAAGCAGGTCGTCAAAGGTATAGGCATGTTCTATTGTATCGAGTGACATCAGCGGACTCCCTCAAAAAATTATGGCGGGTGATGCGCCTCGCGTGCCAAGGCGACCTGAAATACCAGCGCGCCACCCCAAAAACCGGGCGGCAAAAAACCGTAGCGTCTTCACTATAAAAAACTTTCAATCCAGAGGTCAATGGCGAGTTTGCAGAGGCCGCCTCCAACGCCGGGGTTTTGCCGATAAGTTCAGCAGTCTGTTGCCCCGCTCAGGAGAATGCCCTCCAGCAATCCGGCATCGCTCACCAGCAGGGAACGGCTTGCCAGCGCCAGCTGTACCTCCTGCAAAACCATGGCCCCGGCCACGATAATCTCCCCGCGTCCTTCCGCCAGGATGGGCAGGCCATTGCGCTCCCCCGGGGAAAGGGAAATCAGCCTGGCAACCAGGGTTTGCAGTCTTGCCGGGCTGAGATGGTAATTCTGGACCCGAAGGGCATCATACCGATCCAGCCCCAGGCCAAGAGCGGCCAGGCTGGTCGCAGTACCGCCGGAAGCCACCAGCCGAGGACTTTTCTCAACCATTTCCCCCCCGGCAATACTGCGAAGAGCCGGGGCAAGGGCTGCCTGGATCTTTTTGCGCATGGGTGCCAGATCCGCGCCGAATTCTTCGCTCAGGCCAACCGCGCCCAGGGGCAGACTGATTACCCGGGGTTCGCTCCCGGGTGTGGCCCGGAGGATAATTTCAGAGCTTCCTCCCCCCACATCCACCAACACCAGCGAAGAGCGGGGCTGTTCTTCCGGCAGTCCGGAAAGCGCCCCCAACAGAGCCAGACGGGCTTCCTCCTCGCCGGAAAGCACCTCGACCCGAACCCCTATCAGGGACTCTGCCCTTTGAAGAAATTCTTCCCGATTGGCGGCCATGCGCACGGCATGGGTGGCGCAGACTCGCACGCTGTCCAGCGGGTACGGGGCTATTTTCCCGGCAAAACGGGCCAGGGCCGATTCTCCTCGCATCATGGCTGCGGGGAGAATCAGGCCGCTGGCGCCAAGCCTCTCGCCCAACCGGACCGTGACAAGATCGTGGGCCAGGGGATGCAAACGCCCATCCCGAATCTCGGCCACCAGCAGGCGGAAGCTGTTGCTCCCGATATCCATGCCGCAGGCTATGGTCATCCTGGTTACCCCCTCACCGCTTCGCTGTCACCGCTTCGCTGTCACCGCTTCGCTGTTGCCTTTTGCCGGGGTGTACCGTACAATGTGGGGGAATAAACTCAATTTCCATAAAGGGTTACCTTCTGCACCCCCGCCCGCCTCCCAGCAAAAAAGGATCAGTGCGTGATACTTGCCATCAATCCGGATAACCCGCAGCCCCGCCTGATCCAACAGGCGGCGGAGGCCATGCGTAAAGGGGCGGTGATCTGCTACCCCACCGACACCGTCTACGGCATCGGCTGCGACATGTTCAACCAGAAGGCGATCAAGCGGATTCATCAAATAAAAAAGAGGCCGATACACCAGCCTTTCAGCTTCATGTGCTCAAGCCTCAAAAACGTCAGCACCTATTGTCATGTGTCCAACATGAGCTACAGGATCATGAAAAAAGATCTGCCCGGGCCCTACACCTTTATCCTGCAGGCGGCAAAGCTGGTGCCCAAGATCATGCTCAGCCGGCAGAAAACCGTGGGAATCAGGGTGCCGGACAACGGTATCTGCCTGGCGCTCATAGATGCCTTGGGCAACCCGATGCTCAACACCAGCGCCATCCAGAACCCCGATGATCCGCCCCTCTGCGAAGCCTTTGAAATCGAGGCGCAATTCGGTCGTCTGGTGGATATCATCATCGACGGCGGCACGGTATACCCGGAGCCATCATCCATGGTGTCTCTTATCGGCGATACGCCGGAGGTGCTGCGCCAGGGCAAGGGTGACACCAGTCATTTGCTGTAACCGCTCAGCAGCACCACATCTGCTTCGCAGTCTCGTTGCGCTCACTTAGCTGTCATCGGCCTGCTCATGTGCACTAGCACACTTCGCAGACCTCCTGGTCGGCACTGCTGCCGACAATTGACACGCGCATCTGCGGCAGCAGCGAAGCGGCGCTGCCGAACAGTTACAACCCATTTTGTGGAAGCGCATGAGGCCGCGCTTACTTCCCGTTCTGGATCAGGGCGTCTTTCAGCGATTTACTCATGGTGAAATGCAGATTCTTGCGGGAGGTAATCTTCATGACCTTGCCGGTCCTGGGGTTCTTGGTTGTCCTCGCCTTGCGCTGACGCACGGAAAAACTGCCAAAGCCGCGGATTTCGACACGGCGGTCCTCGGCCAGGGCCTCCACTATGGTTTCCAACATTATATCAACGGCCTGGCTCACATCTTTCTTCAGATACGCGCCCATCTCCTCGGCCACCGCATTTACCAAATCCCTTTTCAACATCGTTTGATACACTCCTATCGCAAGGTCCCTGTCCATTCATAGGCCAGCATCGGACCAGATATACCTGTCTGCTGTAACAGCGATTCACTTTTTTTGCCGGTCAAAAGCCGCAGGAAGGAAAAATCCTCTTCCTTCGGATAGATAAGCTCCGGCATCTTTTCTGTCTTCATCCCGGCCAGGTCGGCGGCCAGCATGACCGCATCGCTGAAATTGCCCAGCTGATCAACCAGGCCGTACTCCTTGGCCTGCTGTCCGGAAAAAATACGGCCGTCGGCAATCTTTCGGACCTCAGCCGCAGGCAAGGAGCGGCTTTCGGAGACCGCCTGGACAAACTGGCTCTGGACGATATCGATCATGCCTTGGAGCATCTGCCGCTCTTCGGCGGTCATGGGCCGGGACGGAGAACCGATATCCTTCAGTCTGCCGCTTTTGACCACCTCGTTCTTGTAGCCTATCTTGTCAAACAACCCTTCAAGATTGGCAAATTTGAGGATCACCCCCATGCTGCCGGTCAGGGTGCCCGGGTTGGCGACAATCTTGTTGGCGCCCAGAGAGATATACAATCCGCCCGAAGCCGCCACCGACCCCATGGAGGCAACCACCGGCTTGACAGCGCTGGTCCGCCGGACCTCGTCATAGATCTCCTGGGAAGCGCCCACAGCCCCGCCGGGGCTGTCAATCCTCAAAACAATTGCCTTTATCTTCGGCTCTTCCCGAAAGGCCACCAGATTTGCGAGAATCTCCTCGGATTCGAGGATAACGCCCTTGACCTCAATAACCCCGATCCCTTCCTTGAGGAAAAGCTCGGACTTGGACGGATTGGTGAGGCTGGTAACAAAAAAGGTTATTCCGCCCCAGAAAAACAGCATGATCGCCCCCAGGACCAGTAATCCCGTGAGGACCGGATGCTTGTGGCGGAATAACCCTTCTGACATGACACAACCCGGAATGAAAAGTTAGACCTGCTTACTCCTGGGCCTTATTGTCCATCTCTTCCTTCAAAAGATCGCCAATGGTGGACGGGCCGCCACTCTTGGCCTGCTTCTGCTTGAACTCCTCGTAGGAGCCTTCGGCCGAATCATCGGTCAGCGCCTTGATGGAGAGGCCGATCTTGCGGTCCTTGGCGGAAACATTGATCACTTTTGCCTCCACGGAATCACCGGCATTGTACAAGCCCACCGGGGTGGCAACCTTGTCCTTGCTGATCTCGGAAACATGGATCAGACCTTCGATGCCCTCTTCCACTTCCACGAAGATGCCGAACTCGGTGACATTGGTGATCTTGCCCTGGACGGTTGCGCCCACCGGATATTTCTCAATGGCTGCCTGCCAGGGATCCGGCTCCAGCTGCTTGACGCCGAGAGAAAACCGCTCGTTCTCGCGGTCGATCTTGAGCACCACGGCCTGGATGGTTTCACCCTTGGCATATTTTTCAGAGGGGTGCTTGATCCGCTCGGTCCAGGAGAGGTCGGAGACATGGATCAGGCCGTCGATGCCCTCCTCGATGCCGATGAAAACGCCGAAGTCGGTGATGTTCTTGATCTTGCCCTCGATGATGGAGCCCACCGGATAGTTCTCGCTGACCAGATCCCAGGGGTTGGGCTGCAGCTGTTTCATGCCCAGAGAGATGCGCTTGGCATCCACGTCGATGTTGAGGATGACCACCTCGGCCGCCTCGCCAACGCCGACAATCTTGGACGGATGCCGGGTCTTCTTGGACCAGGACATCTCGGAAACATGGATCAACCCCTCAACACCCTCTTCCAATTCGGCGAACACGCCGTAGTCGGTGATGGAAACCACTTTACCCATGGCCTTGGTGCCGATGGGGTAGCGTTCCTGCACGGTGGACCAGGGATCTTCCTTAAGCTGCTTGACGCCAAGGGAAACCTTGTCGTTCTCGCGGTCGTACTTGAGAATTTTGACCTGAACCTCTTCGCCCACCTTGAACAGCTTGGAGGGATGGGAAACGCGGCCCCAGGAGAGATCGGTGATGTGGCAGAGACCGTCCATGCCGCCCAGGTCGATGAATACCCCGTAATCGGTGATATTGGTAATGGTGCCCGTGACCACCTGGCCTTCCACCAGATTGGACTGCATATCTTCCCGCAGCTTCTTGCGCTCGTCCTCGAGGATGGCGCGGCGGGAGATGACCACGTTGTTGCGCTTGCGGTTGTATTTGAGAACCTTGAACTCAAAGGTCTGGCCGATGAGGCTGTCCAGATCCTTGACAGGCCTAAGATCGATCTGCGAGTAGGGCAGGAAGGCCGGAACGCCGATATCGACGGAAAGGCCGCCCTTGACCCGGTTGTCGATGCGGCCCGAAATGGTGCCGTCCGCTTCCTGGATCTTGGCGATGTCTTCCCAGACCTTGATGCCGATGGCCTTCTCGCGCGAGAGCTTCAGGCCGCCTTCTGCCTCCCGCTTCTCCACGAAGACGTCAAAGATATCGCCAACCTTGATCTCTATTTCGCCATTTTCGTTTTTGAATTCGGAACAGTGGATCTCACTTTCCGACTTGTCGCCGATATCCACCACGACATAATCGTTGGTTAGGGCGATAACGGTGCCGGGCACGACTTCGCCCACCTCCGCCACTTTGAGACTTTCCTCGAAAAGCTGAGCAAAGCTCATTTCCCCTGCATTGACATCGGACTTCGTTTTGGTTGCTGTTGTGCTTTTTGCCATGGAAACAATCCTCCTTTGATAGATCGAGCTTATATACCAGAGAATATGGGCAAATACAAACTTTTTATCTGCTCCGGACGGAGCAGAGCTCCAGAGAAAAACAGCGGCCTGCCACAGGAAAAACGTGAGATAACTGCCTGAAAAAAAATGAATAAATAAACAAAAAAGGGAAAATGCCGTGGATACCGGCAGGGAGGGGGACTTCCGGGCGGCGGTATTTTTTTACTGTTTCAAGGGCCGGTCTTGGCGGAGAATTCTCCAAGACACGACAGGGAGGAGTCGGCAATCACCCGATTGCCTCCCTGCTCCTTGCCGGAATACAGCGCCTTGTCGGCCCGGGCCACCAGTTCGGCGATATCCTCCGGCCAGGAACGGCCAGGGTGCCTGAGGAAATGGGCCAGGCCGACACTGAGGCTGGTTGAGGCATAGCGGGACTCATGGCTGTATCGCTCCTGGATGCGGCTGGCAATCTGCCCAACCTGGGCGACGGTGGCGTAAGGAATGATGATAGCGAACTCGTCGCCGCCGAACCGGAAACACCAGTCCACATTCTCCCGGGTGCACTGCACGAGGATTCTCCCGATATCCTGAAGAACCCGGTCCCCGGCCGGATGCCCGTACTTGTCGTTGTACTCCTTGAAATGGTCCACATCGAGCAGAGCCAAAAAAACCGGATACCCCTGGCGATGGGCCCGCGGCACCTCCTCGTGCAGTTTCATCTCAAAACAGCGACGGTTATACAGGTCGGTAAGCATATCGCACATGGAGAGATGCTCGAGTTTTCTGATCAGGGTCTGCTCGCGGATAACCCTGCTGATCTTAGCCTCAAGCTCATCCACACAGAAGGGTTTGGCGATGAAATCGCTGGCTCCGGCCCGGATCACATCGGTATAGCCATGAATCTCGGCGTGGCCGGTGATAATGATGACCTCGATCAGGGGATATTCGTCCTTGACATGCTTCAAAAGCTGCATGCCGTCACAGTGCGGCATGGTCAGATCGGTGAGGACCATGGTGAACCCGCCCTCCCGGAGCTTTTCCTTTGCCGCCTCGCCGTCCATGGCCGTATCAAAGGCATGACCCATGGCCGCCATGGAGACCTTCAGCAGCTCAAGGATAAAAGGATCGTCATCCACCAGCAGAATGCGGGTCTTCATTTCAGGCGGCAGCTCGTTGCGCAGCAAAATAGTCACCCAGAATCCTTGCATGGTCAAAGGCCAGAGGCGGCAGCGAATCTTCGCTGAATATCGCGACCTCGCCTGCATCATCACCAGCCACGGGCACTCCTTCCGCCGTGGCAAGAAAGACCGTACTCACCGTATGCTGCCGTGGGTCGCGATCCGGCTCGGAGTAGGTGTGAAACTGGCGGCCAAGCCGGACAGAGAGGCCTGTTTCCTCGCACGCTTCCCGCATTGCTGCCTGCTCCAGCGACTCCCCGTAATCCACAAAGCCGCCGGGCAGAGCCCAGGCCAAGGGGGGGTTTTTCCGTTTCACCAAAACAACGCCGGTGCCGAGGGCGATTATGATATCCACCGTGGGCACCGGATTTCTATAGGCCGGTATCGCCTGACCGCAGGCGGGACACTGCTTCACCACGCACCCTCCCCAAAACAGAGGGCGTGGATGCTGCGCCAGTTTTCCACCTCCGGCAGAGCATGCCTGCCCTGGTTCCAGGGCTGGCGATAGACAATGGGCTGAATGCCTTCTTCATTGGCAAGCTGTAGGCAGGTTTGTGCTCGGTCATCGACAAAAAATGCCAGCCCCATTTCCTTGATGGGATCGGCCTTGCTGTCATGCTCGCCGGTGGCCACCAGCCGCACCCGGCCATAGACCTGCGGGCCCAGTTCTTTTTTCAGCCAGCGGGCGATGGGTTTTTTTTGCGGCCGGGCCGTAATGAAGGTGAGGGGGCCGTGCGCGGCGAAGCCGGTCAACACCCGCCGGGCATGAGTCATGAGCCGCAGACCGCAGGCAATGGGCTCCCCCAGCAGACGCGAGAAAATTTCCTCCACCACGAGCGGATCAAGATCCAGACAATCCTCCACCTGAAACTCGGTGATTTCCTCCGGGCGCACCTTGGCCCCATACCCGGTCCGGGCCAGACGGATAAAGGCCTCCATGGTGTCGGCGACCACGCCGTCTATGTCAAAGCCGATGCGGCTTGGATGAATATGCATGCAGCATTCCCTGATCCGCGCATATATATGTTGCGAAGAAGAATGAAAATCGTGTACATCTTCGCGCCACAGCGTAACTATTTTATTAAGTTAAACCAGAAACCGGCAAAAAATGCAAAAACTCTTCTCTCCGGAGGCGAAAACCGCCTTTGGGGCCAGGAAGGTTTCCTTGACAAAAAAAACGAAAAAAAGCATAGTTGCTCATTCTTCCTTAAATTAAACGGAGTACCAGATATTCATGAAGCTACCCCCCCTTACCATCGGCAAATTCACTGCCCCGGTACCCCTTGTGCAGGGAGGCATGTCCATCCGCGTTTCCACCTCGGCCCTGGCCGTTCCTGTTGCCGAGTGCGGCGGCATCGGCACCATCGGCGGCTCGGCCATTCCGGTGGAGGAGCTCCAGGCCGACATCCGCAAGGCCAAGGCAGCAACCAAGGGGATCATCGCGGTGAACATCATGTTCGCCATGAAGAATTTCTACAGCCTGGTCATGGGCTCCATCGAAGCCGGAGTGGACATGATCGTCACCGGCGCCGGTTTTTCACGGGACATCTTCAAGATCGGCAAGGAGACCAACACCCCCATTGTTTCCATCGTCTCCTCGCCCTCCTTTGCCATCCTGGCCGAAAAGCTGGGCGCTGCGGCCATCGTGGTCGAGGCCAAGGAGGCTGGCGGCCATCTGGGCACCAACGTGGCCCTGCGCGAGCTTTTTCCCGAGATCCGCAAGGTGGTCAAAAAGGTGCCCCTGATCGCGGCCGGCGGGATCACCAATGGTTATGAAATGGCGGAAATGATGGACAAGTACGGAGCGGACGGCATTCAGATCGCCACCCGCTTTATCCTCACCAAGGAATGCTCGGTGGCGGAAAGCTTCAAGCAGGCCCTGCTCCATGCCCACCAGGAAGATATCGCCCTGATCAGGTCCCCGGTGGGGCTGCCGGGCCGGGCCATCAAGACGCCTTTTGTGGAAAAGCTGCTGAGCAAGGCCGACCTCAAGGCCAAGGAATGCAAATACAAATGCCTGAAGAAATGCGACCATGTTTACTGCATCAGCGAACGGCTCACTGCGGCCTGCGATGGCAACATGGAAGACGGCCTTGTTTTTTCAGGAGAAAATGTCTTTAAAATGAAAGAAATCCTCACCGTTCGCGAGGTTTTCGACCAGTTTGTTTCGCAGGCCGAGTCCATGTACAAAGAACCTGCTGCGACGTATTGAACAGGAGCACCGCCACAGTGCTCTCCTGCCCGGAAGATCCCATGGACCCATCCTCCGACCTGCCGGCGCCCCTCATCATTGCCCGGGCCGAACACCCCATTTCCCGCAAGGATATCGACCGCGAAGCCCTGAAGGTGATGCACCGCCTCCGCGACGCGGGTTTTTCCGCCTACCTGGTGGGCGGGGCGGTGCGCGATCTCTACCTCGGCAAAACACCCAAGGATTTCGACATCAGCACCAACGCCCGGCCCGGGCAGCTGCGCACCCTTTTTCGGAACAGCCGGATCATCGGCCGCCGCTTTCGTCTGGTGCAGGTCTTTTTCATGGGCGGCAAGATCGTCGAGGTCTCCACCCTCCGCTGCCGCAGCGAGTTTGAAGAAGGGGAAAAAGAAGAGGACGAGGTGCTGGCCCACAACAACACCTTCGGCTCCGAGGCGGAAGACGCCTTCCGCAGGGATCTCACCATCAACGCCCTGTTCTATGAGATAGAAAACTTCACCATCATCGATTACACGGGCGGGGTGGCGGACCTCAACAACCGGATTGTCCGCATTGTCGGGGAACCGGACCGGCGGATTGTCCGGGATCCCGTCCGCATGATGCGGGCCATCCGCCACGCGGCCAGAAGCGGTTTTACCATTGAAGAGCGCACCTGGCAGGCCATTCTCAACAACCTGGACACCCTGCACCAATGCCCGGATTCCCGGGTTCGGGACGAATTCTTCAAAGACCTTTACGGCGGCGCCTGCGCTCCCTGGTGCCGGCTTGCCGTGGCCAGCGGGCTGTTCTTTCTCCTTTTGCCGTGCTATGAAGGGATCATCAGCCGGGAGCCGGAGGAACCCTCGGCGGAAACCCGCCTGCTCTTCGCCCTGTGCCAGGTGATTGACCGGCTGCATGGCCAGGGCAGCCCCCTGCCGGAGCACCTCCTGCTTGCGCTCCTCATGCTGCCCTGGGCCCAAGCCCGCTTCAATCTTTTGCCTGGGCCCGCCGAAGGGCGCGAAGCCTTTGCCTTTTCCCGCACCCTCCGCACCCAGGTGGATTCCCAGCTGGAGCACCTCAATGTCAAGCGGGCCTCCAGGGAAGAGATCACCTCCTTGCTGGTCAATCTCCCCGCCTTTGTCCGGCACGGCGCCGAGCAGGTCTGGCCCGGATGGCTGAAACGCAAAAGTTATTTCCCGGATGGATTGCTGCTCTTTCAGATTTACCAGGAAGCCCTTGGCGGCTCGGCGGCCGATCTTGCTCCGCTACCCGTATCTTCCCCGACGCCACCCCGCGGCGGCAAGCCCAGAACAGGCAAAGGCCGGCAGTCCCGGTCGGAAAGCCGGACCCCTGCGTTTTCCGGCAAGAAGGGCGGGATATTCGGCCTCAAATAGGCCGTGGGTGCCTTACGCCGTCACTTGCTTTTTTTAGCCACAAAATCCACGAAAGAACACGAAATTTATTTAGATTTTTCATGGGATTAGCGGATTTGGCGGCTGAAGACCGAAGGCTGAAGTATACTGAAAATCCTTCAGCCTTCGGTCTATCCACCTGAGTAATTACCCATTATCGTGAAAGCCATGCATCTCCAGCCGCCCGACATCACCGAACTCCAGGCACTTCCCCTGGCCGAGCTCATGCGCCAAGCCCTGGCGACAAAGCTTGCCCAACGGGGAACCTCCTTTTCCCTGTGCAGCATCATCAATGCCAAATCCGGCACATGCAGCGAAGACTGTCATTTTTGCGCGCAATCCGCCCATTACCAGACAGAGGCGCCGGTCTATCCCCTGCTGGGCAAAGCCCAGATTCTCAGCGCCGCCCGGGAGGCCCAAAAAATCGGGGCCAGCCGTTTTTCCCTGGTGACCAGCGGCAGGGGGCTGGCAAGCGCTGATCTGCCCCAGGTGCTGGAAATCATCCGCGCCATCCGCACCGAGGTGGGGATCAAGGTTTGCGCCTCTCTCGGCATTCTAGGCGCGGCCGAGCTTGGCCAGCTCAAGGAGGCCGGGGTTTCCCGCTACCACCATAACCTGGAGACCTCAAGGGAGTTCTTCCCGCGGATCTGCACCAGCCACAGCTTTGTCGACCGGGTCGCCACCATCAAGGCAGCCCAGGGCGTCGGGCTTTCGGTCTGCAGCGGCGGCATCTTCGGCCTGGGAGAATCCGAAACGGATCGTCTGTCCATGGCCATGAGCCTTGCCGAATACGGGATTGACTCCGTGCCCATCAATGTCCTCATCCCCCTGCCCGGCACGCCCTGCGCCAGCCTCGCCCCCCTGCCAATCACGGAAATTCTCCGATCAATCGCCCTCTACCGGTTGATCCTGCCCCGGGCGGCCATCCGGTTGGCCGCCGGCCGCGAATCCGCCCTGGCCGACTTTTTAAGCTCCGCCTTCATGGCTGGCGCCGACGGCATGATGATCGGCGGCTATCTCACCCAGCGAGGCCGCTCCCCGGAGGCAGACCGGAAATTTTCAGAAGACATCAGGCAGCTATGGTCGATCTGAAGGCATGGCTGAACCAGCAGCGGGAAGGGGGGAGGCTCCGCAGTCTGCGTCCGGTGATCCGCCGGGGAAATGGGCGGATCACCCTTGCCGGAGACGACGACCGGGAACTGCTCGATTTCTCTTCCAATGATTACCTGGCCCTTGCCGAACATCCGGCTCTCATCGCCGCGGCCCAGCAGGCCTTGCGTCGGTTCGGCACCGGTTCGGGCGCTTCCCGGTTGATGAGCGGCGATCTTGTGATACACCATGAACTGGAGGACGCGGTGGCCCGCCTCAAGGGCAAGGAGGCCGCGCTTACCTTTGGCTCCGGCTACATGGCCAACACCGGCATCATTCCCGCCCTGGTGGGTCGCCACGACCTCGTTTTCAGCGACCGGTTGAACCATGCCAGCATCCATGACGGCTGCCGTCTCTCCGGCGCCCGTCTGGTGCGCTTCCACCACAACGACCTCAATCATCTCGAAGAGCTGCTCAAGAAAAAACAAGGGGCAACCACACCCCTGATCGTGGTGGAGTCCATCTACAGCATGGACGGCGACCGCTGCCCGTTGCGTGAATTGGTGGAGCTCAAGGAGCGGTTCGGCTGCCTGCTCATGGTGGACGAGGCTCATGCCACCGGAGTTTTTGGCGAAAATGGCGGCGGGGTGAGCGAAGAGGAAGGGGTGAGCGGCGCGGTGGATCTGGCCATGGGAACCTTCGGCAAGGGACTTGGCAGCTATGGCGCGTATGTGGCGGCAAACCGGGAGATGATCGAGTATCTGCTCAACCGGGCCAGGAGCTTTATCTTTTCCACGGCCTTGCCGCCATCGGTTGCCGCTGCCTCCCTGGCGGCGGTGGGGCTCATCCGGCAGGAGCCAAACCTCCGCCGCAAACTGCATGAAAAAATCGATTATTTCAAAATGCTGCTGCGTACCGGGGGCTACACCGCTGATCTTGGCCCCTCGCAGATCATCCCCATCCTCATCGGGGAGAGCAAAGCGGCGTTGAACAAGGCCCATCTCCTCCGGCAGCAGGGGATCTTCGCCACGGCCGTCAGGCCACCCACCGTGCCCAACGGCACAGCGCGGCTCAGATTTTCCATTACCAGCCATCACAGCCCGGCGGATCTCGCCCAGGCAGCCAAGGCGCTGCTGGAGATCATGGATATATAGCGTTATTTCCGGGGAGTTGAAACAAGAGGAAAAGGGGGGGGAATGGCGAGCATTCCCGGGCTGGAAGAGCCCAGCCCGGGAATAGTAAGCAGCTTACTTTGAAGCAGGAGCAGCAGGAGCAGCGGCTTCAGGAGCAGCAGGTGCGGCAGCCTCGGGAGCAGCAGGTGCGGCAGGAGCAGCGGCTTCGGGAGCAGCAGGAGCGGCAGGAGCAGCGGCTTCAGGAGCAGCCGGTGCAGCAGGAGCAGCCTGCTCGGCTGGCGGGGTTACTGCTTCTTCACTTTTCTTGCATGCGATCAAACCGGTAGCAAGGAGCAGCATCAGGGCAAAGGCAACGGTTGTTTTGACTGACTTCATGGTTCTCTTCCTCTCTTTGTGTTTTAATAATTACAACAAAAACCCATTCCACTTGGTTGTGATCACGCTTGGACCACCCAGCTAACTCTTCCCTCGGTCATGGGGGTGACAAATATCCCTCTTATACCTCCGCTCCTCGGCTGAGTAAAGAAAAAATAACATTATCCCGTAAAAATATTCTTTCTCCTTATTTTTGACACAAAGGGCAGCAAAACGTAGCCCGCCCGCCTAACACGGTCCGTACTACCGGCTGGCCGCAGCGCGGGCAGGGCTGCCCCTGCCGGCCGTACACCGCAAGCTCCAGCTGAAAATACCCGGCCTCGCCGTTGACATTCTCGTAATCGGAGATGGTGGAGCCGCCCATGGCAATGGCTTTTTCCAAAATGAGCCGACTCTTTTCGACGATGCGCTGCCAATCCAGCTTCAACAGCAGGTTGACCGGAGTTTGCGGGTGGGTGCGGGCGGCAAAAAGGGTCTCGTTAGCGTAGATATTTCCTAACCCCACCACCACCCGGTTGTCCATGAGAAAACTTTTCACCGGCTGCCTCTTGCCCCGCGCCTTTGCCAGCAGATAGCCGGCGGAAAAATCCTCGGAAAAAGGTTCCGGCCCCAGCCCTCCAAAGGGACCATTCTTCCGCAGCTCTGTTTCGGAAAAGACCTCGACGCAACCGAACCTCCGCACATCGTTGAAACGCATCTCCTTGCCGTTATCCAACAAAAAACGGAGATGATCATGCTTGCGGCGGGGGGAGTCGCAGTCAAAGATCCCGATCTTGCCGGTCATGCCAAGGTGAAATAGCATGACAGCCTTGCCGGTCAGGCGCAGGAGGATGTATTTGGCGCGACGCTCCACCCCCAGGATAAAGGAACCCTCAACCTGCCGATACATCTTGGCCCTGGGAAAAGGCTTGCGCAGCCTCTTGTTGCTGAAGGAAACCGAAAGGATTTTGCGCTTGAGCACCAGGGGGGCAAGCCCTTGGCAGACCACTTCCACTTCCGGCAGTTCAGGCATGACTCAACTCCTTTCTCAACCTGCACCCTCGGGCTTGATTTTCCGGATCACCTTGGGAATAAAAAAAGAGCCGGCAAAGAGCGCCAGGGAGAACGCGGACTTCCAGCCCACCAGTTGCCACCAGTCGCCGGATCTCCACACCTCGGCCAGGGTGGCGAAGAAAAAGGTGAGGACAAAGCCTCCGGCAAGGATGCCAAACAGGGTGCCGAAAAAATACTCCCGGAAGGCCACCCTGGTCAACCCCATGCCGAAGTTAAGCGGGGTGAAGGGAAAAAAGATCAAGCGAAGATAGAGCACCGTGGCAAAGCCGTTGGCCGCGATCCGATCATCATATTTCTGCAGCCGGTCGCCGATCAAGCCTGCGGCAAAATCCCGACCCAGGTAACGGCCGATGAAAAATGCCAGGGAAGCGCCGAGCATGGCGCCCAGCTCATTGTAAAAAAACCCATGCAAAGTGCCGAACAACAGGGCGCCGATCCCGGTGAACAGGGTGGCGGGCAGAAAAAGACAGATGCCCCCGGCATAGAGGAGCACAAAGACCAGCGGCCCCCAAGGGCCAAAGGAGTTTACCAGGGCTTGCAGATAGCCAGGCGAGATGTATTGACGCACCGGGGTAAAGCGAAACAGGGTAATCATTGCGGCAAGAAACAGGGCAAAAACAATGGCCTTGCCGATTCCTTTTTTGGGGGCAACAATAGCCGGCTTCACTGTACACCGCCCACACGGGATTCCGCCTTGCTCCACAGAGGGCACTGGCTCCCGATGCATTCCCGGTTGGCGGAAAACTGCTTGCAGACAAAATCCGCTTCGGCCAGGAGCGACACCGGCAGAAGGCGGTGGGAGAGAAGCGCCGCTTCCCGCAGGGCCGTAACCGTTTCCCGCTGGCAACAGCGCGCCCCTTGGGTCAGCGCGATCTCGCCCAGCACCCGGGAGGTGATCTCCTGCACCTGCTGGCGGGGTTTGGGAGTGAGCGGCGTGGCCGCAAGCAGGACGCTGAAGGCGATACCCACCCCGGCTGCGGCCCCGCAATTGCCCCAAAAGCCGCAGACCCCGCCGGGCACCTTGCTGCCCCGCTCGATGCCGGTGAGGATGTCTTCCCGGCTGATTCTCCCGCCCAGGTTCCGGTAGGTGGCCAGGATGATGCCCGGCACCATGGCATGGTGCTCCGGCCCGTGCAGGGGGATGGCAGGGTGGCGGCGGATGGTGTCCAGAAGGACCAGCATGTCCTGCTCTTTTGTTTCTGCGCAGAGCAGGCGGATGGCGGAAAGACCATCCTGCTGGTGACAGGCATCGCAGATATAATGGCCCTCGACGCAGAGCGCATTGGTTTTCTTGATTCCGCCGCAATAGTGGCAGGCCACCTCCCGCTCATGGGCGAGATAACCGATCTCCTTGCCGCAGGCCATGCAGCCCGACGGATACCGACCGTTCACCGGCTGGCGCAGGCCGGGAAGGGCAACGATCTTGCCCGGCGCAGGCTCATCCTGCCCGCCGGTGCAACAGCCGCTGCCCTGGAGCAAAGGAACCTCACTCGGCGGCGCGCAGCAGCTATTCTCCAAGGTCAGGTTGGCCACCGCCCCTTGGGCATCGAGGACAAACAGGGAGTCACCCAGGCGTTCCGCCTCACTTAAGTCCACCGTCGCGCGCCTCCCCTTGAGCAGCATCCCCCCGTTTTCCGTCCACACCGCTCCAAACGGCCCCCGGTAGATGACCTCCACCTGGAGCGGTTCTTGAGGCCTATGGGCCCGGAAGGTGAGGGAATAGAACCGGGTTTCCCCTTCGATCCGGTAGGGAAAGCGCTTGACCAGGCTGACCCCGGCAAAACCGGCAGACCGGAGCATTGCCAGCAGATCCTCCTGCCGCATCGCCCCGCCCAGGCATTCGCCCCGGAACTGCTCATTATTTTTGATGGCCACCGGAATGGGGCCATCGGTGACAATGTCGGACACCACCAGCCTGCCGCCGGGCTTTAAGATCCGAAAGATCTCATGCATGGTTTGCCGCTTGTCCGGGCTTAAGTTTATCACGCAGTTGGAGATCACCACGTCGGCAGTGGCGTCCTCCAGAGGGATGTCTTCGAGAAACCCCTTTTTAAACTCCACATTGTCATAGCCCAGACGACTCGCCACCGTTGCCTTGGCCACCCCGGCCAGATGGAGCATCTCCTCGGTCATGTCGATGCCGATCACCCTCCCGGACACCCCCACCTGGGCTGCGGCCATGAAGCACTCGACCCCGCTGCCGCTCCCCAGATCCACCAGCACCTCGCCGGGCTGCGGCTCGGCATCCTTGACCGGGCTGCCGCAGCCATAGGATTTCTTCCGGGAATCCGCCGGGATGAAATTGGCCAGGGCCTGGTCCGGGGCAAAGGGATTGACGATTTCCTCGTTGGCGGTGAGCGCGGCCCGGCCGTAGAACTCCCGTACCGTGGCGTGCCCCTGGTCGTCGGCCAGGGAGATCACGCAGTTGCAATGGGTAAGCGCCACTTCCTGACCACCATCCGGGCAATCATGCCGCACCTCGCCCATGCGCAGCAGGAGTTCCCCCTTTGTCCGGACGGGGTATTGGCGGGCCTGCCGGCTGATCAGCCAGAGGGCCAGGGTGTTATACAGCTCCACATAGGGATCGTGCCCGACCAGCTCGCCACCGGCCAGATAGCTGTGATCCAGATCGCCGCCGCCCACCAGAAAGCGCAGGGGATTGGCCTGATAGATCTCGCTGGCAGCAAGGGAAGAGTTGCGGATCTTCTCCAGCACCGGGCTCTGGCGCCAGACCGTTTCCAGCCCATCGGCCAGGGGTCCGCAGGCCAAATCCGCAATGCCGACCAGGGCGGGGGAGGGGTAGATCAATCCGTCCGGCCCCACGGCCAGCGACTCCCAGGCCGTGTTGGACAAGTCGTGCCGGGTGGAGGGGGTGCTGAACACCTGGCTGCGCATGGTTTCCACATTGTCGATGCGCACCCCGCACCGTTCCGCCATCTCCTGGGCCCGGATCAGCTCGGGAAGGATCAGGGCCGGAGAAACAAACTGCGAAAGACTGCCCTTGCCCCGGACAAAATGCCAGAGCAGATGGATGTTGGTGATCCCCTGGCCGGCGCCAAAGGCGACAATCTCGGCCAGCTCCTTCACATTGGCGCGGTTCACCGCCACGGACAGGGTCAGGGGAAAACCCGCCTCCTTGAGCAAGCCCAAGGCTTCAAGCAGCCCGGCAAAAGTGTCTTTTCCCCGCAGCGACTCATGCTGCTCCGCCAACCCGTCCAGGCTGAGCTGCAAATGGAAGCGCTCCCTGGGCAGGGAAGCCAGCTCAACAAGATGCTCCCTGACCAGCAACCCATTGCTGAGCACCACCACATGAATCTTTGGATCACCAAGCAGTTGGGCCACCATGGTGACAAAACCCGGATAGACAAAGGGTTCGCCCCCGGTGAAATAAAAGAGGGTGCAGCCCAGCCCCTTGGCCTCGGAAATCCCCTGGGCCAGGGCCTCCGGGGAAAGGGCGGCGCCCTGGGCCGGGGAAGAGGCAAAGAGACAATGGCGGCAGGCCAGATTGCAGCGGTCGGTAAGGTGAAACCAGCACTCTTTCAAGGTATTCAGCGAGAGAAATTCAGCCCGGCCTCTGTACGGGGAGACCGGGTCACCGGCAAGCTGGGAGACAAGCCGCTGGGCCGCCAACATCCGGTGGCCGGAATCTTTTTCGGAAGGCGTGTTATCGGCAATAAGATTTTTCCCTTGCTGCAGCTCCTGCAACAGACAATCCGCTTCGTGGTCCGGCACGAACCAGTCCGGCTTTTCCGGCAGCACATACACCGGGGTTCCGTCCTGCTCCAAGCGTTGCCATTCTTCAAACATGCACTGATCTCCCTGAATTCCCATCATGGAATTTAATGATTTCCTTCAATATACAGCACAAGCTCAATAGGCGCAAAGGGCAAAACAAAAAACTTAGCGTCTTGGCGCCGTTGCGTTATAACTAGAGGCATTGAACCAAAGGAGAAACAATGGCAGAAGAGAGAACCACCCTGCGCGCACATATCCTTGCCGCCCGCGACACCCTCTCCCCGGAAGAGCGGCGGCGAAAAAGCAGGGCCATCACCGATCGTCTCCTGGCCCTGCCGGAGTTTGCCGGTGCCCGCAACGTTTTTGCCTATGTCAGCTTCCGCAGCGAGGTGGAAACCCTGGAGCTCATTGCCCATTGCCTCACGAGGGGCGTGACCGTGAGCGTGCCCCTGACCCTGGTTCAGGAGCACCGGCTGCTCCCCCATGCCATCACTGATGTATGCAGGGATCTTGCCCCCGGCTATTGCGGTATTCCAGAGCCGCTGCAAACCCTGCCCCTGGTGGACCCTGCCTCCATCGAGGTGGTGGTGGTGCCGGGCAGCGTCTTTGACGCCAAGGGAGGACGGCTTGGATACGGCGGCGGCTATTACGACCGCTTTCTGCAGGGGGCGGCACCCCAGGCCCTGCGGATCGGCCTGGCCTATGATCTCCAGGTTGTTGCGTCCGTGCCCCTTGAAAGCCACGACCAGCCGCTCGATTATCTCATCACTGAAACCCGCACCATCCATCTCGGGAGAACAATGTTATGCGCCGAAAAACAGCGGTCCTGAAAGACCCGCTCTTTCTTGAACACGATCCGGGCTACGATCACGTGGAAAGCCCGGAGCGCCTTTCCGCCATCTACCAGGCCCTTGCCCGGCCGGAAGAGGCCGGCCTCTTTCCCTTTCCCGAATGCGAGCCTGCCTGCTACGCTGATCTGGCCGCAAATCATACCGCCGAACACATCGAACGGGTGGCCGAAACAGCGGGCAAGCAGTTCGATGTGCTTGACCCGGACACCCACACCTCGCCCCGCTCCTACGAGGCGGCAGTCCTCGCCGCAGGCGCGGTGATCACCGGCCTCAAGCTGGTGGCTGCAGGCCAGGCCGACAATGCCGCGGCCCTGATTCGTCCGCCCGGACATCATGCCGAAGCGGACCGGGCCAAGGGCTTCTGCCTGTTCAACAATATCGCCATCGGCGCCCGCTATGGCCTGAAACATCTCGGCATGGAACGGATCCTGATCTTCGACTGGGACCTGCACCACGGCAACGGCACCCAGCACTCATTTTACGATACCGACCAGGTTCTCTACTGCTCCACCCACCAGTACCCCCATTATCCGGGAACCGGCGCCCTCGGCGAAACCGGCACGGGCAAGGGCGAGGGCTACACCCTCAATGTGCCGCTGCCGGGCGGGCAGGGCAACCAGGATTTTGCCCGGATCACGGATGAGCTTGTGGCGCCGGTTGCCCGTCAATACAGGCCGGATTGCATCATGGTCTCCGCCGGGTACGACATCCATGTCTCCGATCCCCTAGGCGGGATGGCTGTCACCACCGCCGGTTTTGCCTATATGACCAGGGTTCTGGTCGATCTGGCAACGGAGCTCTGCGAGGGCAGGTTGGTGCTGGTGCTGGAGGGGGGCTACCATCTGCAAGGCCTTGCCGATGGGGTGCTGGCCAGCCTCCATGAAATGGCAGGGGAGGGAGGGCTGGAACCCGCCGCGCTCACGGCCATGGCCCAGGCAAAAAGACCTCTGCCCGCACTGGATGCAGCCCAGGCCCAGGCAAAAAAATACTGGACTTTTTAAGGCAAACTCTGTGTTATAAACAGATAGTCTTCCTCTTTGGGCCAGCGCGGTCCAGGTATCATATACACTCTTAAGGACCACTTTACCATGGCACAGGCAAAAATCCTCATCGCCGACGACGACACCCTGGTTCGGGAGGCTGTCTACAAAATCCTCTCCATGTTCGGCCACACCGTCGTGCCCTGCGCCAGCGGCGAAGAAGCCATCTCAGCCCTGAACGCGGACTTCGATCTCATCATCCTCGACATCAACATGCCTGGCCTGGACGGATTCGAGACCCTCAAACTCATCAATGACCGCAATTACGGAATTCCGGTGATCTTTCTCACCGGCGCGGGCTCCATGGAATACGCGGTCAAGGCCATCAACCTGGGGGCCTACGACTTCATCCCCAAGCCCATCGAAGACCTGGACATCTTCAACATCAAGGTCAAACGGGCCATTGAAAAACGCATGTACGTCCTCCAGGAGAAGGCCTACAAGGAAAACCTGGAAACCGAGGTGCGCAACAAAACCAGGGAGCTGGCGGACAAAAATCGCCTGCTGGAAGAGTACAACGAAAACCTGGAAGTCTCCACCCTGAATACCATGCTCACCCTGCAAACCGCCCTGGAAGAAAAGGATATGTACACCGCGGGCCACACCACCCGGGTCACCCTGCACGCCATGAGCATCGGTCAGGCCCTGGGCCTTTCCCCGGAAGAGATGACCGTGCTGGAGCGGGCCTGCAAGGTCCACGACATCGGCAAGCTGGTGGTGGATGTCAACTACATCCGGAAACCCGGGCCGCTTACCGATGAAGAATGGCTTCTCATGAAGAAACATCCGGAGATCGGGGCCAACATCATCAAGCCCCTGGCCTTCATGCAGCAGGAGATCTTCATCGTCCGCCATCACCACGAGCGCTTGGACGGCAAGGGCTATCCCGACGGCCTGGGCGGCAGCGACCTGAACCTGTTGACCAAGATCATCACCGTGGCGGACAGCTATGACGCCATGACCTCCAAGCGCAGCTACAAGCAGAACCTGAGTCTTACGGAAGCCATGACCGAATTGAACCGCTGCGCCGGGAGCCAGTTTGACCCCGAAGTGGTGCGGGTCTTTATCGAGGTTCTCGATAGCCAGGCGAAAATGACCGCGCGCTGACCCCCTGGGCTTTTACAAGACCATCAAGCATTGACTTGCCCGGTGGAATGCGTTACAAAACAGAGCATGAAAATCACCCCTGAAGAAGTGCGATATGTGGCCAAACTGGCGAGGCTTTCGCTGTCGGAGGCAGAGGTGGCGAAAACCACCCTCCAGCTGGATGGCATTCTGAGCTATGTGGAAAAACTGGGAGAGCTGGACACCACCGGCATTCAGCCCACAACCCATGCCCTGGACATCCGGAATGCCTTCCGCGCCGATGAGGTCCGTCAATCCCTGCCCCAGCACGAGGCATTGGCCAACGGCCCTGTACAAAACGGCGAGGCCTTCGTGGTACCCAGGGTTATTTAGGAGCTTCAGGCTCTGTGACCAAGGCCATGCAGTCTGCCCGTTACGGACCTCCTTTCCGAGGTCCGTTTTTATTGTTGAAATCGTAGATAAGCGCAGACTTCGAAAAGCCACGATTACAGCAGGAAGCAAAAGCGCCCGGCGACCGTTATCACTCTGTAACTCTTTGAATTTATGTCACGGACCTGTATCATCTTTCCCTTTTTACGAGATCACCGTTAATTGACGCTCCCGGCAGCAACGGCAAACCTCCGAAAAATCAGCAGCGGTACGGTATATTATGGAACCCCACGCCTTAACCATTCATGCCTTGCAGGATCTCCTCTCCTCCGGAGAAATCTCCTCCCTGGAGCTAACCCGTTCGGTGCTTGACCGGATCGACGGTGTGGAGCCCAAGGTCAACGCCTATATCACCCTGGACCGCAATAACGCCCTGGCCCAGGCGGAGGCAGCGGATTCCCAACGCCGACGGGGCGCGGCCGGCAGCCTGTGCGGCATTCCGCTCTCCATCAAGGATGTCCTCTGCACCAAGGGGGTGCGCACCACCGCCGGCTCCAAGATTCTCGAACCCTTCATCCCGCCCTACGACGCCACGGTGGTGGAAAAGCTGCGGGACGCCGGCGCGGTGATCCTCGGCAAGACGAGCATGGACGAGTTTGCCATGGGCTCGGCCAACGAAAACTGCGCCTACGGGGTGCCGAAGAACCCCTGGAATCTCGCCCATGTCTGCGGCGGCTCCAGCGGCGGCTCGGCAGCCTCGGTGGCGGCGGACGAATGCATCGCCTCCCTGGCCTCGGACACCGGCGGCTCCATCCGCCAGCCCGCCTCCCATTGCGGCATCGTCGGGATCAAACCCACCTACGGGAGGGTTTCCCGCTTCGGGTTGCTGGCCTTTGCCTCGTCCCTGGATCAGGTGGGGCCGCTCACCAAGGATGTGCGCGACGCCGCCATCATGCTGGGTGCCATCAGCGGCTACGATCCGCGCGATTCCACCTCGGTCAACCAGCCGGTGCCGGATTACACCGCAGCCCTGACCCACGATTGCAAGGGCCTCACCATCGGCATCCCCAAGGAATACTTTGGCGCGGGCCTTGACCCGGAGGTGGAACAGGCGGTGGGCAGGGGAATTGCTCTGCTTATCGAGGCCGGGGCCAAAACCGTGGAAATCTCCCTGCCCCACACCGAGTATGGGGTGGCGGCCTACTACATCATCGCCCCGGCCGAGGCCAGCTCCAATCTGGCCCGCTACGACGGGGTCAAGTACGGCTTCCGCGACCATGAACAGCACGAACTCCTGGAGATGTACCGCCACAGCCGCTCCCAGGGGTTCGGCGAAGAGGTGAAACGGCGGATCATCATCGGCACCTATGCCCTCTCCTCCGGCTACTACGACGCCTATTACAAGAAGGCCTCCCAGGTCCGCACCCTGATCGTCCAGGATTACGCCAAGGCCTTTGCCCAGTGCGACCTGCTGGTCTCCCCGGTCACGCCCGCGCCGGCCTGGAAGATCGGGGCAATGATCGACGACCCGCTGAGCGTGTATCTCTCCGATATCCTTACTATTTGCACCAACCTGGCCGGTTTGCCCGGCATGTCGGTGCCCTGCGGGATAAGCAGCAGCGGGTTGCCCATCGGCCTCCAGCTTCAAGCCAGTCATTTTGCCGAGGAAAAAATCTTCCGGGGTGCTTATGCCCTGGAACAACGGCTTAACCTGGCTGGCAAAAAGCCAATGATAGCTGTAAGCTGACAGCTATCAGCTTTATTATAAGGATTTTAACCCATGAAACTCCCTGTTCGCGACAATATCGCAAGCCTCATCCCCTATCCGCCGGGCAAGCCCCTGGAGGAACTGGAGCGCGAGTACGGCGTCACCGGCTCCATCAAGCTGGCCTCCAACGAAAACTCGCTGGGTCCGTCCCCCAAGGCGGTGGCCGCCGTGGCCGACAGCCTGAAAAACCTGCACCGCTACCCCGACGGCAGCTGCTATTACCTGGCTAAGGCGCTGGCCGAAAAGATCGGCGTGGCTCCAAACCAGCTGGTCTTCGGCAACGGCTCCAACGAGGTCATCCAGCTGCTCATCGCAGCCTTTCTCGCTCCGGGCGAAGAAGTGATCACCAGCCAGCCCACCTTTCTCGTTTACCAAAAAGCGGTCCAGGCCCAGGGTGGCGTCAACCGGGTGGTGCCGCTGGTTAACATGCACCATGACCTGGACGCAATCGCCGGGCAGATCACGAAAAAAACCCGGCTGATCTTTCTCGACAACCCCAACAACCCCTGCGGCACGGTGTTCAGCCACGAGGCCTTCAGCGGTTTTCTCGACAAGGTGCCGGATCAGGTGATTGTCGCTCTCGACGAGGCCTATGTGGATTTTGTCGAGCCGGGGTTGCGGCTCGATGCCCGGGACTATCTCAAACACCGGGTGCCGGTGGTGGCCCTGCGCACCTTTTCCAAGGCCTACGGCCTGGCGGGCTTAAGGGTGGGCTACGGCCTGATGCATGCCGACATCGCCGACTACCTGCACCGGGTCCGGCAGCCCTTCAACGTCAATCTGCCAGCCCAGGCAGGCGCCTTGGCCGCCCTGGGTGATGACGAACATTACGAAAAGACCATCGCCTTCACCCGGGAGGGCATCGGCTGGTTGAGCAGCGAGGTGGAAAAACTCGGCTGCCACGCCTTTCCCACCCAGACCAACTTTTTTCTCATCGATGTCAAGACCGACGGCAAAAAGCTCTACGAAGCCCTGCTCCACCAGGGGGTCATCGTCCGGCCCATGAACGCCTACGGCTACCCCACCTATATCCGGATCACCGTGGGTCTGCCCAAGGAAAACAAGCGCTTCATCAAGGCCCTGGCCACAGTGCTTGGCGAGCTGGACCGTGCTTGAGCCAAAAGGTATCGTCACCATCGACGGTCCATCGGGTGCCGGGAAAAGCACGATCAGCCGGGGGCTGGCCGCCAAGCTCCACTTTACCTATCTGGACACCGGCGCCATGTACCGGGCGGTGGGGTTGGCCCTCGAACGGCAGGGTATTGATCTGGCCGACACGGACTCGCTTGCAAAATGCCTGGCTGCCATCGAGCTGACCCTTACCCCCAACGGCGACGATGACGTGCGGGTGCTGCTGAACGGCGAGGACGTTTCCCAGGCCATCCGCACCCCGGAGATGGGGCTGGTCGCCTCGCGGGTTTCCGCCAACCCGCTGGTGCGGGAAAAGCTCACCGCTCTGCAGCGGCAACTGGGGGCAAAGGGGGCCATTGTCGCCGAGGGCCGCGACATGGGCACCGTGGTTTTCCCCAAGGCATTCCGCAAATTTTTTCTCAACGCCTCGGCCGAGGAGCGGGCCCGCCGCCGCCAGAAGCAGCTGGCGGAAAAAGGCCAGACCGTCGATTATCAGGAAATTCTGGACCAGATCAGCAAACGCGACTATGATGATTCCAGGCGTGCGCTTGCTCCGCTCAAGCCCGCCGCTGACGCCATCATTGTCGATTCTTCCAGCATGGGCCCCGAAACGGTCATTGCGTGCATGCTGGCCAGCATTGCCAAATCAGCCCGTTAGGAGAAGAACATGACGGATGAAATCCGGTCCCTGAAACGCAGACACCTTGTGTACTACCTTGAGGTCTACGATGATGACGCCAACGAACTCCTGGGGCATCTCGTCGACCTGACCACCAACGGCCTCAAACTGGTGAGCAAGCAGCGGATTCCCACCAATCGGACCTACAGGCTGCGGATGATGCTGCCGGAAGGGTATTTTTCGCAAAAGGATCTCTATTTTGCAGCGCAGAGTCTGTGGAGCTCCAACGATATCAACCCGGATTTTTACGACACAGGCTTTGCCGCGCCGAAACTTGACCCTGCTGCCCAGGAAATCATTCGCGATCTGGTAAGCCAGCTCAGCTTTAACGACTAAAAACAGGAAAAAAAATGAATACCGTGCTCGACTGCCGAGGTCTGGCCTGCCCGCAACCCGTGATCCGGGCCAAGGAGCTGCTCGATTCCCTTGAACAAGGCTCGGTGGAGGTGCTGGTTGACAACGAGGCGGCCCAGAGCAATCTGGAGCGCTTCGGCAAAAGTCAGGGTTGCGCCGTGGCAATCCGGTCCGCCGGAGACACCCGCCACATAATGATCAGCAAGGGTCCGCACGGAAATACCGCCAAAGCCGTGGCCCCGGAGGACTACCGCTGCGACCTGCCCGGAACCGGCCTGATCCATGTCATTCCCGCCGACACCATGGGCCGCGGCAACGATACGCTGGGCGAAGTGCTCATGCGGGCCTACATCAAAACCATCAAGAACCTCAGCCCGCTGCCCGCCAAGATCTTCTTTTACAATACCGGGGTAAAAATCACCGCCACCGAATCCGATCTGATCGCGCCGCTCCGGGAACTGGCCGCCCAAGGGGTGGAAATCTACTCCTGCGGCACCTGTCTCGATTTTCTTAACCTCAAGGACACCCTGCTGGTGGGCCAGGTCACCAACATGTTCGAAATCATGGATGCCATGGCCAGCTCCGCCAAAGTGGTCAGCCCGTACTGAAGGCGACCTTGGCCTCTCCCGATATGCCCCAATCCTCGCCCCCCATCTATCTCGACAACGCCGCCACCTCCTTTCCCAAACCCCCGGAGGTGGCGGAGACCATGCACCGGCTGATCCGGGAGATCTCCTTAAGCCCCGGCCGGTCGGCGCACCGCTTTTCCCTGGCCGCCAGCCGGGTGATCTTCGAGGCCCGCGAGCTGGTCGCCGATTTTTTTGGCTGCCCGGACTCAAGCCGGGTGGTGTTCACCAGCAATGTCACCGAGGCGCTCAATGTGGGTATTTTCGGACTGCTTACCCCTGGCGACCGGGTACTGACCACGGGCATGGAACACAACTCGGTGATGCGCCCCCTGCGCCACCTGGAAAAAACCCGAGGGATTCACCTTGAGATTCTGCCCACCGACCCCACCGACGGTATCGATCCGGACGATATCCCAAGGCGGCTGGGCAAAAAGACCCGGCTCATCATCATCAATCATGTCTCCAACGTGACCGGCGCCATGGCCGATCTTGCCGCCATCGGCAGCCGCAAGGGCGGGGCGCTGCTGATGGTGGACGCGGCCCAGTCGGCCGGGGTTTTTCCCCTGGACATGGAGGAAATGGGCATTGATTTTCTCGCCTTCACCGGACACAAGGGGCTGTTCGGCCCCACCGGCACCGGCGGGTTTCTTCTCCGGAAAGGGCTCATGGCCCAGCCGCTCAAGATGGGCGGCACGGGCAGCAATTCGGAATACGAGGAGCAGCCGCAGCTGATGCCGGACTGCCATGAGTCGGGAACGCCCAACACCCTTGGCATTGGCGGCCTGGCCGCGGGGTTGGAATTTATCAAAAAAACCGGCCGGGAAACGATCCGGCGCCACGAAGAACACCTCACCGGGTTGCTGCTCGCGGGCTTAGGCCGGATACCGGGGCTCACCGTGCACGGCCCCCAGGCCGGTGCCGGCAGAGGCTCGGCCGTGTCCCTGACCATGGCCGGCAGAAGCGTGGCTGATCTCGCCTTACTGCTCGACCGCCGATACGGGATCATGGCCAGGGCAGGGCTCCACTGCGCGCCCGCGGCCCACCGCAGCATCGGGACCTTTCCCCAGGGCACCCTGCGCCTTTCCCCCGGATTTTTCAACACCGAGGCCGAGATTCAGGCCGTTCTCGCCGCCCTGGACCAGATCAGCGCCGGCCCATGAATCCATGCCACACACCTACTTCCGCTAAAAAAAACAACCGAGGCTTTTATGAAAAAATATCTCCAGGCATGCTCCCTCTTGATCCTGTTGTTTGCGGCAATCGCCTGCGGCGACAGAAACCCCGCAGCAAAAACTCAGACCTCGCCGGGTTCCGGCAAGGCCCCGATCTTCCGCACCCTTTCTCCGCTGGAGGCCAGGGATCTGATCAAAACCCGCAAGGATCTGGTGCTGGTGGATGTCCGTTCGCCGCAGGAACTCTGCGAAGGATCCATTGCCGGCTCACAGCTCATGCCCTTAGGCGAGCTCGCCAGGGGCAGGATGAGCCTGCCCACCGGCCACCCCCTTCTGCTGATCTGCGCCATTGGCGGGCGAAGCTTTGCGGTGGGCAAATATTTTTCCGGCAAGGGCTACGGGGAGATCTATAGCCTGGCCGGCGGCATCAGCGCTTGGAAGGCGGCAGGGTTGCCTTTGCAACCGCGCTGAGACACGGTCGGCCAGGTGCGGAAAACGGTGCGGACTATCACAGGTGGCAATCCAGGGAGCGACTGTTTTGTTCAACTCCGGACAACCGTTGACCTGCCATGGTTATGATTCCAGATCCTTTTTCATCCGGTCAAATTCGTCCTTGCCGATTTCGCCCAGGGCATACCGCTTTTTCAGAATGTCCAGCGGCGTCTCCCCACGGCCGGCAAATTCCCTCTTTCTGAGCCAACCAATAAGCATAACGATGCCTGCAATAATCAGCGCCCAGAACACCAGCATCATGACCATCCCTCCAATTCCCATGCCATGTCCCCATCCGGACCAACAATCGTATCCCCACCACATCGTTCCATCTCCTTCAAAATAGGAGCGGCAGAACAGCCTCCGCCTTGTTGAAAGGTTCTGCAGCCATCAGCCTTTTTTTCTTCCCCTGACCAGCAGGACAATGCCGCCCACCAGCGTAACAACCCCCACGATCGGCGGCAGCGGAAGTGTCTTCCTCTTCTCGGCTGTCATCTGAATCGGGCCGAGGTCAAGAACCTTCTCTTGTGTCGTATAGGTGATGCCTTGATAGGTAAGGGCCAGAATCCCAATGGCGATGAGAATGATGGCCAGCACCGTGTCTGTTTTCATTTTGTTCCTTTTTGTTATAAACCTTGAATAACGACCCTTTTCCGCAGGCTACCTGCGCCGCCGTCCCTGAGTGATATTGAATGGAACAACAACACAACAAGCTGAATCCCCGATAACTACCTCGGGAATGACAAAAGCGGATTTTTGCAAGAGGCTCGGAAGCATCGACTTATCAGAGGCGCCGTCTCATTTGCTCCCCGGAGCAAATGTCCATGGAGCAAATGAGACTTGGCGGTAAACCGGCAGATTGAGCGCTTCCCCTTACTTAACGCGCATGGAATTCGTGACCGATTTCACCCCCTTGACTTTGCGCGCAACCTCGACCGCTTTGTTGATATTGGCCTGAGAGTTGACAAAGCCGCTCAACTGAACCACGCCCTTGAAGGTTTCGACGTTGATCTCGCTCGACTTCAGCGACGCCTCGTTGAAAATTTCCGCCTTTACCTTGGTGGTAATGACGGAGTCGTCCAAATACTCTCCGGTTCCCTCTTGCTTTGCCGTCGATGCGCAGCCCAGAAAAGAAACCAGCAGCATGACGAGAAAAAAGCTCGAAAACAGATTGACCAGTTTCATAAAGATCCCCCCTGTGGTGAAGTTTTCTTGATTTTGATCTTCCCGGCCCCCCTGCCCAGCAAGTCCTACTTTTTACTTTCGCCAAGGATGTAAAGGTGCCCCGATCCCGGGACAGTTTGGCGGCAAAAACAAGGTGAACATGACGCCAGGAAAGATGCCTTCCGGCTCCGTTAGTCCATGATCAGCCAAGCCATACCCGTTTTTGCATTGTCTTTTCCTTCTTTAGATGTAGGAGATTTCACGAACCCTCCCTGTCATAACGACATTGTATCACGGGGTACTTGAGCGAGGTCAAGGCAAAAAAAGGGGGAAACCCTGACAGGCCTCCCCCTTGATACGACATTTTTTCTTGATACTGCAATTACAGGATGGGCTTCATGGCCCCCATGTAGGAACGCAGTTCCGCGCCGATCTCCTCGACTCCGGTGTAGCGGATCGCCTCGTTGATCTGGACCAGCTCCACATTGCTCACTCCGTTGTCCTTGACGGCGAGCCCCTTGCCGATCACGTCGGTGTCGATCTTCTTCATGAAGCCGGCCAGCAAAGGCACGGCGGCGTGGGCAAAGAGGTAGCAGCCGTACTCGGCGGTGTCGGAGATGACCACGTTCATCTCGTAGAGCTTCTTGCGGGAGATGAGGTTGGCGATGAGCGGCACCTCGTGCAGCGACTCATAGTAGGCGGACTCTTCCTTGATCCCGGCGGAAACCATGGTGTCGAAGGCCAGCTCCACCCCGGCCTTGACCATGGCCACCATCAGGATGCCGTTGTCGAAGTACTCCTGCTCGCTGATCTTCTTCTTGGTGGAGGTGGACTTCTCAAAGGCGGTTTTGCCGGTGGCCGCCCGCCATTTGAGGAGATTTTTATCGTCGTTGGCCCAGTCCTCCATCATGGTCTTGGAGAAATGGCCGCTCATGATGTCGTCCATGTGCTTGGCAAAGAGCGGGGCCAGAATCGCCTTGAGGTCCTCGGCAAGGTAGAAGGCCTTGATCTTGGCCGGGTTGGAAAGGCGGTCCATCATGTTGGTGATGCCGCCGTGCTTCAAGGCCTCGGTGATGGTCTCCCAGCCGTACTGGACGAGCTTGGAGGCATAGCCGCTCTCCATGCCCTTCTCGATCATCTTGTCGTAGCAGAGCAAGGAGCCAGCCTGGAGCATGCCGCAAAGGATGGTCTGCTCGCCCATCAGGTCGGACTTCACCTCGGCGACAAAGGAGGACTCCAAAACCCCGGCCCGGTCGCCGCCGGTGCCACAGGCATACGCCTTGGCCAGATCCCAGCCGATGCCCTTGGGGTCGTTGGCGCGGTGCACCGCAATCAGGGTGGGCACGCCGAAACCGCGCTTGTACTCCTCCCGCACCTCGGTGCCGGGGGACTTGGGGGCAACCATGATCACCGTGAGGTCCTTGCGGATCTGCATGCCCTCTTCCACGATGTTGAAGCCGTGGGAGTAGGAGAGCGTCGCTCCTTTTTTCATCAGCGGCATGATGACGGAAACCACCTTGGTGTGCTGCTTGTCCGGGGTCAGGTTGATGACCAGATCGGCCTTGGGGATCAGCTGCTCGAAGGTGCCCACGGTGAAGCCGTTGCCCGAGGCGTTCTTAAAGGACTGGCGCTTGGTCTTGATCGCCTCCTCGCGCAGAGCGTAGGAAACATCGAGCCCGCTGTCTCTGAGGTTGAGACCCTGGTGCAGCCCCTGGGCGCCGCAGCCGACGATGACGATCTTCTTGCCCTTGAGCGCCTTCACCCCGTTGAACTCGGAAGAGTCCATGAAGCGGCACTGGCCAAGCTCCTCGAGCTGCAAACGCAGCGGCAGGCTGTTGAAGTAGTTCTGTCCCATGGGATGATTCTCCTTATCGTCTTGGAAACATGTTTTTCTTTTCTTACACCTCGCCCCATCATAGCGGTATTTTCTGTTGCGTCAAGTGACTTGTTCGCGATATTGTGTTGCGACAAACGCAACAAATGGAGATATGGACATGGACATGGAGGAACTGAAACTTTTTCGCCACCTGGCCGAATCCCTGCATTTCGGCAAAACCAGCCGCGCCTGCCATGTCACCCCCTCGGCCCTGACCCGCGCCATCCAGCGCATCGAGGCGGAGGTGGGGGAACGCCTTTTTGACCGGGACAACCGCTCGGTACGGTTGACCAGAGCCGGCGAGGGTCTGAAGCAGTATGCCGAGGAAACCATCGAACGGTGGCAGGAGCTGAAAAACAGCCTTGCCGGCGATGCAACCCTGCACGGCGACATCACCCTCTACTGCTCGGTCACCGCGGCCTACTCCATCCTGCCCGGAATCCTCGGCAGGTTCCGCAAGGGTTGCCCGGAGGTGCAGATCAAACTCCAGACCGGCGATGCAGCCCAGGGCTTGACCCGGCTGCGCAACAACGAAGTGGAGGTGATCATCGACGCCCTGCCGGAAAAACCGCCCGCAGGGCTCGAATTTATGCCGCTCACGGAAACGCCGCTGGTTTTCATCGCACCGCTGGCCTTTCCCGAGACCGTAATCTACAAGGGGTCGGAGATCGACTGGAGCAAAACCCCGATGATCATGGCCGAGCAGGGATTGAGCCGGGAGCGGGTCGACCGCTGGTTTGCCGCGAAAAAGATCCGGCCCGACATCTACGCCCAGGTGGCGGGCAACGAAGCGATCATCGCCATGGTCAGCCTGGGGTGCGGCGTCGGGGTGGTGCCCCGGCTGGTTCTGGAAAAAAGCCCCCTCCAGGAACAGATCGCGGTGCTCGATATCGCCCCGCGGTTGGCCCCGTTCTCCCTGGGCGTCTGCACCGTGAAGAAGAACCTGCGCAACCCGAAAATCCGGGCCTTCTGGGAGATCGCGGGCTCGCGGTGAGAAAGGGCTGCCCCGGCTCCGGCCTGCAAAAAAATGGTCGCCATTTTTCCATTTTCCGCGCACAATGGAGCCATGCCGCCAAGGGCCGCGATCCGGAACCGCCATGCTGACCAAGAACAACGTAATCCAGCTTTACAACGACGGCCTCGCCATCCGTCGCCATCGGAAGAAACATCCCCAGCAGCTCAAAGGGGAGTATGATCCGGTGGGCTTCGAGGTCAACATCTACACCCCGCATCTCACCTCGGAGCGCGACCGGGACATGACCCTGCTCCACGAATTCGTCCATGCGCGGGACGACTGCAAGGGACTGCGCTCCAACCGCGCCTGTTCCCCGCGGGTGGAGCGGGAGGCCGAGGAAACCTACCTGCGGCGGCCGGAGGTGCTGGCGCTGATCAAAGAACTCTACGGAATTTGAAACCGCAGCCGCGGGCCGCAACAGGCGCCGGATCAGAACACCCTCCCAAGATGTCCGTTGACGAAACCGGCCGGCTGTGGTTTATGAAAATAAGCATGGGGCTGTAGCTCAGCTGGGAGAGCGACGCGTTCGCAATGCGTAGGCCAGGGGTTCGATCCCCCTCAGCTCCACCACGACATCCACCGGCCAAGGCCGAAAGCCATAGAGCCCGCACCCGTCAACGGTTGCGGGCTTTTTCTTTACGGACAGCCCTGTTTTCTTCTTCCTTTCTCCGGATCAATGGGCCGGCTGCCGCCGCCGAGATAGTGCCGAAAGCGATCCCCGTACTCCCGGTCGAAACGCGCCAAATCCGCCTCGTGGCGCCACTGGATGGCGGCTTTTTCGCTTTGCTTTAAAAAGCTGCGGCACGGTTCCGTGAGCGTGGGGCTGCCGGGGACGAGATTGCCGCATTGCTCAACGGTTTTGCCCGCCCGGACATCCTGCCACAAAGGCGCCCCGGGCAGGAAGCTGTACTGGAGACTGTACCGCCCCAGCGCCACCAGTTCGTCGTAGGTCAACCGGTATTGTTGCGCGGCATACAGCCATTCCACCGTATAATCGGTGTAGGAAACGCCTTCATCGTCCGTGGAAAACGCAGTGGGCAACCGATTGCTCCGGAAATACTGCGGAAAGGGATGGTCGGCGCCGGCAATCCCGAGAATCTGGGCGTTGCTGGTCATCGGGACTTCCACCAGAGCGTCCTGTTGCCTCATCAGAGCCACCACCTCACCCTTGCCCTGGTCGTCGAGAAATTCAAAGGAGATCCCGTGGCCGATCCGCTTCGCCCCGGCAAGGAGGGAGGCGGTGAGATGCTCCTTGAGCGCCGGGTTGCCCGCGCCCACGAAACAGGGGGTGATCTCCCCCGCATGCAGAGCGATATTGACCTGCGGAAAACCGGCGTGATAGAAGCTGAATATCTCCATCTGGCTGGGGAAATCCTGCATGGAAGTGGGCAGATCCTCGCCGCTCAACAGATTCACGCCCACCACCCGGTCATCCGTGCTGGCAAGCAGAAAAGAAAACGCCGTCTGGGTGAACATATTCGGCAGATCGGCGTTGCGGTTCACCGCCGAAATAAACCGGTAGGAAACCGCACAGGCCGGGGCAGGAGCGGAGGTGGCGCAACCAAGAATGCTCTGCGTCCGGCTCACATAGTCGGTAATATCCGTTCGCGCCGCAACCGCCACCTGATCCAGCCCCAGGGAGCGCAGATAGCTGTACATCTCTGCAAAATAACGGCGGCTCCTGTAATAGGGGCCGGCGGGCGGATACTTCTGCTGCAGCATGGCGGCCAGGGCGGAAACCGCCGCGGACTGGAAGGACATCATGGTTTCCACGTATTCGACGCTGTCGGCATTGCCCTGCTGCAGGAGCTTCGCCAGCATGGCCCCCTGGTTGACCCCCGAAACCACGCCGAATTTGCCGAAGGCGGCGAAGAAATGATCATGGCCGGACTGGATGTCGGGGTAGGAAAAAGCATGCATCGAAAAGGAATCGACCAGCTTCTCCCGCTCTGCCGGGCCTGCCTGCGAAAGCGGCGGCTTGGCCGCGCTGCATGGCGGCTTGGTGACGGCATACCCCTGGGGATCATAGCAGTCGCCCGCCGCTATCCCCATGGCGATATAGTCTTCGGGCATCACCGTACCGGAGAGATGGTTGTGGATATCCCCGCCCTTGGGGAAGAGGGTCATCAGCTTGACCAATTCCGGCGGGGCTGAGTTGATAAGGGCAAAATAGTCCTTTACCGCGGTGTTGGCCTGGGTGCAGCCGGTCTGCGCCACCGGGGCCTGAGCCGCCGGGCTGGGCCTGTCCGCGCTCAGGCCCGCACACCCTGCGGAGAGCGCGGTCCCCAGCAGGAACAAAAACAACAATCCGGTTTTCAGCCTTTTCCATGCAGCCATAACACATTCCCCCTCCGGATTCTTTGTTGGGCCGATCCGGCCCGAAGGCAGACCAAGACACTTCAATGCGTTAGGAGCCATTCTCTTTTGCTTTCGCTTGCAAGTCAAGAGAAAGCGAACCCGCCGGCGCCACACACCATTTTCGCAATAGGAAAAAACAAAGCGCGGAATTCAGTGGCCGGTTGCCGCAAGATTTTCTACAATCAATCCAGGTTGCACTCACGCCGGGCTATGTGTGCCCGAGGCTCCAGATTTTTGTCACGGGAGGAAGCCACATGCAGACAGCCGGCATTATCGGCGGGATCGCACCGGAGTCGACAATTCAGTATTACCGGTTGATTATTTCGGCATACCGAGAACGCAAGGCAGACTCCAGTTATCCGTCCATCCTTATCAACAGCATCGACATGAAAAAGATGCTGGATTTGATCGCGGCCAATGATCTGGCCGGGGTGACGCATTACCTGCTTGAGGAAATTGAGAGATTGGCGCGGGCCGGAGCGGCATTCGGCTTATTGGCGTCCAATACGCCGCACATCGTTTTTGCCGACCTTCAAGCCCGGGCATCGATTCCCCTGATCAGCATTGTGGACGCGACCTGTGCAGCGGCACAAGGCCTTGGCCTGCGCCGAGTCGGTCTGTTCGGCACGGCCTTTACCATGAAAGGGCGATTCTATGCCGAGGTCTTTTCCCAGGCGGGGATCAGCGTCGTCGTGCCCGAGTTGGAGGAGCAGGAATATATCCATCATAAATACATGAGCGAACTGGTCAATGGCGTTTTTCTCCCTGAAACGCGGGATCGGTTGCTGGAGATCGCGGATCGCTTGAAGATGCGCCGCGGCATAGACGGTGTGATCCTGGGCGGCACCGAACTGCCGTTACTCCTCAATGACTCTGGAGGCCGGGCCATTCCGTTTCTGGACACAACGAAGATTCACGCCGAATGTGCGGTCGCCAGGATGTTGTCGTAGGCGGCAGCCCACCGCCGCAATTGAGGAGGCTGGTTTCACCGTGAAAAGCGAACAACAATTTGATGCGACAAAACACTTCGATGCAAAACGGGCAACCGGGTATGAAGCAAAAATCAGACGCATCGTCCCAGGCTACGAGGCCATGCACGACCTCTCGCTGCACCTGCTGCTCAATGCCCTGCCTGGACAGGCAAATATCCTTGTTTCCGGCGCAGGCACGGGACACGAAGTGCTGTTATACGCCCGGGCCAATCCGGCCTGGCATGTCACCGGGGTTGATCCGACGGAAGCAATGCTTTCCCTTGCCGCTGAACGGGTAAAGGAACAGGGGTTAAGCGAGAGAATTTATTTGAAACAGGGGTGCGTAAAAGACCTGCCCCCCGGCCCAAGTTTCCAGGCGGCCACGTCAATCCTGGTCATGCAGTTTATCCCTGACGCTGGCGCGAAAAAAGAGTATCTGGCAGAACTTGCCTCCCGCTTACAACCGCACGCCAAGTTCATCATCATCGACCTGGTCGGCGATAAAACCACCCCTGCCTTCGGCAGGTTTTTATCTGCCTGGGAGGCGCGGCAACTGCGCATGGAGGAAAACCGGGAAGACGTCGGAAGGGACTTTGCCCACATTCGCCGGGATATAAAGTTTATTCCCGAAGAAAGGATGCACGCCTTACTCCAAGAAGCCGGTTTCCGGGAAATCCATAAATTTTTCCAAACGTATCTTTTCAGCGGTTGGATTGCGGAAAAAGGGGCATAATCAAAACAGGCGCGCGTTCAGATTCAATCCCCGTGACGAGAAGATGTCCCGGGATGTGTCCCAAAAACCATCCGGGTCTCCCGTTCTCGCCATGACCCAGAATCAACAGCAAAACCTGCAGGGAGAAATCTATGGACACCATCGGCCCGTTGATGGCTGCCAGTGAAAAACTGGAAATGGATATCGCGACACTCTACTCCATTTTCAGCAGATCACTGCCCGAGGACAGCGAGTTCTGGGAGCAGCTCAGCTTTGAGGAAAGAAATCACGCGGCCCTGATTGCCTCCATCAGAGAGACCTTTGTGCCCCTCAGCATGGAGTTCCCCGTAGCAATCATGGCGGAATCCCTCAAAGAAGTCGAACGGGCAAACAGGGTGGTGGCCGGACACCTCGCCACCTTTCAAGAGGCCCCGCCTGACCGGGAAAAAATCTTTAATACCGCTCTGGAGCTGGAACTTTCCGCAGGAGAGGTCCATTTCCAATGTTTTATGAAAAAAACCCCGGCCACCATGCTGGAAGAGATGTTTCAGCAGCTCAACCTGGAGGACAAGGACCATAGCCTGCGGCTGCACGCCTACATGAAGGAGCAAGGGATCCCCATCAACAAGAACAGCATCTCCCCCGCCTGAGAGCCCGAGAGACCCATCCTGCACAGGTCCGAAATTTTCTCTCTGCATGGCAAGAAATGGCAGACGGAATCCGGTCCGCTGATCAGATTCCGTCTGCGACCCGATGCTGCCGGGCGTACTGGCCGGGCGATGCCCCCAGCGCTTTGCGGAACATCTCGATAAAGGCACTCAGGCTCTGATACCCCAGGGCAAAGGCGATGGCGGTCACCTGCTGGCCCTGATCGAGACGCTTGACCGCCTCCTGCAACAACAGCCGCTTGCGCCATATCCCGAAGGTCAGACCGGTCTCGGCCACAAACAGCCGGGCCAGATTCCGGCCGCTGGCCCCTGCCAGCTTGGCCCACTGCTCAAGGTCGCGGCTGTCTCCCGGATCTTCCAGCAGCGCCTCGATGACCCGCATCAGCCGCTCATCCCGCGCCATCGGTAAATGCAGGGGCGTCGGCGCCGCCTGGCGAAGTTCATCGAGAATTACCTGCATCAGCCGCCAGCCCGCACTTTCCGGCAGGTACTCCTCGCCCACCTGCACCGCCTTCAAGATCAGCTCCCGCAGCAGCGGCGACACCTTCAGCACGGTGCACTGCTTCGGCAACCCTACCGTGACCGTGGCATCAATAAAGAGATTGCGCAGCGCCACTTCGCCGGAGAAATACACCTCGTGCTCCTGGTTTGGCGGAACCCAGACCGACTGCGAAGGGGGCACCACCCAGATGTCGCGGCCGCAGATCACCCGCATCACCCCGCTGCTGGCAAAGATCAACTGCCCCCGCGGGTGGGCGTGGGGCGCACCCCGGCCGACCTGACTGGCCGCAGACTTCCGCGGGCTGACCTGTAAGGCCAGCGGGAGGATCGGCAGGTTGGCGTCCAACCGGTAGCCAAGTTCCACCGGCGCCAATCTTGTCAGTTTTTCGATACTCATTGGCATACAATAGAAAGACTGACAATTAAAGGCAAGCTATACTTTGTGCGGATGAAAAGGAACACGCATGGGCAACGGCCATCATCCGAGTGGAAACGATACGGTTGTCCATCCCGTGCCGATCAGGGTGTTGGTCGGCAAAAAGGGAGGTTACGCCATGACCGATTTTTCGACCATTGCCCATTCCTACCGGGAAAAATCATTGGTCCAGGCCTCTGCGGGCAAGCAGCTCATGGATATGCTCGCTCTGGCGGGCGATGAGGATATCTTGGATGTGGGCTGCGGCGCCGGGAACCTCACCGTGGAGCTGCGGGGCAGGACCGTGGGCCGGGTGGTGGGGATCGACCAGGCCCAAGGGATGATCCGCCGGGCGCAAGAGCAGTACGCCGACCGCAATATCGAGTTCCAGGTGGGCAGCAGCGATTGCCTGCCGTTTACCAAGGCATTCGAGGTCATCTTCTGCAACTCCGCCTTCCAGTGGTTTCCCCGGCCAAAGGCCACCCTGAGGGAATTTCACCGGGCCCTGCGCCCCTCGGGCCGGGTGGGCATGCAGGCCTCGGCCACCCGCAACTACAGCCCGAATTTTCTCCGGGCCATCGCCCATTGCCGCCGATCAGCCGAGATTGACCGCCTGTTTGCAGGCTTCCGCTCCCCGTGGTTTTTTCTGGACTCGGCAGAGGAGTACCAAACCCTTTTCGAGCAGGCGGGCTTTACGGTCAACACCTGCCGGATTGCGGCGCTCCACCTGCCATGCACGCCACTCAAGGCCTTTGATGTTTTCAATTCCGGCGCAGCGGCAGGGTATCTCAGTCAAGCCTGTTTTTCCGACCCTCTCCCTGAAGATTTCGCAGAAAGGATGCGGCAAGGGGTGAGAGAATCGTTTGAAGAACAGGCCGACGCCGACGGCAGGATCGATCTCGTTTTCCATCGTATTTTCCTTACGGCTGCCAAAACAGACCCCACAGCTTGAGGCCAGACCATTTCCTGGGTCAGAGCCCCGGAGAGAAAGAATATGCAGACCAGGACGTTTACCGGCAAAGCCACGGTGGCTGAAATCCGCAGCCGCTTTGACGCGGAGGTGGAACGATTCTCCAACCTTGAAACCGGTCAGAGCGCAACCATTGATGCCCCGCTGGCCATGGAACTGATCACCCGGGCCGCCGTTGCCGCCACCCCCCTGATCCGCCGGGTGCTCGACATCGGCTGCGGCGCGGGCAACAACACCCTCAAATTGCTGCAATACGCCCCGGCCCCTTTTGACTGCGACCTGATTGACCTGAGCCTGCCGATGCTTGCTCGGGCCCAGGCGCGGATTGGGCCACACACCACAGGGAAGATCGGGGTGTTCCATGGCGACTTCCGCACCGTTGCGCTGGAGCCCGAGCGCTATGACGTCATCCTGGCGGCGGCGGTCCTGCACCACCTGCGCGATGACCACGATTGGGAAAAGACCTTCCGCAAGATCCATGCCCTGACCGCGCCGGGGGGCAGTGTCTGGATCACCGATCTGGTGGCCCACGAAACCGGGCCGATTCAGCAGATGATGTGGCAACGCTACGAAGGGTATCTGTGCGCGCTGGGCGGAGAGGAGTACAAAAACAGGGTCGTTGCCTATATCGAGCGGGAGGATTCGCCCCGGCCGGTCACCTGGCAGATGGACCTGCTGCGGTGCGTCGGGTTCGGGCAGATGGAGCTGCTGCACAAAAATTCCTGCTTCGCAGCCTTCGGGGCAGTGAAATGACGGCCCCGTGCCGGCGACTGGGGGCGAAGCACCGGCAAGATCGCCCCCGATCCGGCAAAAGCGTCAGCAGCTACGCGGAACGCGTTACATCCCGCCAAACAGTGATGAGAATCGCGAAGAGAACAGGCCCGAGGATAAGACCAAGAATCCCCAGGGCAAACACGCCGCTGATCGCGCCGAGCACAATGGCCGGGACACAGGGATATTGCTCTTTGCCCCGATGGCAAGCGGGCGGATCGCGTTATCGGCAAGGCCCTGGCGGCGCGATTCGGGGTTTCGAGGGCGTTTTTATTTGATAATACTGCGAAACAAAAATATGGGGCGATAGGCAGGAATTCCCCCAGTTCGTCACAACTAACGTCTATCCCTCAAAGGTGAGAATTGTCTCGGTTCGCATCCGTTTGGAAAGTGCGCTAGAGCCTCCGTTAATTGGCAAATATCTACTGTTGGCTGGGAGCGCGCGTTCGATACGACCGTCGAACCTCAGCCCAACATGGCGAGCGCCAACGATGTTAATATCTGCGTTCGGGATATTGATGTCCTTAATAGTGGAATTACCGACGACAACCAAGACTCGCCCACCAGGGCGTATCACACGGCGGACTTCCCGCATCAGTGCTTCGATGTCCCAGGCATACCGTTGGATAATGCCCTGATTCCTAGAACTCAAACGTTCAAAATCGGGGATCTCTCTTGCAATCTGCGTCATACAACCGAGCTTGGATGCTTCAGCTCCGATCGCATTCGATCGAACGACTCGAAGCTGATCAACTTTAAAACCAAGCCACACGAGTGCTAGTCTGTGCCCTCGCATGTAATCAATGGCGTTTAGATAGGGGGGAGACGTGATAACGGCATCAACACTTGCACTCTGAAGTGACAGAGAACGAGCATCGCCTGACTGTACTTGTGCCGATCCTAGGATCAATTCTGGTTTAAGTCGCTCTTCAATTCGTCGTGCGGCTATAATGAAGTTCCGATAGACATCGAAATCGTTATTAAAAAATACACGGTGCGGTCGACTGTGGGAAGTATCGCGAGCGATCGACGCCCCCTTCTCCTTGGTGATGATAATGCGGCTCAAGGCCAATCTAAGTGCATCCGCAAACTCATCACTGCGGTCAAACAAACGATTAGCCAGTTTCGAGAGCTGATCGTACTGATCGGCTTCGAACCAGAATTTGCAGAATTTACGGGTTTCTTCGCATGACCTGTGCCAATTTGGGATCTCTAGTGGGTCATTTTGGGCAGCTTCTACAAGTTTTTTCGCCTCCTGAGCGAGACCGGCGGGCGGGTGCCTTGTCCAGACTCGCGTCATGAGGACCGCCAAAGGATCGGCGTCGAAACCGAAGCAGTTCAATCCTTTCTCTACACAAGCGCGCAAGACAGTGCCAGACCCCACCATTGGATCAAGCACGGTAGAATGTGGGGGCAGTGCTTCCAAGCTCTCCAAGATAATCTCAGGAGCCATTCGAGCCGGGAAAGGATGAATTGGAGTTAGCCGCATAGCGCTACACCGTTACTCCTGAAACTGAGCTGCACTGAATATCCGCTGTCAATGTCGTTCCAGCACTGCTTGATAAAACAAGTGCATCTCTCAAGACACAGCTCACCCCGCTGGGTTTGGCGGCCGTTAGTTGCCCTGCGGATCCAAATATTCGGTATCTACTGCGACGGTCACGATCAATCCGCACAAACAGTGTGCCTTTGTCGATGTCGCCTGTTATCTCGGCAAGCTCAATGTCAGCGAGGGCAACGATGCCATCCGACCCACATACCAGTAAGAACCAGAGCGATTTCCCCTGAGCTCTTAATCTTGCTAATTCGCTCACTTGATCCCTCGTGAAGGTGAATTGCCACGGGGGTATTCGCTTGGCCGAATGCTTGATGTGAATACCAACGACACCGTTCAGCACATAGCTA
Organism: Deltaproteobacteria bacterium; assembly: GCA_021847425.1. GTDB lineage: Bacteria > Desulfobacterota > Desulfobulbia > Desulfobulbales > Desulfurivibrionaceae > Thiovibrio. The sequence goes on along the minus strand of JAJZRF010000013.1, from coordinate 659 downwards.
TGGATTCGTCCTGCCTGTGCAGCTCGCTCAAACCTCAGGGGTTTTCCCGATGATACAATAAGCTCCCGCAGAGCTACACCGTGGAATTTCTCAAAATCCGCGATCATCTTGCGTTCTTTATGAACTGAATTGAGCCCTCAAACTTGTAATACAATCGCCCTGTTCCTTGAGAATTCGTAAAGATCTTAATGTGATGAATAGCCTCCGGGTGCACCCCTTTCTGGCTTTTACCAAAGAACCCACGACGACGCTCGATGGCGGCCTTGTCGAGGTCGGGATCATCTTTGTATCCTTCAATGCTGGCTGACGGATGGATTACCAGTGATTTTTCCAGACTCGGAGAAGTTCGAAGAATAAAACGTTTCAGATAGCTTGGCAATGCTGCATTTCCCAATGTATCCGCCAAGTAGTCCAGTTTTTCACTATTTGAATGGCAGCCCCTAGCATGTTCATCTAGATCAGAACTGAAGTCGAAAAGCTGAAAGCCCATCTCTCCCCTGTCTAAATCAACTGTTGAACGGTCAATACTCGCACTAGCAGGCTGTTGAAAAATTCAGCAAATATCGAGACATTTTAATCCGCGCAATGTATTATGTAACAACCTAGAATAACTCGTAAAGATTGAGGAAAACATGCGCGGAACCGACACCCACCAACAG
>JAJZRF010000062.1 GCA_021847425.1 Deltaproteobacteria bacterium | reverse complement strand
GCCGTCCCGCGCCATGAGCGCCACCGAGGCCACCGGCCCCCAGGTGCCCGCGGGATACGGCATGGGCGCCTCGTTGCTGGCCTGCCAGGCATCCTGAATGGAATCGATCCAGGTCCAGGCCTGCTCCACCTCGTCCCGCCGGATAAAGAGGGATTGACTCCCCTCCAGGGCCGCCAGGAGCAAACGCTCGTAGGCATCGGCAACATGATCCGACTGGAAGGCCTCGCAAAAACTCAAATCGAGGTTGGTCCGTTGCAATTTGACCCCGGAACCGATGCCCGGAACCTTGTTCAGCATCTCGATCTCCACCCCCTCGTCGGGTTGGAGACGGATGATCAGCTTGTTGGAGGGCAGGGTCTTGTAGCTTTCCCGGAAGATATTGTGGGGCAGCCGCTTGAAATAGATCACCACCTCGGAGAGTTTTTTGGTCATGCGCTTGCCGGTTCGCAGATAGAAAGGCACCCCGGCCCAGCGCCAATTGTCGATATCCACCCGGAGGGCGACAAAGGTTTCCGTATGGCTTCTGGGATTGCCAGCCTCTTCCTCGTGGTAGCCCGGCACCGGCCCGCCCTTGAGAAACCCGGCGCTGTACTGGCCCCGGACGGTTTTTTCCTCTACATTGTCGCGGGTGATGGGCCGCAGGGCCTTAAGAACTTTAAGCTTTTCATTGCGGATGCTCTCGCTGCCCAGGGTGACCGGCGGCTCCATGGCCACCAGGGAAAGGATTTGCAAGAGATGGTTCTGCACCATGTCGCGGAGCTGGCCGGACTTGTCGAAATATCCCCAGCGGCCCTCGATCCCCACCTCCTCGGCCACGGTGATCTGGACATGGTCGATGGTGGTGTTGTCCCAGTTGGTGGTGAAGATGGAGTTGGCGAAACGCAGGGCCACCAGGTTGAGCACCGTTTCCTTGCCCAGGTAATGATCGATCCGGTAGACCTGTTCTTCCTTGAAGAATTGCGCCACCGCATCGTTGATGACCTTTGAGGAGGCAAGGTCGGTGCCCAGCGGTTTTTCAAGAACCACCCGGGTCTGGGGCGTGATCAGCCCGGCCTGGGCCAACCCCTGGCAGATGTCGCCGCAGATGGAGGGCGGCACGGCGCAATAGTTGACCATGACCCGCCTAGCCGGATCAATAATCTCGCAGAGCTTGCTGTACTGGTCATGGCTGGCCAGCTCGAGACACACATAGCGCAACCGCTTGGAAAACCGCGCCCAGACCTGGTCATCCACCTCCTCCTTCATGAAGGTTGCCAGACTTTCCCTGGCCAGGGCGACATACTCGTCACCGGTCATTGCCCGGCGCGCCACCCCGACAATCCGCAGGTCCGGCTCAAGGAGCCCGGCCTTGTCCAGCTGGTACAATGAAGGAACCAGCTTGCGGGTGGCCAGATCGCCATGGGCTCCGAACAAGACAAAATCACATGGTTGCATTTTTTTCTCCCTGATCTCCCCGGCCCATTCCCGGAAATCACCGCGGAATTCGCCCTTCGCTTCTCTCAAAAGCCTACGGTTGTTTCAAAAATGAAGTCAAGCAAAATATCGGGTTTTGCCCCCTCTGCTGCGGTTGGCCTGAGCCCAGGCGAGAGGGGCGGCGGGGTCGCCTTGTGGGGTGGAATTAGAGCTTGTCCGTAAACAAGCTCTTACTTTCCAGACGGATGCTGCGCGGATTTTTGCCGCAAGCGGAATTGCGGACGGTCGATCCAGTACGGGGATGCCATCCCGCTTCGAAAGGCGTCAAGCGCCTCGGGGGAGGAATTAACGCGGAGATTGCTGTAGCTTCCGTCCGTGTTTTCCCACCGCTCATGCCAGTAGACCTCTGCCTTGACCCTCGGATATTTCGTCTGTATGTCAGCGAGGGCCTTGGTGAAGTATTCGGCCTTGTCGGCAGGCGGAAACTCGCCGACGCCCCATTCCGCCAGGATGACGGGCTTTTTAGGGTCCAGCTGACAGATTTCCTTGTAGGGGCCGTCCATCACGTCATAAAAGGCGCACCAGTCCTCCGAGCGGAGCATCTTTCCATACACGCTCAAGCCGAGCCAGTCCACATAGGCCGCGCCGGGATAATAATTGGCCATCATGTTCCATGGCTCATGGGGCATGGTATAATGGTTGGCATGAAACCCCCAGAGGATGTTGGTCGCCTTCCGCGCCCTTACCCGGTCAACCACATAGCGGTAGGCCTGCTTCACCAACTCAGGCCCGGCATAGAGGGGATGCCCGTTTTTATGGCCGATAACCTTGCCGCCCCCGTAATAGACCCCTGACCAGGGAAACCAGGTGCCGTTCATCTCCAGCCCCCAGGAGACCAGCAGGGGTTTGCCGTAATTCCGCGCCGCATCCGCCCATTGATCGATATAGGCGTCCCACTTGCCCGCCAGGATGCTGGGCAGATTGAAGCGGTCCGGTCCGTGGTTTTCATCATAGGGCCTGTCCCATGGCGACCAGTAGAGCAGGGGAATCGCCCCGTATCCCGAAACGATGTTCACCGTTTTAAGGGGGAAGGCCTGTTCCCCCCAGAAATTACCGAAGCCCACGATGGCAAGGTGCTTGCCGGTCATCTTTTCAAAGCCCGTGAGGGCATCATAGGTGACGTTGCCCTCGCCCTCGCCGAAATCCACATACGCCCCGGTGTAAGCCCCCTTGTCCGGCATCACCAGTGCAACCGGGCCTTGGTCCTTGCCCTTGGCGGCTTCCTCGTTTTTACATCCCGCGCACAGAACTCCGCAAAAGACAACAACCGCGACAAAGCCAAGAACTGCTTTTGCGCCAACGCTTGAACCTCTCGTAAACATTGCCTTCATGACTCCTGTCTTTTCCTCAAGCCTTATAGGTTACCGAGGCGGTACGGTCGAGTTTGCCCCAGCCGACCAACACCCCCTTGCTCGCTTTGACAATGGCCTTTATCACCGCATAACTCAAGACCGGCCGGTAGATGAAGCGCATGGGCAGAACCAGCCAGATCTGGGACAAAGGCTCCCTTTCGATGAGGCAGGCAACCGCGGCCAGCAGCAGGTCGGCGCCGAGAAAGATTGAAAAATAAAAATAGAGGATCGTGTTGGCCGGGCTCGTCAGCAGCGACAAGAGCAGAATACCATCGATAATCGGTCCGAACGCCACCAGCAGGATATTGAAAAACCAGGCGGAAGGCAGACTGAACCAACCCAGCGCCTTGTATTTTCCATCGAACAGCAGATCCCGGTGTTTCCAGAGACACTGCAGGGTGCCGTACGCCCAGCGGAACCGCTGCTTGGCAAAGGTCCGCACGGTTTCAGGGGCCTCGGTCCAGGCCACACCCCTGGGGGCATAGCAGATTCTATGGCCGTAGCGGTGCAGGCTCAAGGTAAGGTCGGTGTCCTCCGCCAGGGTCTCGGTGCTGATCCCCCCGGCCGCGAAAACCGCGCTCTTCTTAAAGGCGCTGACCGCCCCCGGCACCACGGTGATGCAGTTGAGCCGGTGGTAGGCCCGCCGGTCCAGATTGAAGCCACAGGTATATTCCAGGGACTGGAACCTGGCCACAAGGGTCTTGGGGTTGCCGACCCTCGCCCGCCCTGAAACCGCAGCCACGGCTGGATCAGCAAATGGCCGGACAAGCTCGCCGATGGTCTCCGGGGTAAACTGGGTGTCGGCATCCAGACTGACCACGATTTCGTGGCGAGCCGCGGCAAACCCGGCCTTCAAGGCCGTGGCCTTGCCGAGATTGATCTGCCTGAGAAGATGGATGCGGGCCTCGCTTTGCGCCATCGAGGCCACGATCTCCGCGGTTTTGTCCTTTGAGCCGTCATCGACCACCACCACCTCGATCTCGCCGGGATAGGCGCTGTGCAAAACCGCCCGCAGCGTTTGGCCGATAACCTTTTCCTCGTTGTAGGCGGCGATCAGGACGCTTACCGCTGGAGACGATCCAGAGGCCGGGGGCCAGGGAGGCAACCCGGCGTCGCCCGCCCTTCGGCTCAGGATCGCCAGCCAGGCCACGCTTAAGGTCCTTACCACAATCAGGGTGGTCGCCACGATCATAAACGCCCAAAAAAATTCCGCCACCCCGTGGATCGCCTTGAACCCGCCTTCGCTCACCATCCGGGCCATGGACCTCTGATTCTTGGGTACCGGCGGCATCAACTCCGCCATCGGGAGTCCCAGCATGGTGTTCAGGGGAACAATATTGTCCCCCCGGACCTTCAGGTAATCGATGATCCTGGGCAACGCCTCAACGGTCTGGCTCCTGTCCCCGCCGGCATCGTGGAGCAGAACGATATTCCCGCCCTGCTGGCGGCCCCTTTTGATATTGTCAAGTATTGCCGCAACCCCAGGCAGCGACCAATCCTCCGGGTCGATGTCCTCGGTCACGGTGATGTAGCCCAATTTCTGGGCAAGCTTGATGGGCACGAGCTCTTCCGGTTCGGTGGGGTTGGTGTCGGCGTTATAGGGCGGCCTGAAGAGAATGGTGGAATGGCCGGTTATGGCCTCGATCAGACGCTGGGTCGCGTTGAATTCCAGGTAGGCCCGCTCCTCCGAGACCAGGGCGATATTCGGGTGGGTATAGGTGTGGACTCCCACCGTGTGTCCCTCACGCATGATGCGCCGGACAAGGTCGGGATTTTTCTCCATGTTCGCCCCAATCATGAAGAAAGTGGCATGCACCCCTTTGTCCTTGAGGATATCCAGGATTTGCGGGGTCCACTGGGGATCGGGGCCGTCGTCAAAGGTGATGGCCACGGAATCCTTTGCCCCCCCGCCCTGATGCACAATGGTGAGGTAGCTTGGGAATTTTTCATAGCGTTCCATCACCAGAGGAGGCTCGGAATCGCCATTTTTATCAAGCGTGAGCCGCCGCGTCCCATCACCGCGCTCGTCCTCCATGGTGATGAAATTCCCCCTGCCGATATTGGCTATGCGTGCTCCCGGCCTGATGATCTCTAGGGGCGTAAGACTTTCCTGGGTAAGGGGGCTGGCGGTATCCATCTTCAGAACCTGCCAGACGCCGGGGTCCTCCATGCCGAGCTGCGATATGGCCACGCCGCCGACATGGTGTGCCCGTCCCGCCTTGAGCTGGTTTAGAAAAGTAGCTGCGTCCAGAAACCAGAGGGTATGGACCGCGCCCGCGTCCTCATAGACAAAATGCGGGTTGTAGGTTGGGGCGTCGAAATCGCAGGAGCTGAGGGAAGAGCGGCCTGCCCGGCTCATCACGTCCTGAAAGCGGACGGTCTCCGCCTCCTTTTCTCCCTCGGCCCAGTCATAGCCATAGGAGCCGAGGTCGAGCACCCACTGTGCCGGTTCCCCGTATTCGGTCATGGTGTCAAGCCAGCCGTTGAACCATTCCCAGGAGGCAATCGGCCCCGGCGGGTCGGTTTCGGAATTCTCATCATGGAGCATGGCGACAAAATGATCGACATGTTCGGCAAGAGCGTCCAGATCAAGGACATTAAGCTCCCGGCCCATGGGCACACAGAGCCATAACTGCATGGCATCGGCGTGGAGCGCGGAAGCAATCTTGCTCAGCAAGGCGGTCATGGCCGCCCGGTAGGAAGGATCGACCTGTTCCCAGTCGATGATGACCCCCCCCGCGCCCATGCTCTTCAGTTGCCCCTTGAGATTGGCAATAAACCGATCCTGCCTGGCGGCCGGACCGTTGATAAGCCCTTCCGCCGCTTCGGGCCGCCAACCCCCGCCCCCGCCCATGTTGCGGAGAACGGGCAGAAGGACAATGCCCTGGGCCTTCACCAGGTCGAGAACCTTCTGTTCCGTGACCACCTTGAGTTTGCCGCGGCCATCCTCCACGGTCAGCCAGTCCGGGCAGAGGTGGGTCAGGATATCGGCATGGGCTTTAAGGGACTCAAAGCTGCCCTGGTCAAAACTTTCATAAAAACCAAGCCGGATCTCTTGGATGCAAGTAGATTCCGGGGGTTGCTCTTTTTTGCCGGGCGGAAAAATCCCCCCTTGATTCGTCATGAATGGAAAGATCGCTCCGCTGTCGCTATTGCCCTTGGAAAAATTCAGCCATAACGGCCGCGTCGCCAATTTCCTGGCCTGGTGTTCCTTGGTTTGCAAGGTTTTCAGCCGGGTCTTGAGTTGCTGCACCGCGCGCGGGAGGGTAGTGAGCTGCGAGGGAAGAAACAGGGTCTGGACGAACAGGACCACCCCGATAAAAAAAAGAAGCCCCGTGACAAAAAGGAAAAGCCGGAGCCTGGGCCAGCGTTTCCCGTGCGCATCCAAAAAGACGAAGGAATCCGTCTTGGGCGCGGTGGGAGGGGAAGATTTTTTTGCTTGGCCAGGGGTATCCGTCATTTTCAGTTACCTTGTCCGCAGAGCGCCCGGCCGGGCACCGCCTCTTGGCGTGCCGTGCCAGTAATGAAGCAAACGCTGTTCGCCCGGGGCTGCGGATATTTTATCCACGGTATTATACGTCGATTGCCAGCGAAAAGCTATCTTCCTGAAGGGAAGGGACATGCAGCCGGAGGAATAAAAATCCTTCCCAAACCAGCGGTGGTTCCCTTATATAGATTCCATGCACACCGCCGACCCTCGCCCTGGCTTTGCCCAGCGCATGACCAAGGAAGAAATCAACACCTGCCCCATCCGGCGATGGGAGGGAGTGGTCCACGTGATCCGCACCCCAGCGGAGTTGAGCCGGGCCGTCCGCGCCCTGGCCGAGGAAACCATCCTCGGCTTTGACACGGAAACCCGGCCCGCCTACCACAAGGGAGAGAGCTACCTGCCCTCGCTCCTGCAGCTGGCCGGGGAAAACGCGGTATACCTCTTTCAGTTGCAACATCTCGGCCTGCCCGACTCCTTATGCCGAATCCTTGCCGACCCGAAGGTGGTCAAGGCCGGGGTTTCCCTGGCGTATGATCTCCGGGAACTGCACAATCTATCCCGGTTCAAACCGGCAGGCTTTGTGGATCTCGGGGGGCTCGCCAAGGAGGCCGAGATAAAAAACCACGGCCTGCGCGGGCTTGCCGCGGTCTTGCTGGGCTTTCGCGTCGCCAAGGGAGCGCAGACCTCGAACTGGGCCAGGGATGTCCTGGCCCCGGCCCAGATCCAGTATGCCGCCACCGACGCCTGGGTGGGAAGGGAGTTGTATCTGAAACTACGGCGGCACGGCGAGTAACCGTCAGTCCCGCGCCTTGCCTTTCTTGAGCCACAGCCTTTTTTCAATCTCGATAATCACAAAAACCGCCACCCCAGCCACCAGGGTCCGGCCCCAGACGGCAAGATCAATGGGCGCGCTCTGGAACAACCGGTTCATCAGCGGCAGATAGGTATACGCCAGCTGCAGCAGGAACATGGCGACGGCGCCCCCAAGCACCCAGGGGTTTGAGAAAAAACCGAGTTGAAAAATAGATTTTTCCAGGGAACGGCAGTTAAAGAGATAAAAGAGCTCCACCAGGACAAAGGCGTTGACCGCGGCGGTACGGGCCTCGGCAAGGGTGGCGCCGATCCGCTGCTCCCAGGAAAAAAGCCAGAAGGCGGCGGCCAGCATCAGAAAACTCACCAGGGTAATCCGGAAAATCACACTGGTGCCCAAAATCGGCGCATCCGGCTGCCTGGGCGGCCGCAGCATGAGGCCCGGCTCCTTGGGCTCAAAGGCCAGGGCCAGGCCGAGAAATCCGGCGGTGGTCATGTTGATCCAAAGGATCTGCACCGGCAGGATGGGCAGGGTGACACCGAGAAAGATGGCGAAGAGGATGACCAATCCCTCGCCAAGATTGGTGGGCAGGGTCCAGACGATGAACTTGGTCAGGTTGTCGAACACCCCCCGCCCCTCTTCCACCGCCCCCTCGATGGAGCTGAAATTGTCATCGGTGAGGACCATGTCCGCGGCCTCCTTGGCCACCTCGGTCCCGGTGATACCCATGGCCACGCCGATGTCCGCCCGTTTCAGGGCCGGGGCATCGTTGACCCCGTCGCCGGTCATGGCCACCACCTGACCCTTGGCCTGGAGGGCCTCCACCAGCCGGAGCTTCTGTTCCGGGGTCACCCTGGCAAAGACCACGGTGTCTTCGGCCCGGTCGATGAATTCGCGGTCCGATAATTTTTCCAGCTCCGCGCCGGTGAGCACCGGCATCTCCCGGGCAGAGGCGGGGCCGGCCAATCCCACCTGCCGGGCAATGGCCGTGGCGGTAAGGGGATGGTCGCCGGTGATCATCTTGACCCGGATCCCGGCATCCTGGCAGATCTTGACCGCGGCAATCGCTTCCGGCCGCGGCGGGTCGATCATCCCCTGCAGGCCGAAAAAGACCAAGCCCGCGGCCAGATCACCATGCTGGATGGTCGCTGTTTCCGGAGCCATTTCCTTGCCGGCCATGGCCAATACCCTTAAGCCCTTGGCGGCCATGGCCTCCACCGCCCCGTGGATCTCGGCCGCGCGCAGGGAAACCGGATTGCCCTGCCCGTCAAGCTGGCTTGCGCATCTGAGCAGCACCGCCTCCACCGCACCTTTAAGAAAGACCAGCCGGTGGGCGCCGGAGTCCGCGGCATGCAGGGTGGCCATGTACTGGTATTCCGATTCAAAAGGCACCGTGTCCAGACGGGGACAGGCAGCCAGCGCTTCCGGGCCGAGGCCGCCTTTGCGGGCTGCGGTCAGCAGCGCCCCTTCGGTGGGGTCGCCGTGCACCTGCCAGACCTCCTCCTCTTCGACAAGCTGGCTGTCATTACAGAGAAGCCCGGCCCACAGACATTCCCGCAAGGCCGGAGAGGTGACGGGCGAAACCGCTTCCGGGTTGCCGATCCGGCCGAGCAGGGGGTTGTAGCCGGTGCCGCTCACCGGGTACGAGAGGGTGCCGGCCACGATCTCCTGCACGGTCATCTGGTTTTCGGTGAGGGTGCCGGTCTTGTCGGTGCAGATCACCGTGGTGGAGCCCAGGGTTTCCACCGCAGGCAGCTTGCGGATGATGGCCCGTTTCTTGGCCATGCGCGAAACGCCGATGGCCAGAGTGATGGTGACCGCGGCGGGCAGCCCTTCGGGGATGGCGCCCACGGCCAGGGCCACCGCGGCCATGAACATGTCGAGAAAGGTCTGGCCCCGGAGAAGCCCGACCACGATGGTCAGCGCGGCCAACCCCAGGATCAAGTAGAGGAGGAGATTGCTGAAGGCGCTGATCTTGCGGGTGAGCGGGGTGTCCAGCTCCTCAGCCGCGGAGATAAGTTGGGAGATGCGCCCCACCTCGGTCGCATCCCCGGTGGCCGTGACCATGCCGGTGCCCTGGCCGTAAGTGACCAGGGTCGAGGCATAGGCCATGTTCCGCCGGTCGGCCAGGCCGGTCTCGCGGCCATGCTGGCCGTGATCCTTGCTTACCGGCGCCGACTCGCCGGTGAGCGCCGCTTCGGCGATCTGCAGGTCACGCACCTGAAAAAGCCGCAGGTCAGCGGGAACCTTGTCGCCGCTTTGCAGGAAAACGATGTCGCCAACCACCAGTTCCGTGGCCGGAAGACGCCGCTTCTCCCCCTGCCGCAAGACCGTGGCCTGGGTGGTCATGGTCCGGGCCAGGGCTGCCAGGGCGTTGACCGCCTTGGCCTCCTGGAGGTAGCCGACAAAGGCGTTGACCAGCACCACCCCGAAGATGACCCCGGAATCCACCCACTCCCGCAAGAAAGCGGTGATCACCCCGGAAGCGATCAGGATATAGATCAGGGGCTGGTGGAACTGAAGGAGAAAGCGAACCAACGGACTCTGCCCTTTTTTGGCGGTGATGGCATTGGGCCCGAACGCTTCCAGCCGGTGTTCGACCGCAAACCGGTCAAGCCCGCGCTCCCGGTCCGATTCCAACAGCTCCGTGACCTCGTCGATGGGCAGGTGGTGCCAGTGCCTGGCGATCAAATTCACATCTTCCATGCAGATCTCCTCTTTATTTCGGCGGTGGGGCCGCTATCAGTTATCAGCTGTCAGCTCCCTAAACTGGGCAAGGCTTTTGCTCCGCTTGAGCTGCCGCGCCAGGGGCAACACCTCGGGATCGTGGACATGGCAGAGCACCTCCTTCATCTTGCAGAGAATCTGGTGCTCGCCGCAGAAAAGCGCCTGGTAGCGGGCCAACAGCTCCTGGAGATACTCCCGCAGCTCATCAACCTTGCCGGCCGCGGTCGATTCGCCCGGACACCTGCCCCGCAACCGTTCAAACAACAGGGGGTCGGCAATGGCGCCCCGCCCCAGCATCAGCCCGGCCGCCCCGGTCTCGGCCAGAACCCGTTGCCCGATGGCCGCGCTGAAGATATCCCCGTTGGCGATGACCGGCAACGGGGTCTGCCGGACAACCTCTCCGGTGATCCCGTGATCCGCCGCGCCGCTGTAAAGCTGCTTCACGGTGCGCGGGTGGACCACGAGAAAATCGATGCCGCTGTCGGCAAAGAGCGTCAGCAGGGAAAAAATCTGGGCCGGATCATCAAAGCCGGAGCGCACCTTGACGGAAAAACTGCCCCGGATCTCCCGGCGCAAAGCCTCAAGCATCCGCGCCAGGGCAAACGGCTCGCGCAGCAGGGCGCCGCCCGCGGTCTGGCTGGTCATCCGGCCATAGGGGCAGCCGAGATTGATATTGAGATGCGCGGCGCCAAGCTCCTGCACGGTACCGGCCGCCGCCAGCAGGGCCTCGGTGTCAGTGCCGATGAGCTGCACCACCAGCGGCACCCCGGCAACCGTGCTGACCACCTCCCGCCGGTCATTCTCGGTGATATTCTTTTTAGTACTCGCCTTGACCCGGACAAATTCGGTAAAGACCACATCGGGACGAACCCGCTCGATGAACAAACCGCGCAAGGCCCGGTTGGTCAACCCCTGCATCGGGGCCAGCATCAGGGGAACGCTCCCTGGCGCCCAGGGGAGTTTGGCGTTATGGTATTTTTCGTGCATCAACAATAAGCCCCACAGTGTGAAAATACTCGGATGTCGGTAAATACCCTGCCTGGGGTTCGGCCGTCAAGGGATGCCTTGCCTTTTGCCCTCCGGTCTGGCGGGCAAGTGTCATTGCCGTTGCCAGCGTTGCCCGCTTGAAAAATCCCCGGGATGGGCAGTGCTATTCCTTGTTTTTCAAGTATTGACAATCTGTTAGGCGTATGGGATGTTTCTGGAAAATGCTTGGGCGGAGTGCATTTTCCGGTTTTCAGGAAAAGCAGGCATGCTCCCCCCGGAACCTCCCGGTGGAATAAGCCGGTTATCCAAGCGACGCCCAGCCTGGGATTCAAGGAAAACATGTACATCAATATCACCCAAGACCCACCGGCCGATGTCGTAGAAACCAAGAAAAGATATCTGCGCATCATCCCGTATCTCCTGGCCCTGATATTCTGCGGCATCCTGCTCGCGGTTTTCCAGATTGTTTTCGGTTCACCCCATGGCGACCTCGTTGAAAACACCGCGCTTGTTCTCTTCGTGGGGCCGGGCTTGGCGTTTTTCTATTTCGCCGAGAAACTCCATGACCATAAGACGCTTTCACCGAAGCAGGAAAAGGAGATTGAGGAATTCTGCCGGCAAGACCACCTTATTGCCGCCTATTGCGCCAAGGTAGCGACAATAGACAGAAAACTTATCAAGACGGAATACGATGCTTTTAAAGCGCGGGTTGAGGATCTGTAGTCGGAGACAACTTGGCCAAAAGAGGAGGGATGCCAATGATGTACTGGTTTTCAGATGGTCATTTTTTCCACGGTTTTGGTGGAATGTTCATGATCTTTTTCTGGGTCATGCTCCTGATGATCTGCATCTCCCTTGCGCGGAAAGACGATTCAAGCGAGAAAGAAACGGCGGAGGAGATTTTGAAGAAGCGCTATGCGCGGGGCGAAATCTCCCAGGAGGAGTTTGCTCGGATGAGGAAAGAGATTAGGGAATGAACGGCATTCAGGGGCGGACAGCCAAGGAATCTCAGGCGATGAGCCGGACAGCCCGGCGAGGTGAACTGCTTGAAGGGCTCTCCCTTAATGCAAAAATAGGCAAAATAAGAATTTCAATAAGATGTCCCGGAACTCTGGCCACTAGATGTTGAGTGCCACGACATCGTAGACAGCAAATGTTCTTTGACAATCGAATAGCCAGCTAATTCTTACCCGTGAATACCTATTACCTGAGGAGGTGTTCATGGAAGAGAAAATTCAGCAGTACCG
>JAJZRF010000012.1 GCA_021847425.1 Deltaproteobacteria bacterium | reverse complement strand
GCCGTTTGAGCCCCTCGATGCGGAGAGCGGCGGCAAGCCCGGTCTTGAGGATGAAATCATCCACGGCCAGACGGATCAGATAGGGCAGGGAGAGGCCGCAGCCCACCACGATAAAGGAGAGAAGCACAGCCAGCAAGGCCCCGAGCCAGTATGGCCTGCCCAGAAAGATGATCCGCCGCCAGAGGCTGAGATCGCCGAACTTGCCCAGCTGATCTTCTTCAAAATATCCGTAGTTATCCCGCAAAGTTATAGCCTCTTTTCCCGGTGAAGCATCTGCTGCTGGTGGTACATGGTGCGGTAGAATGGGCTGGTTGCCAGCAGCTCGGCATGGTTGCCCTGGGTCAGCAGCCGCCCTTCCTCCAGCACCATGATCCGCACCGCATCCCGCAAGGGTGCGATGCGGTGCGAAACGATGAGGCAGGTCCGGGCCGGCAGGTAGGCGGCCAGGCCGGAAATGATCTCCTGCTCCGTTTCCAGATCCACGGCGGAGAGGCTGTCGTCGATGATCAGCAGAGGCCGGTCCAGGAGAATGGCCCGGGCCAGGGCGATGCGCTGGCGCTGGCCGCCGGAGAGCTTGACGCCCCGCTCGCCGATCCGGGTCTGATACCCCTCGCTGAACCCGAGGATCTCCTTATGTATCCGGCAAATCCGGGCCGCCGCCTCGATCTGCTCCTGGCTGGCCTCCGGATTGCCAAAACCGATGTTCGCGGCCACGGTATCGGAAAAGAGCAGCACATCCTGGGGCACGTAGGCAACCCGCGCGCGCACCTCAGCCAAGGACAACCGGTTGATATCAACGCCGTTAAGGAAAATACCCCCATCCTCCACGGGATATTGCCGGGCAAGAAGATGGCAGAGGGTGCTTTTTCCCGAACCGCTTCGCCCGACCAGACCGACAATCTCCCCTCCCCGGATCGCGCAGCTGACCCCGGCCAGGGCCGGTTGCTCCTGTCCCTCGTAATGGAAATGGAGGTTGCAGAGAGTGATCCCCGTTTGCCCGGCGGGAAACGGGACGGCATGGGCAGGGTCCGCCAGGGTTGGCGCGGCTTTCATGACCTCGTCAAGCCGCCCCATGGAGGTGAGCCCGCGCTGAAAAAGATTGGTCACCCAGCCCACCGCCATCATGGGCCAGGTCAGCAGGTAGAGATAGGAAATAAAGGCGACAAAATCCCCCACCGTGATGGTTCCGCCGATCACCAGACGCCCGCCGAAAAATATCGTCAACACCAGACTGGTATTGCCCACCAGCCCGGAGATGGGAAACAGCGTGCCATGCACCATGGCCAAGCGGATGTTGTCCTGCTGGTACTGACGCCCAAGGCGGTTAAAGGATTCGGCCTGCGGTCCTTCCTGGGTATAGGCCTTGAGCAGACGGATACTGGTGATGGTGCTGCGGGCAAATTCGGTGAGCCGGGAAAATTGTTCCTGAACTTTAAGAAAACGGCGATGCAGCCGGGCGGACAGCACCCTGGTAATCAGCGCCAGCAAGGGCATGGGGATCACGGCGATCAGGGTGAGGTGCGGATTGATATAGGCCATGCAGGCCAGGGCGGCGATTCCCATGAAAGCGGCATCGGCGCAAGCCACCAGACCCATGCCCCCGGCAAGCTGCACCGCGGCCAGGTCATTGGTGGCCAGGGCCATGATCGCGCCCACCGGCTTTTTTTGAAAAAAGGGCCGGTCCAGGGTAAGGAGGTGGCGGAAAAAATCATTGCGCAGGTCGCGCTCCACCAGCCGGGAAAAACCGAGGATCAGATACCGCCAGACAAACCGGCAACCGGCAATGCCGAGGGCCAGCAGAAAAATGGCCAGCCCGCTTTGGGCCAGGGCGAGCTGGCTGGCAGTGCCGTGAGAGAGGAGATCCACCGCCCTTTTCACCAGCCGGGGGATGCCCAGCTGCAGCAGATCAACGGCCAGCAGGGCAAGAAGCCCGCCGACGAGGCGGGGGGAATATTTCCGGACAAGGGGACGGACAAACCCCAAAGGTGAGACCCCCCTGCCCTCCGGTGCGTTCCGTGTCATTTGCTACCCATCCTCCACACCATGTCCCAGGAGGCAAGAGGGAGATTTTCCAGCACCTCCCGGCAGCGTGCGGCATGATCATCTTGGGAAAGCGGACCGTTCCAGAAAGCGATGATGGCGTCCCCCTCATAAAAATTTTTCCTGCCTTGAACAACAATTCTGCCACATACTAGCACAGGCGATTTTCCGAGACAATGAGCCGGAAAAGCTTTCCCCCGCTGACGTCTTGACCATTGCCGGCTGAGCAACAACTCGCAGGGAACCACGAACTCTGGCGGTGAAGCACTTGCAATCCGCGTCCTGCTTTTGTACCCTGTTCTCAGGTGGCTGGTCCCGGTGGCAAGGCCTGCTGCCCCAACCTATATAACCGACATGGCAAGAACAGCATAGCCCTTGCCACCACAAAGCCACGGTAGCAATCCCGCTGATAGTTTGCAGGATTTGCACCATCTTTCCCCACAACTTATAATTTTTTTATCAAGAAAACATATGGTTAAGATTCCCTTACTCAACTTGGCACTGTCCGCACCATTTCCCTACTGACAAATCATAAATGCGTCGGCAAAGTATCCTGGAGCACCACGATGAATTTTTCAAAAATCTCCCTGGCAAAAAAACTGGCGGCAGGCTTCGGTTTCCTGGTTGTTCTTTCCACCATTGGAGCCAGCTTCGCCGTTTTCAAATCCTCACAGATGGTGAACTCTGTCAAGGATCTGCAAAACACCCATTTGCCCCTTGCCTATACCGGCGGAAAATTGGCTCTGCTGGTCAATCGCCAGCAACTTGCGGTCGCGCGCTTTGTCATCCATAAGAACGCCGTCTACCGGGAGCAGTTCGACAGCCTGGACAAAGCGGCGGATGAAACCTTTGCCCGGGTCCGGACAACTGTCCAGGCCGATGAAGACCTGGTGAAAGCCGGCTGGCTGGCGAAGATCGACGCCATCATCACGCTGCACGACAAGCTGGCCCCGGCGGCACGGGAACTGATGGACGCAGCCCAGGCGGACAACCTGGCCTTGGTATCGGGCAAGGCGGATGCTCTGGAGACAGTGGCCGGCAAGATTCGCGAGGCCATCACCGAATTTGACAAAATCAATACCACCGAGGGAAAACGCGTTGCCGACGAAGCCCTGTCCGAAGGCAACGAACTTCAGACTCTGATCATCTTCATCGCCATCGGCATCTTCATCGGCGGCTGCGCCCTGGCCTTTATCATCACCCGCGGCATCACCGTGCCGCTCAAAAAGGCGATCAACGGCATGACCGCGGGCGCCGACCATATCTCCGCCGCCTCCGGCGAGGTTGCCAGTGCAGGTCAGCAGCTTGCCGAAGGCGCCACCGAGCAGGCAGCTTCCCTTGAAGAAACCTCCGCCTCCATGGAGGAAATCGCCTCCATGACCCGGCACAGCTCGGACAACGCCCAGCAAGCCAACGCCGTCATGGCAGAGGTAAACAATGTGGCCAGCCAGGCGGCGGTCTCCATGCAGCAGCTTACCTCCGCCATGGGCGAGATCTCCGCCGCCAGCGATAAGACCTCAAAAATCATCAAGACCATTGATGAAATCGCCTTCCAGACCAATCTGCTTGCCCTGAACGCCGCAGTGGAAGCGGCCAGGGCCGGGGAGGCCGGCGCCGGCTTTGCCGTGGTGGCCAACGAGGTCCGCAGCCTGGCCATGCGGGCTGCGGAGGCAGCCCGGGAAACCGCTGCCCTGATCGAACAAACGGTGAGCAAGGTGCAGGAAGGCACGGTGCTCGTCAGCAAGACCAACGAGGAATTTAACCAGGTATCTGCCGGCACCGGCAAGGTCTCAATGCTGATCAACGAGATTTCCACCGCGGCAAAAGAGCAGACCGATGGCGTGGGTCAGATCAACATCGCCCTGCAGGAGATGGACAAAGTGGTGCAAAGCAATGCCGCCACCGCCGAGGAATCCGCCGCCGCCTCAGAGGAACTCTTTGCCGAAAACAACACCTTGCTCGGCCTTGTCCAGGAGCTGCAGATTTTGATCGCCGGCGAGGCCGGAAGCAGGCCGTCTGCCGGAATCTCTCCGCAGCAAGGCACGCAACCGCGCGGCGACACAGCGACAAAACGGCCGGGACTTCCCCAAAAGCAGACGCAGCCTCGTGCCATCTCCCACCAAAAGAAGAGCACAGCCAAGGAAGTAATCCCCTTTGACGACGAAGAGTTTGAGAATTTTTAAAAAAGGGTGACACAGCGGGGCGGGCACGCCCCTGCGGAACAAAAAAAGCCATCGGGCAAATGCCCCGATGGCTTTTTTTGTTTGGGCAATCCTACTTCAAAAAAGAACAGCAATAATCGGTGAGGCTCTTGATCTTCAGGCAAAACTTAGAGTGGGCCGGCACCTCGAAAGATTCGCCGCCCTTGACCGTTTGCCAGTCGGCTGCCCCTGGCAGCAAAACCTCCAGCTCTCCGGACAGGATCTCCATGAGTTCCTTGTCCGCCGTGTTGAATTCGTACTCTCCGGGCAGCATGATGCCCAGGGTCTTTTTGGCGCCATCGGCAAAAATCACGCTGCGGCTGGTGACCTTGCCGTCAAAGTAGACATTGGCCCTTTTTACGATGGTGACATTCTTGAACTCAGGCATGGCGTTTCCTCTCTCTCGGTTTTTCAGGAAAAAATACCCGCCGACAGGCGGCGGGAAAATTGGCGCGCAGTGAGACCTCGTAGGTTCTTTATAACCGGTCCGGATAAATTGCAAGAATTTGTTGATCCGGATTCAACCGGGTCCGCAAAAGAAAATGGCTGCCCATGGGCAGCCATTTTCTTTTGCCATCGCCTTTCCTGCCTCAGACGGATCGGCACACCCTGCCGAAACCGCCGGGGATGGTGCCCGAAGCCCAGAAAGCCGTGGCCTGCTTGAAATCCATAAACCAATACCCGCCGGGTTTACGCTGGTCGGCCAGAAAAATAAAGGGTTGCTCCTTGGAAAAACAGGGATGGAGATGAACCCCCTTTTCATTCACCCGTGGTTCCAGAAGGGAAAAAGCCTCCTCCATGGTGGGCAGCCGCCAATCGGCAAAGCCGGCGAAACGCTGACGATTGAGCTCCTCCACATATTTCTGCACGTTGCGGATGGTGGTGAGATCACAGCCGCCCCGCTGCCACATGACTCCGGTCACCTGATCGGTAACGGTCAGACCGTCGCCGTTGTCCACCAGCACGTTGCCAAAATTCCCTTGGGGGTTGCAGCGGCTGTCGTAAAAACCATGCCGCACCGCCATGTCCGCTGCTTCCTGCTCGGTGAGCACGACTCCCGCGGCGCGCAGGTTGACCTTGTCCGTGGCCGGCAGAGGGTCGCGTTTCTTCGGCAGGCCGGTTTCCATGACTTCCTGCTTCACGGTGTTGTCCACCAGCTCGACCCGGGAGGAATCTTCGCTCTCGATGATTTTTTCCAGCAGCCACTGCTTGATCCCCTCATCAATGGCGTAACTCTGGTCGCGCATGTCCTTGCCCTGACGGGCCACGCATTTTTTCAGCATCTCCTGCGGGCAGTTGATGTGGGCAAGGACCTTGGCATGCTTGACGCCCCGCTCCATCAGGCAGAGCCTGGCAGGAGAATTCCAGTTGTCGATATAAAAATAGTAATGGAGCTCCGCGTTGTTGCGAATCCGCTCCTTGCCCCCCCAGCTTTCGAACATGGCAAAAGTGTCCGAGGGGGTGAGATCCCAGTCGATCGACACAGGTTGACCAGCCATTCCCAACTTTTCCGCTAATCCCATGGCACACCTCCTCAGTTTTGTTGTCATCCCCTGCCTGGAAACGATATAATGAAAAGGACACATTCCTAAAACTAGTAATTATTATCATAATAGTTACGGTTTCCTGTTCACGCAAGGGGAAATATGCCATGACCAAGGGAAAATTCTCAACCGGCCCCGGATATCCACTGCCCATGGGCGCCTTCCTGAAACCGGAAGGAGTCAATTTCGCCGTGTTTTCCAGGCATGCGGAAACCGTAACCCTTGTTTTATTTAAATCCGGCACGGAAGACCCCTGCGCCGAGATCCGGCTCGACCCGCAGATCAACCGGACCGGCCATATCTGGCACATCCTGCTCCACGACCTTGACACCAATCTCCGCTATGGCTACCGCATGTCGGGTCCATACGACCCAAAGGGTGCGGGCCATTTCTTTTCCGAAAAAAAACTGCTGCTCGACCCTTATGCCAAGGCGCTTACCGGAGGCTCCGAATGGGGGGTGGCCTACTGCCGCACCGGACTCTGCACCCCGCTGAGCACCTTCCAGCGACGCTGCTGCATCATCGGCGATGAATTCGACTGGCAAGGCGACCGGCCCCTCAATATCCCCCTGGAGCAGAGTATCATCTACGAACTCCATGTCCGGGGTTTCACCCGGCATGCCAGCTCCGGCGTGAACCATCCCGGCACCTACCAGGGCGTGGTGGAGAAGATTCCCTATCTCAAGAAGCTCGGCATTACCGCGGTGGAGCTCCTGCCGATCACCGAATTCAACGAACAGGAGATCATCAACCACAACCCCTTCACAGGAGAGCGGCTGAAGAATTTTTGGGGCTACAGCCCCATCTCCTTTTTCGCCCCCAAGGCCGCCTATGCGGTCAATGGCCGCAACGGCAACCAGGTGCGGGAGTTCAAGGAAATGGTCAAAGCGTTGCATCGGGCCGGGATCGAGGTGATTCTCGACGTGGTTTTCAATCACACGGCAGAAGGCGGCGGTGACGGACCGGTGATCAGCTTCCGGGGTCTGGACAATATCATCTACTACCTGCTGGACCCGCAGAGCAGGGAGTACCTCAACTTCTCCGGCTGCGGCAACACGGTGAACTGCAACCACCCCCTGGTCCGGCACCTGATCATGGACTGCCTGCGCTACTGGGTGATCGAGATGCATGTGGACGGCTTCCGCTTCGACCTGGCCAGCGTTCTGGGCCGCGACCAGCAAGGCAACGTGCTGAGCAACCCGCCCATGGTGGAAAAGATCGCCGAGGACTCCATCCTCGCCGATACCAAGATTATTGCCGAGGCTTGGGATGCCGCGGGCCTTTATCAGGTGGGGAGCTTTTCCACCAACCGGCGCTGGGCCGAATGGAACGGCAAATTCCGCGACGATGTCCGCCGCTTCCTCTGCGGCCACAACGACATAGTGGCCCCCCTCGCCACCCGCATCGCCGGCAGCGCCGACCTCTATCAGGACGATGGCCGCAACCCCTGCAACTCCATCAATTTCATTACCAGCCACGACGGCTTCACCCTGTACGATCAGGTGAGCTACAACGAAAAGCACAATCTGGCCAACGGCGAAGAGAACCGGGACGGCGGCAACGACAATATCAGCTGGAACAGCGGCAGCGAAGGATCAACGGACAACGTTACCGTTGCAGGACTGCGGCACCGGCGCATCAAAACCTTTGCCGCCATCCTGATGCTTTCCCAGGGGGTGCCGATGCTGGTGGCGGGCGATGAATTCGGCCGGACCCAGCAGGGCAACAACAACGCCTATTGCCAGGACAATGAAATCAGCTGGCTCGATTGGCAATTGGCGGAGCAGAACCACGGGTTGCTGCGGTTCTTTACCCAGCTCATCGGCCTGCGCAAAAGACATCCCGTCTTTCACCGCACCGATTTTTTCCCCGCCGACGGGCAAAGCCCGGAAATCGAATGGCAGGCGACCACTCCAGGCCGGCCGGACTGGTCGCCTGCCTGCAAGGCCCTGGCCTTTGTCCTGCACGGAACCACCGCCGGGGTGCGGCGCGATGATGATTTTTTCGTGATGCTCAACGGCGGACACACCCCGGCCACCTTCATCATTCCGGCGCCGCCAAGCGGCCGGCTCTGGCACAGATTGATCGACACCGCAGCCCCATCCCCGAGGGATATCCTGCGCGAGACTCAGGGACAGCCGGTTCGCGACGCCTCGGTTGCCGTAGCGAGTCTGGCGGCCATGGCCTTCATCTCGAAAGCCCGCTGATTCCGTGGCCAGCCCGGCTTGCCTGCAACTTACAACAAAAAACTGCGCCCACCTCCCTTGCCCAAACACATTTCCAGGTGCAATATCAGACAAATTTGTTACAATGGCCCGCGCATTACAAAACAATGCATACCAAACACGTAAGAAAGAACCGGGGAAAAACATGTCTGACAATAAACGAGAACCCATCGACCTGGCCACCCTGTATGAGATAACCAGGGCCTTGGCTTCATCGGACGACCTGCGCAAATGTTTGGAAGAAAGCCTCACCGTCCTGGCCGCCCGCACCAAACTGGGCAATGGGGCGGTAACCATCGCCAACCCGCTCACCGGCCAGATCGAAACCGAGGTGGCCCCCGGCATGACTGCGGAAGCCCGCAAGCGCGGGATCTATAAATTCGGCGAGGGCATTACCGGAAGGGTGGTGGCCAGCGGCTCCCCCATAGTGGTGCCCCAGATCAGCCAGGAACCCCTCTTCCTCAACAAAACCCGGGCCAGGGCCGAGAAAAATCAGGAGGCCCTCTCCTTTCTCTGCGTGCCCATCAAGCACGGGGCCAACACCATCGGCGCCCTGAGCGTGGACCGCAACTATCAGGAGGGCATCGACTTTGAAAAGGATCTCCAGTTTCTCACCGTGCTCTCGGGACTCATCGCCCAGACCGTGGTCCGCATCCAGGCGGTAAACCAGGAGCGGGAGCGGCTGGAACAGGAAAATACCCAGCTGCGGCGGGAGCTCTCGGAGAAATACCGGGTGGCCAGCATCGTCAGCAATTCAAGCCGGATGCAGGAGGTGTTCGAGATGATCCACCGGGTGGCGGACTCCAACGCCACCATCCTGCTGCGCGGCGAATCCGGCACCGGCAAAACCATGGTGGCCAAGGCCATCCACCACAACAGCAAGCGCGCCAAGGCGCCATTCGTGGTGGTCAACTGTTCGGCCCTGCCGGAAACCCTGCTGGAAAGCGAACTGTTCGGCCACGAAAAAGGGGCCTTCACCGGGGCGCAGAACGCCAAGAAAGGCCGCTTTGAACTGGCAGAAGGCGGCACCCTGTTTCTCGACGAAATCGGCGAGCTGAGCCAGAACGTGCAGATCAAGCTGCTCAACGTGGTCCAGGACCGCGAATTCCAGCGGTTGGGCGGTGTCGCCCCAACCAAATGCAACGTCCGGCTGATCACCGCCACCAACAAGGATCTGGAAAAGGCAGTGGAAGACGGTTCTTTCCGGGAAGACCTCTACTACCGCCTCAATGTCTTCCCCATCTATCTGCCGCCCTTGCGGGAGCGCCGGACCGACATCATGCTCCTGGCCGATTTCTTCCTTCAAAAATACAACGAGGAAAACAGCAAGCAGATCCGCCGCATCTCCACCCCGGCCATCGATCTGCTGGTCCAGTACCACTGGCCCGGCAACGTCCGGGAGCTGCAAAACTGCATCGAGCGGGCGGTACTGATCTGCGACGAGGATTCCATCAAGAGCTATCACCTGCCGCCGTCGCTGCAGACCTCCGGATCGGTGAGCGACCGCAACCCGGTCTCTTTTTCCGCCGCAGTGGAGAATTTTGAGCGGGAGCTGATCATCGACAGCCTGAAAAAGAGCCAGGGGAACCAGACCAAGGCTGCGCAGCTGCTGGATACCAGCCTGCGGATCATCAACTACAAGATCGCCAAGCTCAACATCAGCCCGCGCCAGTTCAAGCTCAACAAAGCCTAGGCCGGAAGATGACCGTTCTCCTCCACCTCTGTTGCGGCCCCTGCACCATCTTTCCCCTCACCGCCCTGCGCGCCCAAGGCCATGCCGTGCGGGGCTATTTCGTTAATCCCAACATCCACCCCTTCCGGGAATTCCGGCAACGGATCGCCACCCTTGAGGATCTGGCGCAACGGATGGCCCTGCCCGTGGAGTACGAACGGGAATACGGCCTCAGGGAATACCTGCGGCAAGTCGTGTTCCACGAGGAAGACCGCTGCCCGCGCTGCTATCGGATGCGCCTTGAAGCAACGGCAAAAAAGGCCAGGGAGATCGGGGCGGAGGCGTTCAGCACTACCCTGTTGTACAGCCGCTACCAGCGCCACGAAACCATCCGGGCCTTGGGGGAAGAGCTGGGGCGCAAGTTCGGGGTCCCGTTTCTTTACGAGGATTTCCGGGCCGGCTGGCAGGAAGGGATCGACGCCAGCCTCGAGATGGGACTCTACCGCCAGGCATATTGCGGCTGCATCTACAGCGAGCAGGAACGGTACGACAAGAAATTCAGGAAGGGCAAGGAAACGGCAGGTAACGGCGGCAGTGTAACGGCGGCAGTGTAACGGCTCCTGAAAACCATGGGCCTTGTGCCCGCACGCAAACGGGAAAGGCCCATGGGAGAAGGCAAGCCGGGCGCTTACTACTTTTCCGGCGCCTTGCTGGGCGGCAGGATGCCGAAGGCGGAGGTAAAAAAGGAGTGCCAGTCCGGCAGGGAGACCGTGGGCACAAACCGGCGCCAGCCTTTATCAATGGCCTTGCCGGCCTTCAGCTGAGCCAACAATTCCGTGGCCTGCGGCCTGACGCTGGCTTCGGGATAGGTGGCAAGCAGATACTCAAGCCGTCCTTCGGCCTGCTTGTCTTCCTCGGTCCGCACATAGAAGGTGGCGACATAGAACTCGTGCTGGGCCAAAAAATCGCGCGCTGCCCGGATCCTGGCCGAGGCCTCGACAAAATAGGGGGACTTGGGATAGGACCGGTTCAAGCGCTCAAAGGCCTGCACCGCGTTATCGGCGTTGCCCGGATCCCGGTCATAGGTGCCGATCTGCTGATAATAACACATGCCGATCTGAAACAGGACATAGGGAACAGCCTCATTGGTCGGGTGATTGGACTCAAACTCCTCATACATGGTCTTGGCTTCGGTGAACTTGTCCATGTAAAAGTTGGAGTCGGCGGCCTTCAACTCGGCCAACGGCGCCACATCGCTGAAGGGAAACCGGTCTTTTATCTCCGCGAAACGCTTTAAGGCGGCACTGTAGTTCCCGTTATTGAACTCGGTCATCCCCTCCGTGGCCAGGTCGTCCGCGGTTTGCGGCCCCCCTGCCCCGGAGCCGAAGCCCACCCAGCCCAGCATGGTGTCAAGGGTCGCGCAACCGCTGAGCCCGGTCGCGGCGGTCATCATGACAAGAGCCAGGACACAGGCCCGAAAAAGCCGACGATTCCGTTTTGAAAAAATCATGTCCCGCTCATCCATTTCAGCAGAAAAAGAAAAGACCCGGTGCGCAAGAACCGGACCTCGGAGCCATCACCAGTAAAACGCAAGCCTAGAGAGCCTTTTCGATCATGGCTTTGAGCTGCTGTTTGCCCACCGCGCCGGTCACCTGATCGGCAACTTCCCCGCCTTTGAAGAGAATCAGAGTGGGAATAGCCCGAATCCCATACTTTCCGGGGGTGACGGGGTTGTCATCGACATTCATCTTTCCGACCTTGACCTTGCCTTCAAACTCGGCGGCCAGCTCGTCGATAACCGGACCGATCGCCTTGCAGGGCCCACACCAGGGCGCCCAGAAATCCAAGAGAAAAGGAACCTCGGACTGCAGGGCCTTTGCACCGAAATCGCCGTCGGAAACCTGGATAACCTTATCGCTCGCCATAACTTTCTCCTTGTATTTCATGGGGATAATTGCATTCAGAGTATAATTGGCTCATCTTACAAAGGGAACCCTGCGCTGACAAGGAAAATCGTAACTATCCAGCTTGATGCCGGAATTGAACGAAAACCACGGAATGTAACTGTTCAGCAGCACCACAGATGCGCGAAATAGGCCTGGGAAGTGTGCTATTGCACATAAGCAGGCCGATGACAGCAGCGCAGCGGCGAAGCAGATGGGGTGCTGCTGAACAGTTACGGAAAATCTTGTGAATTTCCGCCTTGACCTGCAAGAGAAGGGCGAAATCGAAAAAGGGTGCACCTCTTTCTTGACAACCACCGACCACTCGCTATATGGTAATCGGCATGCGTACACGAATCTGCCCATTCTGCAAGGAGCATATCCACGGCGAGGCCTTGGTATGCCGGTATTGCAGGCGCGACCTGCCCCCAATGAAGCAGCGGCGCAGGAAAGTCTCCCGCGGCTGGCTGGCGGCGATTGCCGTTGCGGGAGTCATCGTGACCGGCGCGACCTTCCTCGCCGCCGAGTTCCTGCGGGAACGAAAAAAATGGCTTACGGAACCACCCCGGCGACCAGCACCGCAAAACCCGCCTGACTGACCAGCCCACCCCGGGAGTGTTCCATCTCCCGCAATGCTTCCGGCGGCTGAATCAGGCTGGAGCGGATTTCCTCCACGACAAAACCACACCCACCCAGATATTGTTCCACTTCGCCCGGCGCATAGAACCGGGCCTGCCGGTAGAACGGATGGTCTGCCTCCTTTTTTTGCTGGAGCATCCGGCCCCAGGGGCTGTCAGCCACAATGAGTCCCAGCACCAGATGCCCGCCGGGCCTGAGCACCCTCCGGCATTCCCGCAGCACCGGGAGAGGATCAACGAGAAAACAGAAGGTGAAGAGCAGCAGCACCGTCCGCATGCTCTGTCCTCCACAGGGCAGGGCCTCGCCCACCGCCTGGCACACCCGCACCCCCCGTTTTTTGGCAAAAGCCAGGGGGGCCAGGGCCGGATCAACGCCAAACTCCACGCCCAGGGCCTCGGCAAAGCGTCCGGGGCCGACGCCGATCTCAAGCTTCGGTCCCGAAAGAGGCGTGGTCAGCTCCTGCAGAGCCTCGCGCTCAATGGCAAAGAGCAGGCTGTCCTCAAACCAGGCGTCATATTCCGCGGCCCGCTCGTCAAAAACCCGGGCTGCCTGCCGCCAGAATGTCTCTTTTCCCATCCTGCCCTCCCAATCCTTGAGCCTTTAGCCTTGAACCTTGAACCTTGGGCCTTGGGCCTGCCCCTTCGTGTTGGCCCGGCTGTTTCCTTTTCCAGAAATAATGGTTATGGTTACTTGCATTCTCCTGATGAGCAAGAAAAAAATGAGCCACCCCCATACCCCGGACACCCCTGCCCATGCTGGCTGAAAAAAAATCCCCTTTCCGGCAATCACTCCGCAACCCCGGACAATTCACCATCACCCTCGAACTGGTGCCCAGCCGGGGCGGGCACAGCCGGGAACTTGACCGCACCTTGGAACTGGCCGGAAAGCTGGCCTGCGACCCGCGCATCCAGGCGGTGAGCATCACCGAAAATGCCGGAGGCCAGTCCGCCTTGTCCCCGGAAGTCCTGGGCCGCGAGATCCAGAAAATGGGGCTTGACGTCATTGTCCATTTTTCCAGCAAGGACAAGAACCGCAACCAGATGGAAAGCCTGCTCTTTGCCTGGGACCGTCTGGGCATCCGCGATCTGCTGGTGATCACCGGCGATTATCCCCAGGAAGGCTACCAGGGCTTCCCCAAACCGGTCTTCGATCTCGGCTCGGTGCATGTCCTGGATCTGATCTCCCGGATGAACCAGGGAAACTCCGGCCCGGACCGGGGAAGAGGCTCAATCCGGCCCACCTCGTTTCTCATGGGCGTGGCTCTCTCTCCCTTCAAAAGGCTTGAGGCGGAACTGCTGATGCAGTACGCCAAGCTCCACCGCAAGGTTGAGCGGGGCGCGGACTACATCATCACCCAGGTCGGCTACGATGCCCGCAAGTTTCATGAGGTCATCCTCTACCTGGGCCAAAACGGGCTGAACCTGCCGGTGCTGGGCAATGTCTTTGTTCCCAACCTCACGGTGGCCGCCCTCATGCACACCGGAAAAATCCCCGGCTGCGTCATCACCGATGCGCTGTACGCAGAAATCCGCCGCGAGGCTGCAACCCCGGACAAGGGCAAACAAGCCCGGCTGCTGCGGGGGGCAAAGCTGCTGGCCATCCTCAAGGGGCTCGGCTATGCGGGCGCCCATCTCGGCGGGCCGGGGCTCACCTATGAAAACATCGACTTTCTCCTCACCACCGCCGATTCCCTTGCCGAAAACTGGCGGGAACTGATCCCGGAGATGGACTACTGGCACGAAAACGGCTTTTATCTCTATAAAAAAGATGCGGAAACCGGCCTCAACACCAGCGAGCCCAGCCCCTGCAAAGCGGGGCAGACCGGATTACAGCTCAACTACCGGCTGGCCCGGCTCGTCCACAATCTGGCCTTTACCCCAAAGGCGCCGCTCTACCCGGTGTGCAAAAAAATCTGCCTCGCCCTGGAGGGCGGCGGGCTGGACAACGGCCTCACCCATGTGGAGCACGTGACCAAGTTTCTCCTCTTCGGCTGCCAGAACTGCGGGGACTGCACCCTGGGTGATCTCGCCTTTGTCTGTCCGCAGGCCGGCTGCGCCAAATACCTGCTCAACGGCCCCTGCGGCGGCAGCCGCGACGGCTGGTGCGAGGTGTACCCCGGCAAAAAACGCTGCCTCTATGTCCGAATCTACGAACGCCTTGCCGCCCGCGGCCTGCCCGAATCCATGCGGCATGGCTTTGTCCCTCCGCGCAACTGGGCGCTCAACAACACCTCCTCCTGGCTCAACTTCTTCCGGGGCTTGGATCACGCCGGAGGAAGCGGGGCATCCGAAACCGAACCGGACCCCACCCCAGCCGCGAAACTTGGAACCTAAGTACTCACTTAACCACCAAAAACGCAGCTGTCCAGCAGTGCCGCAGATGCGAGGAAGAGGTCTACGAAGTGTGCTATTGCACATGAGTAGGCCGATGACAGGTAAGCGAGCCTGCGAGACTCCGAAGCAGATGTGGTGCTGCTGGACAGCTGCAAAACAAAAAAACATTTCCCATCCATATAAAAGGATGTATATTTTCTCCTTTTTTCCGGGTGGACGGCAAGTACATCACGAGGGACAAAACGCCATGACATACTCAGACGCATCACGCCCCAAGGACGAATGCGGCGTTTGTGGAATTTTCGGCCACGAGGACGCGGCAAAGCTTACCTACTTCGGCCTCTACGCCCTCCAGCACCGGGGCCAGGAAAGCGCCGGCATCGTGGCCAGCGACGGCAACCAGATCTCCCAGCACAAAGGGATGGGGCTGGTGCACGATGTTTTCAGCGAGGCTGACCTGCAAGGGCTGAAAGGCCACCTCACCGTGGGCCATGTCCGCTACTCAACCACCGGCGCCTCCAACATCATCAATGCCCAGCCGTTCACCGCCACCCACCAGGGCTGCACCGTGGCCGTGGCCCACAACGGCAATCTGGTCAATATCCGCTCCCTGCGCAACGAGCTGGAGAAAAAGGGCTCCATCTTCCAGTCCACCATGGACAGCGAGGTGGTGGTCCATCTGCTCGCCCGCTGCTCCCACCTTGGCCTTGACAAGGCGCTCATCGACACCTTCGAGAGCATCAAGGGCGCCTACTCCATCCTGCTCATGACCGAGGACAAGCTCATCGCCGTGCGCGATGCCGGTGGCTTCAGGCCGCTCTGCCTGGGCAAACTCAACAACGGCGGCTTTATCGTCGCCTCGGAAACCTGTGCCCTGGACCTGGTCGAGGCCCAGTATATCCGCGACATCGAGCCCGGCGAAATCCTGATCATCGACCGCGAAGGCCAGCGCTCCCTCCGCCTCGACACCAGCCAGCGCCGCAGCTTCTGCATCTTCGAGCAGGTCTATTTTGCCCGGCCGGACAGCGACATCTTCGGCATAAACGTTTACCAGAGCCGCAAGCGCATGGGCGAAATCCTGGCCCGCGAATGCAAAATCGACGCAGATTTCGTCATGCCCTTTCCCGACTCCGGCAACTACGCGGCCATCGGCTTTTCCCAGGCCTCGGGCATTCCGCTCGAAATGGCGGTGATCCGCAACCACTACGTGGGCCGCACCTTTATCCAGCCCACCCAGTCCATGCGCGACTTCTCGGTGCGGGTGAAACTGAACCCCATCCGCTCTTTTCTGAAAGATAAACGGGTCATCATCCTGGACGACTCCATCATCCGGGGCACCACTGGCCGCTCCAGGGTCAAATCCCTGCGCGAGGCCGGGGTGAAAGAAATCCACATGCTGATCAGCTGTCCTCCCACCCGCAATCCCTGCTATTACGGGATCGACTTTCCCTCGGGCGGGGAGCTCATCGCCAACAAAAAAACCGTTGATGAAATCCGCGATTACCTGGGGCTTGATTCCCTCTATTACCTCAGCCTTGAGGGGTTGCTGGAAGCGTGCGGCGGCCCGGCGGACTCCTACTGCAAGGCCTGCTTTGACGGGGATTATCCTGTTGCGCCGGACAAGGAATTCTGCAAGCTTCTCCTTGGCACTAGGAACGCCTGCCAGTCCACGGACAAGAAATAGGACCCTCCCCAGACCAATGAGCATTGAACAGGCCAAGGAAGTTCTCAGAATTGAAGCGGAAGGCATCATTGCCCTGCTCGACCAGATCGATGCCGATTTTGACAAGGCAGTGGCCATGATCATGGCGTGCCCGGCCAGGGTGGTGATCACCGGCATCGGCAAATCAGGGATCATCGGCCAGAAGATCGCCGCCACCATGAACAGCACCGGCACTGCCGCCCTGTTCCTCCACCCGGTGGAAGCCATGCACGGCGACCTCGGCATGGTGGACCCCCAGGACGTTATTCTTGCCATTTCCTACAGCGGCGAAACCGCGGAACTCGGGCTTTTGCTCCCCAACCTTAAAAAACGCGGGACCAAAATCATTGCCATGACCGGCAATCCTGCTTCCAGCCTGGCCTTGACCGCCGATGCGGTACTCAAGGTCGCGGTGCCCCAGGAGGCCTGCCCCTTGGGATTGGCGCCCACGGCCAGCACCACCGCCGCCCTGGCCATGGGCGATGCCCTGGCCGTGGTCCTCTTGAACCTCAAGCAGTTCAAGGCAAGCGATTTCCGGCGCAACCATCCGGCCGGCAGCCTTGGCGAACGCCTCAAGGTCAATGTCGCCGAGGTGATGCTTACCGGCACTGCAATCCCCAAGGTTTCCCAGCGCGCCAGCCTGCCGGAGGCCATTGCCGAGCTGAACGCCAAAAATCTGGGCGCGGTTCTGATCATGCAGGAGGAAACAATCACCGGCATCCTGACCGATGGCGACCTGCGCCGCCTTATCAGTCAAAAAAACGGCAGCCTGAACGAGCTCACCCTGGCGGATACCATAACCGCGGCGCCCAAAACCATCACCTCGGATCTCCTGGCCGCCGACGCCCTCAGCATCATGCAACGCCATGAAATCACCTTTCTGCCCGTAACCGATCGCAACGGCAAGCTGGCGGGCGTGCTCCATCTTCAGGATCTGTTGGGCAAGGGTGAGTTCCGTTTTCTGGTGTAGGGCAAAGACACCGGTTCCGCTGGCCGACCCTCTAAAAACCGCTTATTCCGGTAGATATACCTATTGGGCGGGGCTGTTTTTTATGCTAGAGTAGCCGACGCTGTATTGGTTCAACGGGAACGCACCGGGCCAACCTGAAAGAAATTAATCCGGCGCCCCTTGCCGGGTTTCATACCTTACCATGAGGCTTTGTTATGGCAATCTCCAGCAAGGATATCAATTCGGCCTTCAGCGCCGAGGTAACGGCGATTCCGGGGGGCGAATTCCTGAACCGCTGTTTTTCCTGCGGCGCCTGTAGCGGCATCTGTCCGGTCAGTCAGGCGATCCCCGACTTCGACCCCCGGAAGATCATCCACATGATCCGCATGGGGCTGAAAGAGGCGCTGCTCAAATCCGATCTGCTCTGGTTCTGCTCCCGGTGCCGCAGCTGCATCTTTGTCTGCCCCCAGGACGTCCGTTTTGCCGAGATCATGGTCGCCCTGCGCCAGCTGGCCATGAAAGCAGGCTACATCACCTCCCAGGATCTGCTCGACAAGGGCAAGGCCGCCTGGGTGGAACGCGATCTCTGCGTTTCCTGCCTCACCTGTATCCGGGTCTGCCCCTGGCGGATTCCCAAGATCGACGACCAGGGCAAGGCGGCCATCGATCCCCAGGAATGCCGGGGGTGCGGCATCTGCCCCTCCGAATGTCCGGCCCAGGCCATCCGCCTCAACGAGTCCGAGGACGAGCGACTGATCGCCGCCTGCGGCACAGCCCTGTAATATGGTGAATTCCATGCCCTTTACCCCGAATATCCAAGCATTCTGTTGCCATTACACCTCCCAGCAGACCCTGGCCGAAGGGCCGGAAGGGTTGCGGGCCGACGGCTTTCCCAAAAGCGTGACCATCCACCGTCTGGTCTGCACCGGCAAACTCGAGGTCTCCACCCTGCTCAAGGCCTTTGAAGATGGGGCGGACGGCGTGTATGTGGCCGGCTGCCCTGTAGACAAATGCCACAACCTCATGGGCAGCCAGCGGGCCGCCAAACGGGTGGGCGCCATCAAGAAGGCCCTGGCCGAACTCGGGGTCGAACCGGAACGCATCGAGATGTATCACCTGGAGCGCGGCTTCCACCCCGATTTCGTCAAGGCGGCCCAGGAGATGGATGAACGTATTACCACCTTGGGCCCGAGCCCGTTTCAGGGAGGCGCGAAATGATTATTGCCGAAAGAAAACCCATCAATGAAATCATGGACATGGTGAAGGACGCCAAGCGCATCCTGGTTCTGGGCTGCCGCGGCTGCGTTACGGTCTGTTCTGCCGGGGGCGAGCGCGAGGTGGAGATCCTCGCCTCCCTGATCCGGTTGGGCAAGCAGAAGGCAGGCCAGGAGGTTTCGACCATCGAGGCCACCCTGGTGCGCCAGTGCGACAAGGAATACGTCGACTCCATCGACCAGTGGGACGGCCAGTACGACGCCATCGTTTCCATGGCCTGCGGGGTGGGGGTCAACTTCATCGCCAACCTGCGGCCCATGGCCAAGGTATATCCGGGGGTGAACACCTTATCCTTCGGCGGTTCCGCCGAGCAGGGCGTGTGGAGCGAGCAATGCGCCGGTTGCGGCAACTGCGTCCTCCACCTCACCGGCGGCCTCTGCCCGGTGGCCCGCTGCGCCAAAAGCCTGATGAACGGCCCCTGCGGCGGTTCGGTGGGCGGACGTTGCGAGATTCACAAGGACGTTCCCTGCATCTGGCAGTCCATCCACGACAAACTGGTGCGTATCGACAACAAGGAAGGCCTTGCAGCCATCGCCCCCATCCGGGACTGGAGCACGGCAGGCCACGGCGGTCCCCGCAAAACCCTGCGCAACGATCTGACTGTCTGATCTATTCTTGTGATTCATTAAAAAAAGGCGGAACGCTATCAGCGTTTCGCCTTTTTTTTAGTCCGCCAGGCATAGCGCATAGCACCGTGCCTGGCGGAGCAAGGAAAAGATTGCCTGGGCAGAGAACTCCCTCACTCAATTATAAAAACCCGCCGCATAAACTGGGATTACGGACCATACCAGCATAGAGCGCGGGCAAATGTCTGAAATTCAAGCCTGCCCCATAGTCCACCCACTGGGAGGCTACGAGCTGGGAGGCTACGAGCTTGTCTCTCTACTGAAATCATGCTATCATCACTTATGATGACAATGTATACAAATCGAAGAGGCGACAGGCATGAATGAAACGATACTGGTTTCCACACGGGTATCCACTGATCTGGCTGAGCGTTTGACAGCCCTGGCACAAACAACCCACCGCTCAAAGTCGTTTCTGGCGGCACAGGCGATTGAGGAATTTCTCAATGTCCAGGAATGGCAGGTGGAAGCGATCAAGGAGGGTCTTGCCGCCGCCGAGCGTGGCGACCTGAAAAGCCATGAGCAGGCAATCGCCATCCTCAATACCTGGGGAAAAAATGCGAAGGCTTGAATGGGCTGCGCCCGCGCTTGATGACCTGAAAGCGGCAGGCGAGTATATTGCCCAGGAAAACCCCACGGCGGCAAGGCGAATGGCAAGCAGAATCAGGGAAGCGGTGGAACTTCTGCAAGACCAGCCCAACCTGGGTAGGCCGGGGCGGTTGGCGGATACGAAGGAGCTTGTTGTTTCCGGCACCCCGTTTGTTGTTGTTTACCGGGTGCGAAAAGGAGACGTGCACCTTGTCCGCCTTCTGCATCATTCTCTGCGGTGGCCGTAAGCGAATTGAGTCGAAATTCGCCGTGATGGGAGTTTAACCTGTTCTCGCAATTCATTTTTTCAAGCGGCGTGGCAAAAATCCTTCACTTTCAAACTTGCCGCCTTTTGCTGGGCATGCCACAGGTCAAACTGCCTCTGGTGGTTCAGCCAGCTTTCAGGGCTTCCGCCAAAGGCCTTGGACAAGCGGATGGCCATAACCGGCGTCACACAGGAATGCCCGTTCGAAAGGCTGGACAGAGTTTTCCTGGTTATGCCAAGCCCCGCTGTGGCCTCGGTAACTGTAAGCCCCAAAGGTTCAAGGCATATGTCCCGGATCAGTTCGCCGGGATGTGGCGGATCGTGCATCAACATCGTTGCCCTCATTAATGGTAATCAAGATAATCGACATTCACGGCATCGTTCCCTTCAAACCTGAAAATCACTCTCCAGTTACCGGAAACCGTCACCGCATAATACCCTTGCCTCTCCGCTCGTTTTTTTGCCTTGCAAGCATATTATGACCATGATAACATGGTCATAATCAAAGATGGAGGTGCCCCATGCCGCAAGCTGTGTCAAAATCCCAATTCAAGCCGCATTCGCTGGAGTATTTTCGCAAAATTGAGCAAACCGGCGAGGAGTTGATCATAACCGACCATGGCCGCCCGGTTCTCAAGGTGGTCCCTTTTGTCGCGGACCCGGAGGAATGTTTCCAGGGGCTGCGCAACACCGTCTTGAAATACGATGCCCCTCTGGAGCCGGTCGGCGCGGAAGATTGGGAGGCGCTAAAATGATCGTGCTGGATACGCACGTTTTGCTCTGGTGGGTGAATGGTTCCACCACCTTGAGCAAACCAGCAAAAAAGGCGATCGATGGGGCTGTCGGGTCAAACTCGGTGCATGTGTCCTGCATATGTTCCTGGGAAATAGCGTTGCTGGTCGAACGAGGCCGTTTGCGATTGGCGCTGGATGTGCGTGACTGGCTTTATCGCTGCGAGGCTCTGCCATTTCTTACCTTTGTGCCAGTGAGCAACGCCATTGCCGTTGAATCCGTCAGGCTGCCGGATTTCCCCCACGCCGATCCCGCCGACCGGATCATCGTGACCACCGCATTGTCGCTTGGAGCAGTACTGGTAACCAAGGACGAGAAACTGCGCCATTATCCCCACCTGAAAACAATCTGGTGACAAGCGGATCGTTCCGCTGCATCGATTTTGCTACAAGGACGGAGTTCCACCGGAGTTCTGGGGACAACCGGAGTTCCGGGGGAGTTCCGGGGACGGGGGAGTTCCGGGGACAGTTTCCAGAACTATTTCACATCAGGCTTTGGCCCAGGTTTTTGCGGGCGGAGAGGGCGCGACAGCTCGCCTTCCAGTCGGTCCATAAAGCTCTCATTTCCAAGCGGCCTGCCTGTCCGTTCATGCCTGCGGAGCAGAGCCAACTCGTCCTTGTCGGACAATGACAGAAACTCTCGCCAGTTGCCGACCATGGCCAGGAGTGGGGATGCTGTTACCAAGTGGTCATCTTCCTCGGCAAGATGTGCGCGGGCGCTGCTCCACGGATATTCTCCGGGTTGTTCGACAAGGCCGGCCGCCACGGGATTCATCTCCACATATCTGGCTGCGGCAAGCAGGTAATTCTCGTCCAGAGGAAAAGAGGCAAAGCGCTCCTGCCACAGGTGGCCGCGCCAATTCTCACGGAAATTGATCATCCGGGTGTAACGGCGGTGCGCTTCACCGATGGCGCGGGCAAGAGACTCTGGGGTGGAGGGTACGGCGATCAGGTGCACATGGTTGGGCATCAGACACCAAGCCCATATCCGCACGCCACATTTGCCGCACCATTCGGCCATCAGGGCGAGGTATTCCCGATAGTCCTCATCGCAGAAAAAAGTTCGCTGGCGGCGATTCCCCCGCTGGGTAACATGGTGCGGTATGCCAGGTGCTATAACTCGTGCCATTCTTGCCATGACCAGAGCATAACAAGGGTTTATGAGCATGTCAATTGAATATACTGTCCCCAGAATACCTCCAGAATACCCCGATTCGGCGCAGCCGTTCATTTTAATTCATAGCTTTCAATTGCCGTAGCGACCTTCTCCAGCCAGCCAATAAGAGTTTGCGTTTCCGTGTTATTGAATTTCCGATTTATCAACGCCTTGAGTTCTCGCCCTGCCGGTTGAAATAGACCTGTTGCCTGTGCCTCTTGCCAAAGTTGATTCATTTCCGATTCTGGGACGTCCAATTTACTCAGGAGCCCGCCTCTGCCAACAAGAGCCGTGTAGACCGATTGTTTGAAAACTGCTTTTGGTGGATAGCCATAGCAAATGGCGACATGCACACCATTTTTGTCTACGTTCATTGAGAAACCTTTTGTTCCCCAGTGAACTGGGAATGACTTCTCTGCCGCGAATTTGAGCAGTTGACCAAAAACCTCTTTGCCATTTTTATCCAAAGATTCCATGAAAGAATCTTTCGAGACAACTGGCAAGGCCCCGGAAGTTATCTGCTTTATTTTTGTTGGTTCTTTCCCAACTACAATGTCGT
The DNA here is from genome assembly GCA_021847425.1 of Deltaproteobacteria bacterium. Taxonomy (GTDB): domain Bacteria; phylum Desulfobacterota; class Desulfobulbia; order Desulfobulbales; family Desulfurivibrionaceae; genus Thiovibrio. The sequence goes on along the minus strand of JAJZRF010000012.1, from coordinate 32,303 downwards.
AGGAGAAAAGATGTCTGCCGCCATTCGCTTGAAAATATGAGAATTCAAGACATGTGACCCTCATGCCTTTTCTGCGAAGAAAGGAAGCCGTTTGTCGAATTTCCCCGGTGATTCGTTGCCCAACAAGGACAATGCGTTGCTCTTTATTGAATGAAACTGCCTCGTCAGAAGCGAGTTCAAAATAGTTTCTGTGGTAACTGGCAAGGTTTAATGATTCGTCACTTACATACCGCTGGAGAATTTCTTCAAGTTGATCGGTATCAAGTTCCTCTACAAATGAAGCATATTCCAACACCTGAGCCAAAGTATCACGAGGTGTTCTGTCGCGTTTCAGCTCTAAGACAACGGTATTTCCTTCTCTGTCAATTCCAAGAAGGTCAATTATGCTCCCAAGATTTGTTGTGACCTGGCGGCCTATAATGAGAAGTTTGCCGTCCTCTAGAATGTCATCGGAGTTGCTTTCAAGCCAATTTTCCAATACCGCTTCTTCATGATTGGCATGGAAATGAGTTTGAGAAAACTCCTCAAATTTACCGTCGTCTTTGATGCTGAATATTCTCATTGGTCCTGAATCCGTGATGCCCTAAGTCCGCATCCCAGCGTAGCACTCGCGGCAGGGTTTTTTAATCGGTTTTTTAGCCATCAGGCTCACGAGTCAGCCAGGCATGGCAATTTCCAGTGCCGACTCGGCCCGATCTTTGACAATTCGACCTGTTTTTACCGAAAAAGTGCGTACCTCTCCCGTGGTGTTATGCAAAACTTGGCACAGGATGATCGGCTGTCGTGCTTAGGTCAGCAGAAAAGCGTGCACCCGAAATTCCGGGGACAGTATAGAATGGCGCTAGTTTAAGCGATTTCAGCATGATTTTTGCGTCTCTGAGTCTCTCACATTTTATGCTTAGGCGATATTAGCCGCTGGTAGTTTTTTCTTGCCGCCGATTGTGTTGAGGGGCACTTTCCCCTGTGCGTCGTCAAATCGGCGAGGTCGTAGTTTTAACCGATCATTGTGGGTGATCTCCCAGGCAAAAACCTTAAACTAGCGCCATTCGGGACAGTATATCTATTTCCCTTAAAGCCGGAAGGCACTTCCAGCCTCAAGCGTTCCCCAGAAATTCCGGGGACAGTATATCTATTTCCCTTAAAGCCGGAAGGCACTTCCAGCCTCAAGCGTTCCCCAAAAACATCTCATACGCCTAACAGATTGTCAATGCTTGAAAAATATTGAATGGGTGCTTTTTTGGTGCAGGTCTTTTTCGATACGGGGTGAACCAGCAGGGCCACGCATCCCCCCGCGCTTCTCCCTCCAAAAAAGAAAGGCCCCGCAACCGTTGTCGGTTACAGGGCCTTTTATAAATATGGTACGAAGGCCGGACTCGAACCGGCATGGGCCGCCCCACAGACACCTCAAGCCTGCGTGTCTACCAATTCCACCACTTCGGCAATCCTTATTTTCTCGGATCAAACAACAACTGCTACTTGCCCTGCGCCGGGGCCTTGGGAGAGGCTCCGTCCGCCGAAGGCAACGGGATCGGCGTACTCTGCGGTTCGGCAATCGGGGCAACCTCTTTCATGACCGAGCCATCCCCTACTCTGGTTGACATATAGGACAGGGAAATGGAGGTCAAGATGAAAACAATGGCGGCCCAGGTCGTGATCTTGCTCAACAGAGGCAGGGGGCCTTCCGTGCCGAACACGGTCTGGCTGGAACCGCCAAAAGCCGCGCCATGCTGGCACCCTTGCCGTGCTGCAACAGCACGATCACGACAAGAAACAGGCAGACACAGACTCGGCGCTTCCCCTCCGATCTCCAGAAAAAGGCGGCAATACGAAGAGTTTTTTCGGTATGAATTGTCGTCCATATTGACTGTTTTAGTCAAATTAGTTATTTTGCCTATATTAGGAGGTGGTCTTATGGAAATTACAGCCACGGAATTTAAAAATAGGCTCGGGAAATACCTTGATATCTCAAGGGGAGAACCGGTGATTGTTGACAAAACCGGCAGAAAGACATCTGTGTTGCTCTCTTATGAGGAATACAAACGCCTCACTGAAATGGAAGACGCATACTGGGCACAGAAGGCTATCGGGGCAGAACAGGAAGGTTATGTCGGCACAGAAAAGAGTCTGGCTTTTTTGAAAGAGAACCATGCTTAAGCTCGATTTGACCAAGAGAGCCTTGGCTTTTCTTGAACAGTTGCCACCCAAACAGTTCAGGCAGGTGGCAAATAAGGTGTTCAGCTTGATGGAAAACCCGGAACCTCCCGACTCAAAGAATCTGATTGGTTACCCCTTTCGTCGTGCCGATATTGGAGAATATCGAATCGTATACCGGGTGGAAGGCGATATCTTGAAAGTTGCGCTCATCGGTAAACGCAATGATGATGACGTCTATAGGTAGCTGAAGCGGACTTAGGGGACATCCCAAGCGGAAGGACGTTGGTCCTAAAAAAACTTTTCATACTATCACACTCCGAGGAAGCAACTCAGTGGGCATGTGGGATGGTTTCAGCCCCTGTAGTTTTCTCCGCAACAAAAGAAAGGCCCCGTAACCGTTATCGGTTACGGGGCCTTTTATAAATATGGTACCGAAGGCCGGACTCGAACCGGCATGGGTTGCCCCACAGACACCTCAAGCCTGCGTGTCTACCAATTCCACCACTTCGGCAATCCTTATTTCTGCGGATCAGACAACAAAACTGCTACTTCACCGGCACCGGCGTCTTGGGCGCGGCCCCGTCCGCCGCGGGCAGCGGGATCGGCACGTTCTTTGGCGCGGCAACAGGCGCAACCTCTTTCATGACCGAGCCATCCCCTACCCTGGTTGACATATACGCCAGGGAGATGGAGGTCAGCATGAAAACAACCGCGGCCCAGGTCGTGATCTTATTCAACAGAGGCACCGGGCCTTCCGTGCCGAACACGGTCTGACTGGAACCGCCGAAGGTCGCGCCCATGTCGGCGCCCTTGCCGTGCTGCAAGAGCACGATCACAATAAGGAACAGACAGACAACGAGATGAACAATGGTCAGTAAGGTGGTCATTCTCTCTTGATTACCATTAGTGCCGGAAGTGGATGATGCGTTCGAAGGAATCGGCCTTGAGCGATGCTCCGCCAACCAAGGCCCCATCTATATCAGGCTGCCGCAGCAGGGCATCCACGTTCCCCGAATTGACGCTGCCACCATACAATATTCTCATTTGGCGGGCAATACTTTTCTCGTACATCTCAAGCAGCAGATTCCGCACAAATTCATGGGCTTCCTGAGCCTGTTCTTCGCTGGCGGTTTTGCCGGTGCCGATGGCCCAGACCGGCTCATAGGCAAGCACCATGCCAAGGGGCTCGGCCACAGAAATGCCGGCAAGCCCTGCCCGTACCTGCCGCTCAAGCACGGCCATGGTCTGGCCTGCCTCGCGCTCGGCCAGGGTTTCGCCAAAACAGAGGACCGGGGTTATTCCCAAACGCATGGCCCCGGCCACCCGCTGATTGATGAGCGCATCGGTCTCGCCGAAGATCTGCCTTCGTTCCGAATGCCCGATGATGGCCATGCTGCACCCCAGCTCCCGCAGCATGGCAGGGGCTATCTCCCCGGTAAAGGCGCCCTGCTCTTCCCAGCAGACATTCTGGGCAGCAAGCCGGACCTGCGAGCCTTTCACCGCCTCGGCCACCGTTGCCAGGGCGGTAAAGGGGGGGGCGATCATAACCTCCCGGCCCGTCAAGCCCTTGCAGGAGGAAACCACCCCGGCGGCAAGATTTTTGGCCTCGGTCAGCGAGGTATGCATCTTCCAGTTCCCGGCAATCAAGGGGATGCGCTGCATGAACTGCTCCTTATTCCTTTGCTTCCAGGGCCTCGACCCCAGGCAGCTTCTTGCCCTCCATCAGCATGAGGAATGCGCCGCCGCCCGTGGAGATGTAGGAGATGTTGCTCGACTCGCCGGCCTTGTGCACTGCCACATCGGTATCGCCCCCGCCGACAATGGTCAGGGCGTGGGAGCGGGCCACATGCTGGACCATGGCCATGGTCCCCCGGGAAAACGCATCCATCTCAAAAGCGCCCATGGGGCCATTCCAGATGATGGTCTTGGCTGTCTCCATGGCCTCGGAGAAAAGAACCGTGGTGGCCGGGCCGATGTCGAGCACCATCCAGCCGGCCGGCACCTCCTGCACCGTGACCCGCTTGGATTCGGCCCGGGCCTCGAACCGGTCGGCAACGATACAGTCAACCGGGAGGTAGAGCTTGACCCCAAGGCGCTTGGCCTTGTTGAGCAACTCCCGCGCCGTATCGAGCAATTCATCCTCGACCTTGGATTGGCCCATGTCGTGGCCGATACTTTTCAGAAAGGTATTGGCCATGGCCCCGCCGATGATCATCTTGTCCACCCGGTCCATGAGGTTGTCCAGGGCCCCGAGCTTGCTCGACACCTTGGCCCCGCCCACGATGGCCACCAGGGGCCGCATGGGATTGCTCACCGAGCGGTGGAAATAATCCATCTCCTTTTGCAACAGGAATCCGGCGGCGCAATGCTCGACGAATTGGGTCACTCCCACCACGGAGGCGTGGGCCCGATGCGCCACGGCAAAAGCATCATTGATATAGATATCGCACAGGCTGGCCAGCTGACTGGCAAACCCCTCGTCATTCTGCTGCTCCTCCGCATGGAAGCGCAGATTTTCCAGCAAAACCACGCTGCCGGGCTGCATGGCCTCGACAATGGCCTTGGTTTCCGGACCGATGCAGTCGGGAGCCAGAACAACCTCCTTGTTCAGCAGCCTGGAAAGGCGCTTGGCCACAGGGGCCAAGCTGAACTGCGGCTTGCGTTCTCCCTTGGGCCGGCCCAGATGCGAACAGATAATAAGCTTGGCATTTTCATCCAGGGCGTAGTTGAGGGTGGGCAACACCCCGCGAATCCTGGTGTCGTCGGTGATGTTCAGCTGTTCATCCAGCGGCACGTTAAAATCAACGCGGATGAGCAGCTTCTTTCCCTTGATGTCAAGATCGCGGATATTCTTCATGGAGCTGTTCCTTTCTCAAACTTTATTAAGACGCTGACAAAACCATCTTTTCCATGAGTATCGCATCTTCCAGCGGCGAGGCATAGTAATCTTTTCTCAGCCCCACCCTGCGAAAGCCGAACCGTTCATACAAGGCAAGAGCCGGAAGATTGGCGGCGCGCAGTTCCAAGAAACAGCGACTCACCCCCTGCTCCGCCAGAGAGCGCAGGGTGTGCGCCACAAGCTGGGCCGCTATCCCCTGCCGCCGGTATTCCAGGCCCACTGCGATTTTCAGCAGCTCTGCCTCCCCTCCGCAGCTCCGGCCGCAGACAAAGCCGCACACCCGCCCCGAAGGGCCAACCTCGGCAACGAACTGCCAGCCGTGTTCCTGATCACGCTCACCGGCCAGCTGTCCGGCTGTCCACGGCGAAGGATTCTCAGCCTCGATGGCCGTCACCGCCTCAAGATCGGCATTGGTCATGGCCCGAACGAGAAAGGCGCCAGGCTCGCGTTCCTCCTCGGGCCATTTACCTTTCACCTTGAACCTTCGGCCTTAAATCATCTGCTCGGCAATGGTAACGGTCCGGTCGCCCAGCATATTGGTATAGCTGCCCAGCTCGTTGTCGTACCAGCCATACACCACCACCTGGGTTACCGGCACTTCCAGCTTGTCAGGTCCGCCGTTGCAGCCGAGCTTGGCAAGATTCACCTTGAGGCTGCCCGTGCGGGTGTGGGTCTCGGAGCCCTCGATAACCGCGGCGGCAAAAGGCAGGCCGATGATATCCGAGGAAACGTGCTGTTCATCGCTGTATTCCAGGTAGGACGAGTTTGCGGCGTAATCCCGGTAGATGGCGTTCACCAGCTTCCGTTTGATGGGAGCCTCCAGGCGCTCATCCTGCAGGTTGAGCACCAGAATGATCAGCGACCCGGTGTTGGTGGGAATCCGCACCGATTCGGCAATGAAGCCGATGCTTTTCATCTCCGGGATGACCAGGGGCAGGGCCTTTGCCGCGCCGGTGGTGGTCAGGATGATATTGTTGAAGATGCTGCGGTTTTTCCTGAGATCAGTGGCCCCGGCATTGGGCAGACGGTCAAGAACCTGCTGGCTGCCGGTGGCGGCATGGACCGTGACCATGGACGCGCTCAAAAACCGGTCCGCGCCAAAATGATCGAGCATGGGCTTGATCATGTAGGAGAGGCAGGTGGTGGTGCAGGAGGCCGCGGAAACAAGGGTGTGCTGGGACGGGTTGAAATCGCCGTCGTTGATGCCCATCACCGTGGTGACGGCATCGCCGGGCATCTCCACGCCTTTGTTCTTGATCTTGAAGGGGGCGGACAGGAGCACCTTTTCGGCCCCGGCCTGCACATGGCCCCGCAACGCGCCCTTGGGGCTGTCGGCGTCCGCGGTGGGATCGGTAAAGGCGCCGGTGGTGTCAACGACCAGGCGCACCCCGTTTTCCTTCCACTGAATCGCGGCAGGGTTCCGGGCCTCGCGCAGGATTTTGACCGGTACCCCGTTGACGGTCATGGTGCCGTCGGCGTCATTCAGATTTTCGATCACCCGCCCGGTCTTGCAGCCATGCAGGTACATGCCGAGCCGCCCGTAGGAGCTGTCCCGGTCGATGGAGCTTGCTATATCCTGAAGCCCGGTGCCCACCTGCCGGCCCACGTTGACCACAATCTCGGAAAAATGCTTGCGGGAAACATGGTGCCAGAGTGAAAGCTTACCGATCCGACCCAGGCCGTTAATGCCTAATTTCATGGGATGCATCTCCTTCTGCGTTTTGCTTGAACAGGCTCAATCTTGACGAAATCGTAAAAACAAAAATAACCCCGAGGCGAAACGGCAAAAAAATGTTCCAGAATCAAACGCCGTTACACTGCTGCCGTTACACTGCACAAACAGCTCTGGCCTTGCACGAGACAATCTTGTGATTATACGAAAGGGTCCTGCTTCCGGCAAGGAAAACTTTGCGCCCGCAGCCCGGCAGCCGTTGGCCGCATAGGTAATAACCCTACTCTCCCTCCGGCGCCAGAGGGGGCCGCGGAATCTTGTGCAGGGGCTCCATGGGCGCTATCTCCTTGACCAGGGCCGGGTCCATGTCCTGCAACTTCCGGGCAGTGACCAGCACCCGCCCCTCAAAGGAACCCACCGCCCGGTTATACGATTCCACCGCCCGATCCAGCCCCTTGCGCATATCGTGAAAGTGGTCGCCCAGCACCCCAAGCCGCTCATAGAGAGTCCGCCCCAGCTCGCCGATGACCTGGGCGTGCTCGGCGATCTTTTCCTGCCGCCAGCCGTAGGAAACAGCCCGCAACAGGGCAATCAAGGTGGTGGGCGTTGCCAGGATAACCTTTTGCGACACCCCGAATTCAATCAATTCCGGATCCTGCTCCAGAGCCGCGCTGAAAAAATTCTCCCCGGGCAGGAAGAGAACCACGAATTCCGGCGAGGGCCCGAACTGCTCCCAGTAAGACTTGCCAGCCAGCTGACCGAGATGGGTGCGCACCTGACGGGCGTGCTCCTTGAGCTTGGCCTGACGGGTCTCGTCATCCTCCGCCTCCATGGCCTCAAGATAGGCGGACAAAGCGGTCTTGGAATCCACGACAATATTCTTCCCGTTGGGCAACCGGACAATGAGATCCGGCCTCAGCCTGCCGGTCTCGGTTTCCACCGATCCCTGCTCGACAAAATCGCAATACTCCACCATCCCGGCCATCTCCACCACCCGTCTGAGCTGCATCTCTCCCCAGCGGCCGCGCACCGAGGGTTTGCGCAAGGCGTTGACCAGATTGGCGGTTTCGCCATGGAGCCTGGCCTGACTGGTGGCCAGGGATTTGACCTGCTCGGTCAGACCGACATACGCCTCGACCCGCTCTTTTTCCACCTGGCGGATCTGGTCATCGACCTTCTTTAAAGATTCGTGCATGGGCAGGAGCAACTCCTGGATGGATCGTTTCCGGGTCTCCAGATCGGCCATGCCCCTTTCCTGAAACTTCGCCAGGGTCTGCTGGGCAAGCTCGAGAAAACGCTGGCTGTTGCTTTGGAAAATATCGGCGGAAATGGCCTTGAAGGCATTGGCCAGCTCCTGCCTGGCTTCCTGCAAAAGCTCCTGTTTTTCCATAAGTTGCCGCTGCTCCGCCTCAAGCCTTGCCGAAAGCTCCGCAGCCCTGACCTGCAACATCCCGTTTTCCCGCCGCAGCCCTCCCCGCTCCTCCTCTCCGGCGGCCAAACGGCGTTCCAGGTCGACAAGCTGCTCCTCCCGTAGCCGCATCCGCTCTTCGGCCAAGGCCCCTTGCCCGGCCAAACGGCTCCCCATGAGCAGCCAAACCGATATGCCGCCGCAACACACCCCAGCCAACCCTGCCCCTGCCAGAAAAAAAACAAAAGATGTCTCCATCGGCCCTTCCCAAAAAAGGTTACAAACATCCTGCAATGATTAAAAAAATTATGAATGCAGCCATCCCGGCGGCAGGCATATTGACTTTTCCGCCGGACCCATTATTTTTAAAAAAATGAATATGCGCGATCGCGCCGCTATAGCGTCCTGCCACTACTGTAACACAGACACAACAGGGGCTCATCTCCCGAGCCCTTTTTTCTTTTTTTATAGGAGAAACCCCATGCTCAACGACGGCGAAAAAGGCGCGGTGCTGCAGCGCGACAAGGAAAGTTACGCCATTGTCCCCCATCTCCCGCTCGGCCTCATCACCCCGGCGCAACTGCGAAAAATTGCCGATGTCGCGGATAGATACAAACCAGCCGCACTCAAGATCACCAGCGCGGCGCGCATCGCCATCGTCGGCCTCAAAGAGGCGGATATCGACCGGGCCTGGGAGGATCTGGGCATGAATCCCGGGGCAACGGTCGGCCTCTGCGTTCGCAGCATCAAGGCCTGCCCCGGCAACACCCTCTGCCGCCTCGGCCAGCAGGACGCTTTGGCCATGGGCGCGGAGATCGACAAGCGCTACCACGGCCTTGAACTGCCCGGCAAAATGAAGATGGGGGTATCCGGCTGCCCCAACCAGTGCGCCGAAACCTCGGTAAAGGATCTGGGGTTGGTCGGCAAGGCCAAGGGCTGGACCATCCTGGTTGGGGGCAACGCCGCCTCCCGGGCAAGGATAGGCATAACCCTCTGCGAAGACCTTTCCAGCGAGGAAGTGCTGGCCACCTGCGCCCGGATCATCACCTATTTCAAGGAAAACGGCAAGAAGGGCGAGCGCATGGGACGATTTCTGGACAGGGTCGGCCTTGAAACCTTCAAGACGGCGGTGCTGGCCGGATAATTTCTGTTTTTCTCCTCCTGGCCACCCATGCTCCACCCACAAATAATATTGACAATCCTGAAGTATCGGCTATTTTAACTGATTAACTCTTCGTTAGAGGATATGGGCCTATAGCTCAACTGGCTAGAGCCACCGGCTCATAACCGGTCGGTCCCTGGTTCGAATCCAGGTAGGCCCACCACACCAAGCCGGAACCGACAGAGCGGGAATGCATTGCGCGCGCGACAGAAATCAATTCATCCGGGAACATGTTTTGGCAAGGCCGGGGCAGGGTTCCGGACACAAGGTGCGACCACACATGGTTAGCGCCTTTTTTTTATTTTAGGCTGCCCACGGACACCAGCAAAGGATGCCGGAAGAAAAATTTTCCACCACAACACTTCTCTCGATCCTCAACACCATTGCCCCGTTTGCCATGACTGAACCATGGGACAACGTCGGGCTCATGGCGGGGGATCCGGGCCAGCAGGTCAACGGGATACTCATCGGACTCGACCCGACAGAGGCCCTCATCCATGAAGCCCTCTCGCAAAACCTGAACACCATCCTCACCCACCACCCCCTGATCTTCCATCCCCTGAAAACAATCCAGACCAACACCCCCATGGGCCGCATGCTGAAAGCCGTTTTGGGTCACGATCTTGCCCTCATTGCCTGTCACACCAACCTCGATCTTGTGGCAGACGGAGTCAGCAACGCCCTGGCTGAGAAACTTGGCCTGCAAGGGACCAGACCGCTCGCCGGACAAGAGCCTGCTGCGCCGGGGCAGAGGCCCGGTTTCGGCAAAATCGGCACCCTGGCCGCGCCGATGTCCTCCGGCCAATTCCTGAGCCATCTGCTCAACAGCCTCAATACCCCGGGCGTACAGGTTGCGGGGACTCTGCCGGAGACAATCCACACCGTGGCCCTCTGCGGCGGCAGCGGTTCAGATCTGGCGGAAACCGCCCGGAACATGGGCGCGCAAGTCTATATTACCGGAGAGGTGAAACACAGCGTGGCCCGCTGGGCAGAGGACGCAGGATTCTGCCTGATTGACGCCGGTCATTACCCGACCGAAAAACTCATCGTCCCGGTCCTGGCGGAGGGATTAAAAAAATCCTGCGCGGACCACGGCTTTTTTCCGCAAATCACCACCACCGCCCAACAGGACAACCCCATGCAATGGGTTGTCCTGCATGATAACAAACCCAAATTCTGTCAACCAATAGAACCATTGAGGAAGCACAATTGAAAGCAACCATCTCGCATCTCAGGGAACTCCAGGCCATTGATCTGAAAATCAGCACCCTGGACAAGGAAATTGCGGCCAACTCCGCCGAAATCGACAACCGCCGCGCCAGTCTTGACGGCCACAAAGAGACCCTTGGTCAGTTGAGCGCAAAAATCGCCGCCAACGAACAACGCCGCCGTGAGCTCGAAGCCGAACTCCAAGAGGAGCAATCCCGGATCAACGACCGCCAGACCAAGCTGATGAATGTCCAGACCAACCGCGAATACCAGAGCATTCTCAAGGAAACGGAAGACGGCAAAAAAGCAAACAAGCAGCGGGAAGACGCTGTGGTTCTGCTCATGGAACAGATCGAGGCCTTGACCGCACAAATCGAGGAAGAAACCAAAATCTGTGATGAGGACGAAAAAATGCTGGCCGAGGACATCGCCACGCTTGAGAAAAAAACCAGCCAATCCACCACGGAAAAAAACAAGATCCTGAAAACCCGCGAAAGCAAGGCCAGTGCGGTAGCCGCCACTCTTCTCAAGAAATACACCTCCATCCGGGACAAACGCAACGGCCTGGCCATTGTCCCGGTAACCGGCGGCGTCTGCCGGGGCTGCTTCATGAACATCCCGCCGCAGCTCTATAATGATCTGATGAAGGAAGACAAGCTCATCTCCTGCCCCACCTGTCACCGCATCATGTTCCACCAGCCGGAGACCGACGAAGAATAAGACAACTGGTTACCAGCAACGGAAAAACCGCAGGATCAAGGACGGGTCGGACGAGGAAAAGCCTTGACCTTTTCCGGTCCTGCTTATAGTTGTGTCAGTGTGGGAGTGGGCGCATGATCGCTGGCGACAATTGCCGCCAGAGGAAAGTCCGGACTCCGCAGGGCAAGGAGGTTCGCAACACGAACTGGGGGCGACCCCGAGGAAAGTGCCACAGAAAACAAACCGCCGGGCAACCGGTAAGGGTGAAAAGGTGGGGTAAGAGCCCACCGCTTGCGTGGCGACACGCAAGGCACGGCAAACCCCTCCTGGAGCAAAACCAAATAGGGAAGCGTTTGAGGGCGGCCCGCCCGAAGCTTCCGGGTAGGTTGCAAGAGATGCCGGGCAACCGGCATCCATAGAGAAATGATCATGGCCCCTGCAAAGGGGTACAGAATCCGGCTTACAGCCCACTCCCTTTTTTTATTCTTAACATGCAGACAGCAACAGCGATCATTGCCGCAGGCGGAGCCGGGTTACGCATGGGAACCTCCACCCCCAAGCAGTTCAGCGAACTGCTTGGCGTTCCCATCCTGATCCGCACCATCCGCGCCTTCCGCCAGGTTCCCGCCATTGGGGCCATTGTCGTGGTGGCCCCGGCGGAACACCGGAAGCTGACCTGCGCCCTCCTCGCCCAATACCAGCTTGACGGCCACTGCACCGTGGTGATTGGCGGCAAGCTGCGCCAGGATTCGGTGCGCATCGGCCTGGCCCAGGTGGCGGACGATTCGACCCTGGTGGCGGTGCACGACGGCGCCCGGCCCCTCATCACCCCTAAAGACATCCAGCGTTGCCTGGATGCGGCCGCACACAAAGGCGCCGCGATCATGGGGGTGCCGGTCAAGGACACCCTCAAGGCCGTGGCTGCGGGCAACGCCATCCGCCACACCGTGGAGCGGGAATCCCTCTGGCAGGCGCAAACCCCCCAGGTTGTCCAGACCGGCCTTTTGAAAGAGGCCTTTGCCAAGGCTGACCAGGACGGATTTGTCGGCACGGACGAGGCCTCGCTCCTCGAACACGGCGGCTGGCAGGTCTTAGTGGTGGAAGGCTCGGAAACCAATCTCAAGATCACCCGCCCGGATGATCTGCTCATGGCGGAGGCCATCCTCATGAAACAACAGCCAGACCAGCAACTGCGGATCGGCCACGGCTTTGACGCCCACCGGCTGGTCGCGGGCAGAGCGCTGATCCTGGGCGGCCTGGAAATTCCCCACGCACTGGGGCTCCTGGGCCACTCGGACGCCGATGTTCTCACCCACGCCCTGTGCGACGCCATCCTGGGCGCCATTGGCGCAGGCGACATCGGCCGCCATTTCCCGGACAGCGACCCGCAGTACAAGGGAATCTCCAGCATCAAGCTGCTTGCCCATGTGGCCGGGTTGGCCGCGGAAAGATATTTCCGCCTGGTCAACGGTGACATCACCGTGGTGGCCCAACGCCCCAAACTCGCCCCCCATTTCCCGGCCATGCAAAAGATCCTTGCCGAGGCCTGCGGGGTTGCCCCGGACGCCATCAACCTTAAGGCCTCCACCACGGAACAGATGGGCTACACCGGCCGCGAGGAAGGAATCAGCGCCCACGCCGTGGTGTTGATGGCAAGCCAGCCCGATCAACCCGCTTGGAAAGAGTAGGACATCTCGATGGTGTGAAACGCGCCCTTGGAGGTCAGTTCGCTGGAGTAGAGGTGAAACTCCGAGACCAAAAACGGCTCCGTGGCAAGGAGGGAGTTCCCGGCCAGAAAGCGGCCCAGCCTGGCAGGCGGGGTGTCGTGCAGCCTGGCCAGGGTGATGTGCGGGGAATACTTGCGCCCCTCCGGTTCAAGCCCCATACCGATAAGGCGGTTTTCGATCCTGTTGCGCAGGGTGTTCACCTCCTCCACCGGGGAAATCCCTGCCCAGAGCACCCTGGGCGTTTTTCGGGGCGGGAAAAAACCCAACCCCTTGACCTGCAGGGAAAACGGAGCCGCCTTAATTCCGGCAAGCCCCTCCTTGATATCCCGGAAAACCCCGCCGTCCACCTCGCCGATGAAGCGCAGGGTCAGGTGCATCTGTTCCGGTTGCACCCATCTGGCCCCAGGCACACCGCAACAGAGGCCCTGAAGTTGGGCCGCGACGTCCGGCGGCAGATCGATGGCGGCAAACAGTCGATACATGCTTCATCTCCCAAGGCCCTAGGCAAGCGCCCCTGCTCATGCCTGTTGACAAGCGATCCGTGATGGAATAGTTTTGCTTTTCATTATTATGCGTTTATTGGTTTCTATTTTATAGTTTTTTTCCATTTTTTCCCGCGGAGCAACCCATGCTGAATGTCACGACCAGTGCAGTCCGTCGCCTCTGTGTCTCCATTGCCGGAGCCACGCCGGCAGAGGCGCTTGCCTTGGCCAAAGAGGCCGAGACAATTGCCGATGTCATCGAGATCCGGCTGGACAGCATGGCACACCCGGAGATCCCGCTTTTCCTCGATGGCCTCAGCAAGCCCCTGTTGTTCACCAACCGGCCCGCATGGGAAGGCGGCAGCTGCACGGGCGAGGAAAAAGAGCGCATCGCGCTGCTCAAACAGGCGGCGCAAACCGGGGCTGCCTATGTGGATATCGAACTCAACTCCGACCCCGCCCTGGCCACCGAACTCATTGGTGCAGCCCGGGCCAACAACTGCCAGACCATCGTCTCCTGGCACGATTTCAAGTGCACCGCCTCCAGTCAGGCCCTGGCCGAGATCTTCCAGCGCCAATGCCGGAGCGGCGCCGATATCGGCAAGATCATCACCACGGCCCGCTGCTTTCAGGACGTGTTCCGGGTGCTTGCCCTGCAGGAACAGGCCGCCGAGCTGGGCTTGCCCCTCATCGCCTTCTGCATGGGCCCGCTCGGCATGATCAGCCGGGTGGCCACCACCGATCTGGGCGGCTACATGACCTACGCCGCCCCGGATAATGGCCCGTCCACCGCGCCCGGCCAGCTGCCCGCCTCATCCCTGCGCCGCATCTTCACGGAACTTGAGCATGCACATTAACGGCGCCACCGAACTTTACGGGATCATGGGCAACCCGGTTTCCCACAGCCTGAGTCCGGCCATGCACAATGGGGCCTTTGCTGCCCTGGGCCTGAACAAGGCATATCTCCCCTTTGTTGTGCAGGATGTCGGCCAGGCCATGACCGGGTTGCGGGCCTTGGGCATCAAGGGGGTGAGCGTCACCATCCCCCACAAACAGACGGTGATCGCCCATCTCGACTCCATCGATCCCGTGGCCAAGAAAATCGGCGCGGTGAACACCCTGGTCATCAGCAACGGCGCCATCCACGGGGCAAACACCGACTGGCTCGGGGCCAACCGGGCTCTGAGCGAAAAGATTCCCCTCAAGGGCGCTTCGGTCCTGCTTCTGGGCGCCGGCGGCTCGGCAAGGGCCATCGGCTTTGGCCTGCTTGAGGCAGGGGCCTCGCTCACCATTGCCAGCCGGACCCAGGAAAAAGGGGTGGCCCTGGCAAAACTGCTCGGCTGCCCCTGGCTGCCCCTGGCCGAGGCCACCAGCGCCAGGGGTGATGCCCTGGTGAACGCCACCTCGCTGGGCATGGCCCCGCAACAGGAGCTGTTGCCCATTGCCCAAGAAGCCCTGGTCAACTTCCAAGTGGTCATGGACATCGTCTATGCTCCCCTGAAAACCCGCCTGTTGCAAGCAGCCGGGCAGGCGGGCTGCCAGACCATCAACGGCCTTGCCATGCTCCTCTATCAGGGCGTGGCCCAATTTGAACTCTGGACCGGCCTGCAGGCCCCGGTGGAAGTGATGCGCCAGAGCCTGCTCACCAGCTTAGGCTGCAACCCCTGACGCTTGCCTGATTATGAAAGAAATCCGCCCCCTTGGTTCCACCGATACCATCCTCACCGTGCCCGGCTCAAAAAGCCTGACCCAGCGGGCTCTCATTGCCGCGGCTCTGGCAAACGGGGAAAGCATCCTGCAATACCCCCTGGCCAGCGAGGACACCGAATACACCTCCCACGCCCTGGCAGCCATGGGCATCACCGTAACGCCCGGCCAGGAGCAATGGCGGGTCTTGGGCAAAGGCGGCGTCATCACCACGCCGGAGCAAGAAATATTCTTGGGCAACAACGGCACCGCCACCCGCTTTCTCACCTCGGTGGCGGCCCTGGGCCACGGACCCTTTATCATCAACGGCGACCAGCGCATGCACGAGCGGCCGATCAAGCCCCTGATGGAGGCGTTATCCGGCTGGGGGGTCGATATCCGCAGCGTCCATGGCACGGGCTGTCCGCCGGTTGCCATCGCGGCCCACGGCATCAAGGGCGGCAAGACCCTGCTGCCGGAGGGCAAAAGCAGCCAGTATCTCTCCTCCCTGCTCCTGGTTGCACCCTATGCCGAACAACCCGCCGAACTCCTGGTGGCCGGAGAGGTGTTGTCCAAACCCTATGTCAGCATGACCCTGGCCGTGATGAAAGATTTCGGCATTGAGGTAACCGCCAATCCCGAACTCAACCACTTTTCCATTCCCCAGGGGTGCTACCGGGCCAGGGAATATGCGGTGGAAGGCGACGCCTCCAGCGCCTCCTACTTCTGGGCTGCCGCCGCAGTGACCGGCGGCAGGATGACGGTGGCCAACGTGCCCTCGCCATCGTTACAGGGAGATGCCGTGCTGGTGGAGATCCTGGCCCGGATGGGCTGCTCGGTGCAGCGTTCCGGAGCGGGCATCACCGTGACCGGCGGCAAGGAGCTGCGCGGAGTTGAGGTGGACATGGGCGACTGCCCGGACGTGGTCCCGACCCTGGCGGTGGTTGCCGGTTTCGCCAAGGGCAGGACGGTGATCAAGAATATCGCCCATCTGCGGATCAAGGAGTGCGACCGTCTCCATGTTATGGTCACGGAGCTTGCCAAGCTGGGGGTCAGGGCAGAGGAACACCCCGACGCCATGATCATCGACGGGGCCGGCGACAACACCTCCTCCCTGCACGGCGCGGAGATTGACACCTACAACGACCACCGCATCGCCATGAGCTTTGCTGTGGCCGGCCTGAAGGTGCCCGGGGTCCGGGTTAAGGGAGAAGGATGCGTGGTCAAATCCTTTCCGGATTTCTGGGAACGGTTCGAACTGCTTTACCGGTAGCGCGGCTCAGGGTTCGCCGCCTGCCTCTATGTCCTCCGCCTTGGAGCCAAAGGGCAGAAGCTGTTGCGGGCTGCTCTTATAAGCCGCAAGATCAAGCGCAACTCCACGATCAAGCATCTCCAGCAGTGTATCCTTGGCCACCGCCTTGCTGAACAGGAATCCCTGCATCTGATCACACCCATACCTGCGGAGAAAATGCAGCTGCTCTCCGGTTTCCACCCCCTCGGCCACCACCCGCATATCCAGGCTCTTGGCCATGGCGATTATGGCCACGACAATGGCCCCATCATTGCCTTGCGCCATGATATCGTTGATGAATCTCCGGTCTATCTTCAATTCGCCGACGGGCAATTGCTTCAGGTAATACAGGGAGGAATAACCGGTCCCGAAATCGTCAATGGAAATCCCCGCCCCCATTCCCCTCAGCTCGCCGAGCAGGGCAATGGCCTTGCCTTCGTTTTCCATGACCGATCCTTCCGTAATCTCAAAGATCAATCCCTCCGCCCCGATTCCGGCCGCAGCCAGGGTCGCCCTGATCTTGCCCGCCAAATCCGTCTGCCGGAACTGGCGGGGGGAAAGATTCACCGACATCTTGAGTCCATACCCTTTTCCGAGGATTTCGCAAAGATCGGTGCAGGCCTGGACAAGCACCCAATCGCCGATCTCCACAATAAGCCCGGTGTCTTCAGCCATGGGAATGAAATCCGCCGGACTGATCATCTCTCCGTCCTCACGGCGCCAACGGAGAAGGGCCTCCACCCCCACAATCCTGCCCGTATTCAAATCCACCTTGGGCTGGTAATGGAGAAAAAATTCATCCCGATCCAAGGCCTTGCGCAGACTGTTTTCCACGGCCAGCCATTCGGTTACCCGCTTGTTCATGGCCGGGGTGAAAACGCGATAGGTGTTCTTCCCGCTTTCCTTGGCGCGGTACATGGCGGTATCCGCGTTCTTGATCAGGGTGTCCTGGTCCTGGCCGTCCTCCGGGTAGAAGGCGATGCCCAGACTGACGGTCAAGTAGAAGTCATGCCCCTGGATGCTGACCACCGGAGCCAACCCCTCAAGGATTCTCTGGGCGGTCAGCAGCACATCCTCCTCCTGCTCCACCCCCTCAAGGAGGACGATGAATTCATCGCCCCCGTAGCGGGCCACGCTGTCAATCTCCCGCAGGCAACGGACAAGCCGGACCGCCATCTCCTTGAGCAACAGATCGCCAACCGCGTGCCCCAGGCTGTCGTTGATCCGTTTGAAATTATCCAGATCGAGAAACAATACCGCCACCTTGTTCTCCTCCCGGCGGGCATGGGCCATGGCCACCCCCAGCCGGTCGTTGAACAGCATCCGGTTGGGCAGGCCGGTCAGGGCGTCATGGTGCGCCTGATACCGCAACTGCTCTTCATGCAGCTTGATCTCGGTCATGTCATGGAACACGCCGACATAATTGACGATATTCCCCTGCGGATCCCGGATGGAGGTGATGGTCAACCACTGGGGATAGATCTCCCCGTCCTTGCGCCGGTTCCAGATCTCTCCCTGCCATTGCCCCTTGTCCACCAGCGCGCGCCACATCGCAACAAAAAAATCGTTGCCATGGCGCTCCGACTTAAGAATCCTGGGGTTTTGCCCGAGAACCTCCTGCTCCCCATAACCGGTGATCTCCGAAAATGCAGGATTAATCCGCTGGATAACCCCCCCGGCATCGGTGATCACAATCCCTTCGATGCTGTTTTCAAAAACATTGTCCGACAGCACCATCTGCCGGGTGGCGTGCTTCGCCTCGGTGATGTCCTGAACGATGCCCATGAGCTGGACGGCCCGGCCATGGTCATCCCGCTTGACCTCGGCTTCCGTGTGGATATCCCGCTCCTCGCCATCGGGCCGGACGATGCGGAAATCCAGGTTCCGGGCAGATTCGCCTGCCAACAGCGCCTGCAACCAGGCCTGCACCATTGGCTGATCTTCGAGCTGGACATAATGCAAGAACCCTTCATAACTGTAGGTTCTATTCTCCTTGCCCACCCCGAAAAGGCGATAGGCCTGTTCGGAACAGACGAGATTGTTTTTGGCAATATCCCACTCCCAGTATCCGAGCTTGGCGATCTTTTGGGCCTTGGCCAGGCTTTTCTCGCTGCGCCGCAGGCTTTCTTCGATGCGCCCGCGTTCGAGAATCTCCTGATTGAGATCCTCATTGGTCTTGGCCAGATTCACCGTCCGTTCGACGATGATTTCCTCAAGGTTATGCCGGTATTTTTCCAGCTCCGCCAAGCTCTTGCCAAGTTCTGCCTTGGAAGCGGAGAGGGACTGGTTTGCCGCACGCAGTTCCCGATGCATCAGCGAAAAGGTAAAATGCAACACCAGAAAAGCAATGAACCCTCCCACAAGGGTCAGGGCGATGCTTACGCCCACAACGGTTTTGAATTCCTCGACAAATCTGGTCACTTCAATGGCCAGGGCAACCCGGCCCACGGTCTCGCCCTTGAAATTCGGCAGGGTCAGACTGGTATCAAAGACATACCAGCGCCCTTGAATCTGCCGCGGAACGAGATTTTTTTCACTGAAATGAAAATGTTCCGGCAGGTGCCGGAAGACATTATCACAACACTGAAGCAGAATCTGGCCGCCAAGATCCTGCGTCGGGTGTTGCGACGGATGCTCATCTCCTTGCCAGAGACCCCTGTCAAACAGCAGGGCCATCTGCACCCCATGCTCCGGCTCTATAAACTCTGCAAGCCGATCCGTCTTGAAACCCAACTCGACGGCGCCAAGGTAGGCATCCCCAGCGAAAACAGGCTGGGTGATCCGGTAAAACAGCCCGCTGCGCCCGGTTTCGTACCCGGCCAGCGGCTTGTGCCGACTGTTGGTCTCCACAACCATGGGGTGGGAGGAAAGGTCATCGCCATACCGCTCGGGTTGCTGCACCCGCAGGAAGGAGCGGTTGTCCGGCGTGTAAAACTGAAACTGGACAAGGGAGAGGTTTTCTTTCCGCAACACCTCGTACAGGGGAAGACACTGGGCCAGCACGGCGGCCCGGTCGCGTCTGGCAAAAGCGGCGGCCAGCTGGGGACGGGTGGCGGTTATACTATGAATCCTTAACCGATAAGGGGCAAAGGTCTGCCTGGTTGCCAGATCAAAAAGCGCATGAACATGGTGCTGCCCGGCACCAACCTTTGTTTCAAAATCATTATAACGGGTTCTGATCCCCCAGAACAAAAATACCCCGGACAGGAAGAGAATCGTTCCCAGCACTGTCAAGGTGGCTTTCCATTGTCTCAGCAAAGGCATGCTCTTGGTCTCTCAATACGCAGATACGATCGAACGGCAGCACATCGAAAATGTACGATTTTCCCTGCGCCTCTGATTCCCGGCGCTTTTATTTTCCCGTCCGCCAGTTCCCAAGCATCCCGGCGGCGCCAAGCAGGGCCCAGCCGAGGTCATCAGCCGCTTCGCCGCTGTAACCGGGATCCTGCCGCAGGCCGGCGTAATGGGCCAACAACCGGGTGGCCAGCCTTTTCCCCAGCTGCACGCCTTCCTGGTCAAAGGAGTTGACGTTCCAGATAAACCCCTGGAACACCACCTTGGCCTCATAGAGAGCCAGGAGAGCGCCCATGGTGTAGGGCGTCAACCGGTCGGCCAGCAGCACGGAGCTGGGACGGTTTCCGGCGAAACGCCGGTTGGGGTTTTCATGGGGCTGGCCGGTGGCCAGGGCCAAGGCCTGGGCCAAAAGGTTTGCCACCAGTTTTTCCTGGGAGGTGGTCTGTTCGATGAGCAGGTCGCGGTCATACTGGCTGGTGCGAAAGCCGATGAATTCGATGGGCACGATGACGGTGCCCTGATGGATCAGCTGGTAAAAGGCATGCTGGCCATTGGTGCCCGGTTCCCCCCAGATGATGGGGCCGCTTTTCCAGGCCAGGGGTTTACCCTGCCGGGTCACGGATTTACCGTTGCTTTCCATGTCGCATTGCTGGAGATGGGCGGGAAAACGGACCAACGCCTGACTGTATGGCAGGATGGCCAGGGTCTCGCAGCCGAGAAAATTATGGTTCCAGATGCCCAGCAGGGCCAGGAGCAAGGGCAGGTTCTGACGGATATCCGGTTCTTCCGCGGCCAGATCCATGGCCTGGGCCCCCCGGAGAATCTCCAGCAGATGCGCGTACCCCAGGCCAAAGCCGAGCATCACCGCGCCGACCATGGAGGTGGCGCTGTAACGTCCGCCGATGGAGTCGAACATGTAAAAAGAGCGGAGATACCGGGCGGGATTGTCCATGGGCGAGCCCTTGCCGGTAACGGCGAGAAAATGCCGGCTTGGCTCAAGCCCCGCCTCGACAAAGGCCTTGCGCACCAGCTCTTCGTTGGTCAGGGTCTCAAGGGTGGAGCCGCTTTTTGATACCACATTCACCAGGGTTTTGGCAAGATCAAGCCCGCCCAGGGTGGCTGCGGCGTCATCAGGGTCCACATTGCTGATGAAATGCACCCGCCGGCCGGGGATCTTATAGGCGGCCAGGGCCAGATACAGGGCCCGGGGCCCCAGATCGGAGCCGCCGATCCCCACTTGGATCAGATCGGTGAACGGCTCCCCTGCCGCATTAACGATGGTTCCCGCTTCAAGGGCTGCGAGAAAATCGGCCAGCTTTTCCAGCTCTCCCTTGGCCTGGGCCGACGCCTCGGGCGCCAGACTGACCGGCGCAAAGATATCGCGGCAGGCGGTGTGCAGCACCTGCCGCTCCTCGCTGGCGCAGCCCTCGATCCGGTTCAGCACCGCGCCCTTTTTCATCAGCCGGAACTGGGCCACGGCCCCGCTCTCCTCGGCAAGCCTTTGCAGGGCGGCAAGCACCGGCTCGTCCACCCGCTGGGTGGAATACAACAGATCAAATCCGGCACCATGGGCTCGGCAGCTGTGGATTCGTGCCGGTGAAAGAGCGCCGGGCGCGGTTAAATCATAGGGCGCGCGGGCCAGCTCCCCAAGTTCTGCCCATGCTGGCATCCTGTTGAAATCACGAGACAAATAAGACGATACTTCGCTTTGTTTCCCAATTCCGGCTGGCTGTTTCATGAAAAAATCCCCGTTCACCTCAGAATTTCATGGAGATACGAATAAAAAATGTTAAAAAATAAGATGTTATCTGCTACATAATAATGTTAATTACTTATCATCTGATACATGCTGCTCCCTTGAGAGTGCATCTTATCATAAACAGGCCATATCGTTGCACAGGACTTACATGGCAGCATATTTTTTTTCTGCGGGGCCGCTTGCGAAAAACCCGGGCTTTCCAAAACCCAAGAGCGTTGCCTGTACCACTTTCCTTTTTCACCTTAACCTCCAGGGAGCATGAGACACGCCATGGAAACAGTTGCCGCTGAAAAAGAACTCTTTCGCTCCTGCGAGATCATTTTTGGGCCGGAACTCACCATCTCCCGCGAATTTCTCGACTATCTCCAGCTCTCCGGCATCAAGAGCGCCTACCGCAAACGGGCCATGGAAACCCATCCGGACCGGGCCGCGCTGGAAAACGACCGGGTGCAACGGCAACGCCACGACCTGTTCCATTCCGTGCAGGAGGCATACGAAAACCTGACCGCCTTTCTTGACGCCAAGGAAAAAGGCTACTGCCTGCCTCCCCCTGCCCGCCAGGCCCCAGCAAAAGCACAACCCCCCCGGCCGGCGCCTCCCAAGCCCCAGAGGCCCCAGCAGGCAAAACCCAAGCCAGGCAAAACCCACGCCCAGACAAAGGGCGGTTTCCGGAACACCTCCGGCCAGCCTTCTGTTTTCTGGGATACGGAGAGCCTCTACCAGGGCTCCCTGCCGAACCGCCGCTTGCTTCTCGGCCATTTCCTTTACTATTCCGGCCTGATCAACTGGCGAACCATTATCCAGGCCCTGATCTGGCAACGCACCGAACGGCCGCGGTTGGGAGAAATCGGCCAACGCTTTGGCCTGCTTAACGAGGAGGATGTGGTGCACATCCTCCGCAACCGCCCGATATTGCAACCTTTTGGCCAGACAGCCATGGATCTCGGCCTGCTTTCCCAGCCACAGCTCCAGATGCTCGTTGCCCATCAGAAACGGCTGCAGAAAAAATTCGGCGAATTTTTTCTTGAAAAACAGATTCTCGAACCCAGTGAGCTGCGCACCCTGCTCCAGCAATATCAAGAGCACAACGCCAGGGTCTCCGGCCAGATGCACGGCTCAGCTTTCCGCCGCTGATGCGATCTCCCTTCTTTCTTCCGGCGCCACGGCGCCACGCTCCCGGCCCGGCGTCCCAAAACCCAGCCATTCCCCCCAGACCCGGAACCGACCCCCATGTACAATAATCTCATCTATCTCCTGGTTGTCATCCTGATTCTTACCACCGGAGGTGTTCCGGAACAGCCCCAGATCCCTTGGCTTACAGCCCTGTTGCTCTTTTGCGCCAAGGGGGTTCTTTTCAACCAGCTGGCCCGTTATTTTTTCCGCCGCAATTCCGATACCACGGCATCCCGCTATTTTGCCGTGGAGCAGCGCCTCTCCATTCTGGCCATCGTTTTTCTGGGGGTGGATATCTTCCTGCTGGAAGGCCGCTACTACTTGAACAGACTGCCTTTTGCCGGAGAGCTCCCGGTTATTGCCCATCTTGCGGGAATCATCCTCTTCTTCGGATATCTCTGCCTCATCTGGCTGGCAGCGCGCCCCAGTTACCAGAGAATTTTCGCCAGAGCCCTTACCGCCCGTTCATTTGTTGCGGCAAACCTCAAAATCAACCTCGCCATTCTTCTGCCCTGGCTCATCATCTCCGTCCTCTTCGACCTTATCCAGCTTGCCCCCTTTCCCGCGCTGAAAGACTTTCTTGCCTCACCCTGGGGCGAGCCCGTCCTGATGTTGCTCTCTCTTTTCGGCCTGATCTTTTTTCTCCCCCTGGCCATTGTCCGCCTCTGGGGCTGCACTCCTCTTCCCTCCGGCCCGGCAAGGCAACGCATTGAAGAGTTCTGCCGCGGCCAGCGGCTGCGCTTTGCCGACATTCTGCTCTGGCCGCTCTTTGAGGGGCGCATGCTCACCGCCGGGGTCATCGGCCTCAGCCGCCGCTTCCGCTATCTCCTGGTTACCCCGGCCCTGCTCGAAGCCACGACCCCGGAAGAGATGGAAGCGGTCATGGCCCATGAGCTGGGGCATGTCAAACACTTCCATCTCCAGCTCTACCTGTTTCTCTTTCTCGGCTTTGGCCTGCTGACCCAGGTGGGGGCCGCCCCTCTGCTTCTGCTCCTGCTCAACTCGAACTTTTTTTACCAGCTGGTCGCGCTCACCGGAAAATCTCCGGACACGATCCTGGCCCTGGCCAGCACCTTCATTCTTTTTGCCCTGATGCTTGGCTATTTCCGTTTCATCTTCGGTTTTTTCATGCGCAACTTTGAACGCCAGGCCGACCTCCATGCCCTGACCGCCATGGGCCACGCCTCTCCCCTGATCCGGGTCTTTGAAAAGATCGCGCTGCTCAGCGGCAATATCAGGGATCTGCCCAGCTGGCACCATTTCGGCCTGGGCCAGCGCATCGATTACCTGCATGGCTGCGAAAATAATCCGGCCTGGATCCCCCGCCATCACCGCAAGGTCCACCTGGCCTTGCTCCTCTACACCGCAGTCCTGCTCACCGGCGCCGTTGTTGCCTGGCGCATGCCCCAAGAGCTTCTCGGCGAAGCGCCAAAAGCCAGATTCGCCGAGGCGCTTATCCGGCAAAAAATCCAGGAACAGCCGGGCAATGGTCTCTGGTTCCAGCTGCTGGGGGATCTGCAATACAGCCTCCACCAGGAGCAGGCCGCCCGCGACTCCTATGAACAGGCGCTCCGCCTTGATCCCACCGACACGGAAGCATTGAACAATCTGGCCTGGCTCCTTATCACCGCCCAGGAACCAATGCTGCGCAACCCGGGCAAGGCCCTGCTCCTCGCGCAAAGGGCAGCGGCAGGGCAAAGAACCCCCCATGTGCTCGATACCCTGGCCACGGCGTACTGGGCCAACGGCAACCGGACAGCGGCCCTGGCCCTGGAAGAGGAGGCTCTTGCCAGGGCAGGAAAGCATAAAGACGTTTACCGCGGCCAGCTGGAAAAATTCCGCACGAGCCGGTATTCGTCCTCCACCCTGTTCCCGGAAGCGGAACAGGACTCCGACACTCCTTGAGGAAATATGGCGACACAGGGCTTGGTTATCATCAATACGGGGCACGGCAAGGGGAAAAGCACGGCGGCGTTCGGACAGGCGCTGCGGGCGGCAGGGCAGGGGCTGAGGGTCTGCATCATTCAGTTCATCAAGGGCCAGGCTAAAACCGGCGAGGCTCTCGCCTTCATCACCGCCTTTCCCGGTCAGGTTGAATTGCATCTCGCCGGAACCGGTTTTACCTGGCAGCAGGACATGGAGACCGTGAAGGAAGCAGCCTTGGCGGGCTGGCAGCTCGCCAGGGAAAAAATCGCAAGCGACGCCTACGACCTCATGGTTCTCGACGAACTCACCTACCTGATCGGCTTGGGCCTTATCCCGGAAGACGAGGTCATCGCCCTGTTCCGGGCCCGGCCAAAACGGCTGCACCTGGTCATCACCGGCCGCGACGCCAGCCAGGGGCTCATCGAATACGCGGATCTGGTTACCGAGATGCGCGCCATAAAACATCCCTTTCAAAAGGGGATCAAGGCCCAGAAGGGCATTGAATTCTGAAGGTCGGCGCGCCGGTTTTACGCTCCGCCTGGCCCAACCCGATCGGAGACAAAAGAAAGAGCCGCCAGGGAGCTTCCTTGCCCAAGGGCCTGGCCGATGGCCTGGCCAAAGGCGAAGGCCTCCTCCTGCTGCTCCCGGCTATGCCCGTAACGCGGATAATATCGGGCAAGCCATCTGGACCGTTCCGGCACCCGGCCGGCAAGTTTCAAAAATACCCCGATGGTCCGCCAGGGCTCCTTGCTGGGATGGGTAAAGATCATCCTGTTGACCACCGTGGCCCCTAAACGCTCAAGCTGGAAGCGCAACCCCAGCCAGTGCATCCGCCAGTAGCCCCGGCAGGAAATCAGCGGCAGAACCTGCTGGCCGCCAAAGAGCCTTGCCCCATCCCGGTCGAGCAGGGAGAGGACCGGGCCGCTGGGATTATAGGACCAGGTGGGCCCGGCGAGAATAATCAGGTCATAGTGTTCCCAACAGGTGGAAGGCAGCGGCTGGATGGGAATCCTCGCCCGCAAAAAGGTGGCGAGCATCATGAACAGGGTGGCAGGCACGGTGCCGATGGGAAAATGACGGGGGGCGAGGGGTGTAAGCCGCTCACAGACCGGATGCACCCCCTGCGCCTCAAGACCGGCGCCAAGGTGGTGCACAAGACCGCTGGTCTGGGCGCTGAACGAATAATAGAGGATGAGAACCTTCACCGGCTGGGAATCTGCGGGCTGCATTCTTTTTCACGGCACCATTGCTGGAAAGGGCTGGGTCTCTTGCGCCGGCCCACCCTTGCGGTTGAACTTTTTTATAACAAATAACGGGGCAAGGCAACCAAGATAGCCCTGTACCCACATCTGCAAGCGGTCACAGGGTGGTGCAGATCCGCGAAAGAGACCGGTCCGCTATACACCAGGTAGCGGACCGGCCGATGACAGCCAAACGAGTCCCGCGAGACTGCGAAGGAGATGCAGCGCTACTGAACGTTTACCTTTTTTCATTCCGGCCCCGGACAATATCGGGTAAAGTCTCTTATACCATAGATAACGGCAACCCTGAAGAGGGAAACCTGCCTCCGGACAAGGCGGACCTGGAATCCTCCACCACGATCCCCGCCGATTCCCCTCAACCCAGAATGTGCGATCCATGCCTGAAACACACGAAATAATCATTATCGGCGCGGGCCTTTCCGGTTTGAGCAGTGCCCATTTCCTGCACAACAGCGCGCCGGACCTGAACATTCTCATTCTTGAACAGGATAGCCGCCCCGGCGGCGCGGTGCGCTCCTTTCAGGAACAGGGCTACCTGGCCGAATGGGGGCCGCACGGCTTTCTGGACAACAACCCGGCCAGCCGGGCCCTGCTCAGCGAAACCGGCCTGGAGCGCATTGCCCAGAAAGCCCCCTTGGGCAGCTTTGTCCGCTATGTCTGCCATGAGGGGCGGCTGGTGCAGCTGCCGCAGAACCCCTCGGCCCTGCTCACAACCCCGCTCTTATCCCCCCTGGGGAAATTGCGCCTGCTGGGCGATCTTTTCAAAAAGCCGCGCCCCGAAGAGCAAAGCGTGGGGCAGTGGGCGGCATACCGCTTCGGGACTGAGATCTTGCCCCTGGTGGATGCCGCGGTCACCGGCACCTTTGCCGGGGACTATGAACGGCTCAGTATCGATGGGGTGATGCCGGGAGTGCGGGCCCTGGAGAAAGAAGCGGGCTCGGTGCTCAGAGGGCTGCTCAAGAAAAAAAAAGGGACAGGCGGTGGGATGCTGCCAGCCATGACCAGCTTTCCCCAAGGCATGGAACAGCTCATTACCACCCTGGCAACCGGCCCGAACATTCTTTATCACAGCCCGGTGCGGGCAATCAGCCGCGGAAACGACACCTGGGAAATCCACACCGAGGCCAAAACCTACCGGGCAGCCACCGTCATTCTGGCCCTGCCGGTCAACCGCACCCTGGCGCTGCTGGCCAGCCATGCCCCGCCCCTGGCAGCCATCCCCACGGCGCGTATCGCCACCGTGGCCCTAGGCTTCACGGACACGGCGCAGGTGCCCTTTGGTTTCGGCTATCTGGCCCCGGAGCGGGAAAACCGCTTTGCCATGGGTGCGCTTTTTTCCACCCACATGTTCCCCGGCCGCGCCCCCCAAGGCAGGGTGCTGATGGAGGGGCTGGTCGGAGGCCGCCGCCATCCGGAACGGCTGGAACTCTCCGACGAGGAGCTGATCAGCCGCGTCTATGATGACCTCCGGAAACTGATCCCCTTGCCCGAGCCCCCCGGTTTCAGCCGGGTACTCCGGGGCGACAGCGGTATCCCCCAGCTGGAAATGGGCTACCCTGCGCTGCTGACCTGGAAGGATTCCCTGGAACAGAAGCTGGACGGGCTGCATCTCTGCGGCTTTGGCTGGGAAGGAATCGGCATGAACGACATGATGAAAACGGCCAAGGCGGTGGCCGACAGAATACTGCGCCGGGTGGGAGGAGAACGGCAAACGCCCGAGGTCAGGCCGGTTTATTTTTAAGTGCACCCTGCGGCATTCGCTCGCTTGACCAGGCCCGGGAAAAATCCGCCATGGTCTTATCGAAGCATTCCGGGCAGAAACCATGGGACACCCGGACCTCGGAGGCAAGCAGCTGCTCAAACCAACCCCCCTTGCACTTTACCCTGCGGCACACACAGCAGATCGTACGCATAAATCCCCCCCCATTGTCCGTATATCCCAGAAACCGCCCCCGCGGATCCGATACGCTCCCTTTCCCCTCACCCCTGACTTTTCAGCCGCTCCACCAGGTGCTCCACCTGCCCGCGGATGCTGCCGCTGCGGACAATGGCGTCGGTAATGACCCGAATGGAATGCACCACCGTTGAATGATCCCGGTTGAACGCCTTGCCGATCTCGGACAGAGCTTCCTCGGTGAGTTTCCGCGCCAGATACATGGAGATCTGCCTGGGAAAGGCGATCGTCTTTTTTCTCCCCTTCGACTGCATGTCTTCGATGGAGACATTGAACTGGCCGGCCACGAAATTCCGGATCAAAACCGCGGACAATTCCTGCCGCTGCCCGATGATCCCGGCGACAATCTCCTTGACCATGTCCAGGTCCGGCACACTCTTGTGCAGGGAGGCCTTGGCCTTCAGGCCGATAATGGCGCTTTCCACCCGCCGGATATCGCCCTGGATCCGGTCGGCCAGGAATTCGATGATCTCCCCGGAAAGGGTGAGCTTGTTGTTGCGGGCCTTGCGCTCGATGATCAGGCAACGGGTTTTGCGATCCGGAGGGTTGATGGTGGTAATCAGCCCGGAGGAAAGCCGGGAGCGGACCCCGTCGTCAATGTCAGGGATATTGCGCGGGGAAACCGCCCCGGTGAAAATAACCCTTTTGCCGCAATCCATCAGGACATCGAGGGCCTCGGCCAGCTCGGACTGGGTTTTGGTCCGGCCGGCCAGGGACTGTACATCCTCCATCAGCAGCACATCGCACTGATTATGGTATTTTTCCTTGAACTGTTCCATGGTGTTATTTTTGATGCTGCGCACCATTTCGGAGGTAAGCTGCTGGGAGGTGACATAATGCAGCCGGGTTCCGGGGGAATGGCTGGTGATATGATGCGCCACTGCATGGGTCAGATGGCTTTTGCCCAACCCCGTGCCCGCCTCGATAAACAGGCAGGGGCTCAGGGCGGAATCGCCATTGGCCATGGCCTCACAGGCCGAATAGGCCAAGGCGTTGGACTCGCCGACCATGAACTCGGGAAAGGTGTAGCGCGGATGCAGGGTGCGCACCGTGGAGCGCGCCACGGGCATGCTGGGCAACCGGAGCTGGCTCTGTTTCTTTTCCGGTCCCGGCACGAGCGGTTGCGCGCTTCTGGTCTCGCCCACCGAAAGCCGCACCGCCTCCCCTTTAAAACCAACATCCTGCAGGGCATCCTGAATATCGGCCAGATAGTTGTCCTTGACCCAGGAACAGAAATACGGGTCCGGCCCAGCCAGCTCGATGCTCTGCGCATCGTCATGAACGCATTGCAACGGTTCGATCCAAAGCTTGAAATCCTGATCGGAAAATTTCTGCGACAAAACACCCTTAACTCGCTGCCAAAGCATATTTTTCCCCTGGTTCAGTCACGAAAAAACAACCGATTAAAGCGAATTGAGACCGCTGAGATAATTTCTGCCCGTTTTTTTAAAGGAAAACCATGCCCCCTGTCAAAAGCGGTCTCAAGGAATTTCCCCCTCGCTTCCCCGCAAGTTTTCAACAGCCCACAACCCCAAGAAAACGGGCACAAATCGCCTGAAAACCCTCTAAAAACTGGATATTTCGCCCCTTTTGAAACCAGGCGCAAAAAGCGCAAAATTCCATGCGGTTACACAGGAAAGACGAGAAGGAAATATCATTTCATTAACCACTAAACTTTATGCATTTCTCTTCATATCTCGATATTGCTCCTATTATCTCACTTTACCTTCTTTACAACTCCAGCCATTTTCCCTGTTCCCGGCATGCCCCTGTTCTGTCGGATTTTTTCGGAGAATCCTTTTTGTGATATATAGGTAAGCAAATTTTATTCATAAGGAGACCAGCATGGACCCAACCTCCCTTATCCCCACCCCCGATACAATTCCGGCGACCCGCTGCCCTGCCGGAATATTTCCTCCAAACCGCCATACACCATCGCTTTTGCCGTGAACTTCGGGGGGCTCCCTGCTTCCATCCCGCCAGCCTGCAGGCCGTACCGCAGTGGTCGCCGTTATTCCTCTGCCTGACAGTTCTGATGGCCGGAGTTGCAATTATCATTCAACCCGCCGGTCTTTACGCCTGTCCCTTGGCGGCCGCCTTTTCCAGGCAAAATTTGCCATGCGCCAAAAAGTTTGGTTTGTATAATTTTATTCTATAGCCTAAAATAAATATTGACTTCTTAACCGTGGCTTCCTATTATTGCTTCTCCTTAGCAGTAAGCAAGACACAGCACCAGGGAGAACACCAATGCCAACAATTCTGCTCCGCCAAATGCAGAAAGACCAGTCAGGCACCATTACCGCGGTCAAGGTCGGCGGCGAGCTTGGCCGCCGCATCCGGGACATGGGCATTGTCCCAGGCACCCGCATCACCATCATGGGCCGGGCTCCTCTTTACGACCCGGTGGCGATCAGAATCATGGGCGGCACCCTGACCCTGCGCAACAGCGAGGCAGACCATATCGAAGTGGAAATCCCCTGATTTCCGGCAAAGAGGACGCGCATGGCAACAACCATCACCATAGCCCTGGCCGGCAATCCAAACGCCGGCAAAACAACCCTGTTCAACACCCTGACCGGCGCCCGCCAGCATGTGGGCAACTACCCGGGCGTCACCGTGGAAAAAAAAGCCGGGGCATACACCTTTCCCACCGGTGAAAACGCCACCATCATCGATCTGCCCGGCACCTATTCCCTCACCGCCTATTCGGTGGAAGAGGTGGTGGCCCGCGACTATCTGGTGCAGGAAAAGCCCGATGTGGTCATCAATATCACCGATGCCTCCAACCTGGAACGCAACCTCTATCTTTCCACCCAGCTCCTTGAGCTTGGCGTGCCCATGGTCATCGCCCTCAACATGATCGACGTGGCGCAGGATCGCGGCATCAGCCTGGATGCGGAAAAGCTCGCCGCCCTCCTCAAGGTGCCGGTTATCCCCATCATCGCCCGATCCGGCAAAGGCAGCCCCGAGCTGATGGGTGCAGCCCTGGAGCTGGCCCGCAGGAATCCCCCCTGGGACCCCCTGCATATCTCCTACGGGGAGGACGTTGACCTCGCCTTGCAGACCATGGCCCAACGCATCGCCACTGCAGAATTCATGACAAAGAGCTATGCTCCGCGCTGGCTGGCGCTCAAGTATCTGGAGGGAGACAGCCAGATCCGGGAAAAGGGGCGCAGGAATGACCCGGCCATGGACACGGAACTCCAGGAAATCGTGGCAAAAGTCGGCGATCACCTGCAGAAGACCATGGAAACATATCCGGAGGCCATCATTGCCGACCACCGGTACGGCTATATCAAATCCGTGCTTCGCCAGGAGGTGATCACCCATAAATTCGATACCGACCGGCTCCATGCCACCGATCGGATCGACAAGGTCCTGACCCACCGGTTCCTGGGCCCGCTCATCATGCTGGGGGTTCTTCTGGGGCTCTACAAGTTCACCTTCACCTACAGCCAGCTGCCCGTCTCCTGGTTTGCGGCATTTTTCGGCTGGCTTGGCGCCCACCTGAACACCCTCCTGCCGGACGGCCACCTCAAATCCATGCTCATCTCCGGGGTCATTGACGGGATGGGCGGCGTGCTCGGCTTTGTCCCGCTGATCATGTTCATGTTCTTCGGCATCGCCATCCTCGAGGACTCCGGCTACCTGGCCAGGGTAGCCTTCATG
The DNA here is from genome assembly GCA_021847425.1 of Deltaproteobacteria bacterium. Lineage (GTDB taxonomy): Bacteria > Desulfobacterota > Desulfobulbia > Desulfobulbales > Desulfurivibrionaceae > Thiovibrio. Next base: position 877 of record JAJZRF010000012.1, on the reverse strand, counting down.
ATGGACCGGGTCTTCCGGATCTTCGGGCTGCACGGGAGTTCGGTCATGGCCTACATCGTTTCCGGCGGCATTGCCGGGGGCTGCGCCGTGCCCGGCGTCATGGCCGCCCGCACCCTGCGCTCTCCCCGCGAACGGCTGGCCACCCTGCTCACCGTCTCCTTTATGAACTGCGGGGCCAAGCTGCCGGTGCTCGCCCTGCTCACCGCCACCTTCTTTTCCAAAAACCAGGCCCCGCTCATGTTTCTTCTTACCCTGCTGGCCTGGGGCGTGGCGCTCACCGCCGCCAAGATCCTGCGGCTCACCGTGTTGCGCGGCGAATCCACCCCCTTTGTCATGGAGCTGCCGCCCTACCGCTTTCCCACCTTCCGCGGTCTGCTCATCCATACTTGGGAGAGAACCTGGCAGTATGTCAAGAAGGCGGGCACCACCATCCTGGCCATCTCCATCCTGATCTGGGCCATGATGACCTTTCCGGGGTTGCCGAAATCGGAAGAACAGAGCTTCGCCCGGCAACGCCAGGAGGTGGCCGCCTCTTCGGCCCAGCCGGCGCTCAAGGAAAGGCTGGCCGCCATCGACACCGCCCAGGCGGGCAGCAGTCTGCGCCACTCCCTGGCCGGCAGAATCGGCATTGGTATGGAAAGCGTCAGCTGGCTGCCCGGCTTTGACTGGCGGACCAACATTGCCCTGGTGGGAGGTTTTGCGGCCAAGGAGGTCATCGTCACCACCTTGGGCACGGCTTACTCCCTAGGGGACACCGGCCCGGAGCACAACAGCTCCCTCTCCGAAACCCTGGCCCAAGACCCGCACTGGAACCCGGTGGTGGCGCTGGCCCTCATCGTCTTTGTCATGTTTTACGCGCCCTGCTTCGTGACGGTGG
>JAJZRF010000011.1 GCA_021847425.1 Deltaproteobacteria bacterium | reverse complement strand
CCACGGCAACCTGGAGTTTATGCCGGGCAAGGGGGCCGGGCTTTCCAACGCCTGCTGGCCGGACATCGCCATCGGCGCCATTCCCCATCTCTACATCTATAACGCCGACAATCCGGCCGAGGGGGTGGTTGCCAAGCGGCGGAGCTACGCCACCCTGGTGGACCATTTGCAGGCGGTGATGAGTACCTCCGATACGTACGGCGGGCTCGAAGACCTGGAGGAACTTCTGGAAGAATACCACCGGGCCGCCACCCTTGACCCGGCCCGGGCCCACCAGATCGAACACCTGATCCGCGAGGCCATGGAGGCGAGCCACCTGAGCGAGGAGGTGGCGGCCAGGAACCCGGCCACCTTTGCCGACGAGATGATCATCTGTCACGAGATCCTTTCCCGGGTCAAGAACAGCCAGACCATGATCGGCATGCACGTCTTCGGTGACATCCCCGAGGGCGAAGAGGGGGCAGAGACCATCAACACCATCCTGCGCTTTGACAGCAATAACGAGCTGAACACCCGGCGCCTGATCTTCGACTTCCGGGCTGAGGATATCGCCGCGGCCCTGGAGTCTCCGGGCGAACGGGGCAAGTACGGCCAGACTTACGGCGACCTCCTTTACTCGGCTGACCGCCAGGCCATGGAGCTGATCGGCAGGCTCTTGCGCGGCGAGTCACGGGCCGCGCTCTTTAGCGAACTGGCCAGCCGCTGCCAAAACCCGGCCGCGGTTCGGGGTCGGTTCGAGCGCTTTGCCGATCTGGCGTTTGAGATCGATCAACGGCTCAGCGACTCAACCGAGATCGACTCCCTGTTGAATGCCATGAACGGCGGCCATGTCGCGGCCGGACCCTCGGGCTACCTCTCCCGGGGCCGCTACGACATCCTGCCCACCGGCCGCAATTTCTACAACGTCGATCCGACCCGCATTCCCACCCAGGCGGCCTGGCGGGTCGGGGTGCGGCTGGCCGAGGCCCTGATTGCGCGCTACCAGAAGGACGAAGGCCGCTACCCGGAAACGGTGGGCATGGTCTGGCTCGCCTCGGATATCATGCGGGCCGATGGCGAGCAAATCGGCCAGATCCTCCATCTCATGGGCCTGCGGCCCAGATGGAAGGCCAACGGCCAGGTGGACGGGATCGAGATCATCCCGCCCGCCGAACTGGGGCGGCCCCGCATCGATGTCAATATCCGGGTCTCCGGCATCACCCGCGACTGCTTCCCGGACTCGGTCAAATACGTGGACCAGGCGGTGCAGGCGGTGGCCATGCTGGAGGAAAGTCCGGACGAAAATTTCGTCCGCAAACATATCGTCGAACAGGCCAAGGCCCGGCAGGCGTCCCTCTCCGACCCGGAGGAGTTCCGCAAGCTCTCCTACCGGATCTTCTGCGCCCAGCCCGGGGTGTACAAGGCCGGCGTCAACCTGGCGGTCTATGCCTCGGCGTGGAAAACCGAAAATGACCTCTCCGACATCTACCTCTTCTGGAACGGCTACGCCTATGGCGGCGGGGCGGGCGACGCCGCTTACGGGGTGCAGGCCCACAAGGAGCTGGTGGAGAATCTGCGCCGGGTGGAGGTGACCTTTGACAAGCACATCTCCGACGAGGGCGATTTCCTGAACTGCTGCGGCTACTTCGGCAACTACGGCGGCATGACCGTGGCCGCCAAGACCCTCTCCGGCAAGAAGCCCCGGACCTACTACGGCGACACCCGGGATCCGGCCCAGGTCGGGGTCACCGACTTCGCCGACGAGATGCGGCGGGTAGTGCGGGCCAAACTCCTGAACCCCAAATACATCGAGGGCATGCAGGAGCACGGCTACAAGGGGGCGGGCGACCTCTCCAAACGCATCGGCCGGGTCTACGGCTTTGCCGCCACCACCGGCGAGGTGGATGGCTGGATCTTCGACGAGATCGTCAAGACCTTTGTCTTGAACGAGGAGATGCGGGAGTGGTTCCAGAAGGTCAACCCCTGGGCGCTTGAGGAGATCGGCCGCCGCTTGCTTGAAGCCCAGAGCCGCGAAATCTGGAACCCGGACGAGGAACTCCTGGAGCGTTTGCAGGACGCCTATCTTGAGGTGGAGGGTTCCATCGAGGACACCATGGGCGAGGTGACCGGCGAGTTCCAGGGCGGCAGCGTCGATATCATGGCCGCCGACGACGTCGGCCACTGGAAGGCGGAGATGGGCAAGATTCTGGATGGACTGGAAATCAGGAAATGAACCTTAAGACCTTATATCCCTTCCCGGCCATTGTCGGCCAGGAGGAACTAAAGCTTTCCCTCATCCTGAACGCGATCAACCCAGGGACCGGCGGGGTGCTGATCCGCGGGGAAAAAGGCACCGCCAAATCAACGGCGGTGCGGGCGCTGGCCTCTTTGCTTCCAGAAATCGAGGTCGTGGAAGGCTGCCTGTTCGCCTTAAGTCCGGAAGAGACGGCTGCTGTTGGCCGTTGCGAGGACTGTCGCCTCTGCGCACAGGGGGGCATGGTTCGTCGGCCGGTGCGGGTCATTACCCTGCCCTTGAACGCCACCGAGGACCGGCTGGCTGGCGGCATCGACTTCGAGAAGACCACCCGGGACGGGAAGAGGACGGTGCAACCTGGACTCCTGGCCAGGGCTCATCGCGGTATCCTTTACGTGGACGAGGTCAATCTGCTGGACGATCATCTGGTGGATGTGATGTTGGCTGCAGCCGCCTCCGGTGAGAACCGCATCGAGCGGGAGGGGGTGTCGCTCTCCCATCCGGCCCGTTTCATCCTGGTCGGCACCATGAATCCCGAAGAAGGCGATCTCCGGCCCCAGCTCCTGGACCGTTTCGGTCTCTGCGTCGAGGTCAAGGCCGAGAGTGATCGGGAAATGCGGGTTGCGACCATGGAACAGCGGGAGACCTTCGACACCGCTCCCGCTAACTTTATTGAGCGCTTTGCCGCCGAGACCCAAGAGTTGGCCCAGCGCATCGAAAAGGCCCGGCGGCTCCTGTCCAAGGTGCGGATGCCCGGTCGCCTGCGAGCCCTGATCAGCGAACTGTGCACCGAGGCCCGTGTGGCAGGGCATCGGGCCGATCTGGTTATCGAACAGGCAGCCCGAGCCTTGGCCGCTTTCTCGGAACGGCTTGAAGTGGAAGATGAGGACATCGCCCGGGTGGCGAAGCTTGCGCTCCGTCACCGGCAGCGTGAACCGGGGCCGCCGCCCCCGCCCCAAGACGACAGGCAGCACAACGACCATGACCACCCCCACGACGAGGAGCCACCCGAGAAAGAAAACGAACAGGAGGAAGAACCTGGCGACCAGCAACAACCTCCCCTAAACTCCAAACCCGAGCAGGATCCGGGCGATGCAGGCGACAACGGCGGTACGCCCGATGAGAGCAAGGAACCGATCAAGCCAGCAAATCCCGATGCCGGAGAAAAGGTCTTCGAGGTGGGGGCCACCTTCAAGGTCAAGCCGTTTACCGTGAACAAGGACCGACTCTTCCGGCGCGGCTCCGGACGCCGTTCACGCAGCCGAATCAGCGGCATGCAGGGCCGTTATGTCAAGAGCACCATGCCCCGGGGCGGCAAAGACGTGGCCCTGGACGCCACCCTGCGAGCCGCCGCGCCTTATCAGCGACATCGGCAAAGTGACTGCGCCATCGCCATCAGGCCAGAGGACATCAGGGAAAAGGTCCGTGAGCGGCGGATCGGAAACTTCCTTCTCTTCGTGGTGGACGCCAGCGGCTCCATGGGGGCACGGGGCCGGATGACCGCCACCAAGGGGGCGATCATGTCTCTGCTGCTCGATGCCTACCAGAAGCGCGACAAGGTGGCGATGATCTCCTTCAGCAAGACCGAGGCCCGGCTCAATCTGCCGCCCACCTCCTCCATCGACATGGCGGCGCGCCTGCTTGCCGAGATGCCGGTAGGCGGCCGCACGCCATTAAATGCAGCCCTGGTCAAGGCCGACGAGGTTCTGCGCGGCCAGTTGGTGCGGAATTCCACCTCACGACCCATCGTCGTCCTCATCACCGACGGCCGCTCCAACGTGGCGCTCGCCGACGCCAAGCCGATGGACGAGTGCCTGGAACTGGCCCAGCGCCTCTCGCGGGAGGAGCGAGTCAAGTTCATCCTGGTGGACACCGAGGAGCAGGGGCTGATCCGTTTCGGTCTGGCGGCGAAGATCGCCGAGGCATTGAAGGCCCGCTATTTTCAGACTGCGGACCTGAAGACCGACACCCTGCTGGACCTGATCGAAAAACAGTAAGCCGTCGTTCAAAAATAACGACTGCATTTCAATGTTATTAACGGCCCCTAATGTTCAGTTTGACAGCCTGCGGACTAACAGGCTATAGACGAACCATCTCACCTTAATCTCCGGAGACCAGGACACCATGACCTGTAAAACCATTTACCCGTTTGTCGCCATCGTCGGCCAGGAACAGATGAAGCTGGCCCTGTATCTCAACCTTATAAATTCCACCCTTTCCGGGGTGCTGATCCGCGGGGAAAAGGGCACCGCCAAATCCACGGCGGTCCGTGCCCTGGCCGATATCCTGCCGATGATCGAGACGGTGAAGGACTGCCCCTTTCAGCTTGCCCCAAATGATGGCATGACTCTCTGCCGGGAGTGTTTCCACGCCGACTGTCGAGAGCGGCGGATCACCGGCAATCATGTCGAGGCCCTGCGCCGCCATATCAAGGTGGTGGAGCTGCCGGTGGGCGCCACCGAGGACCGGGTGGTGGGCGCCATGGACCTGGAGCACGCCATCGGCAAAGGGGAAAAGCGCATCGAGCCGGGCTTGCTCGCCGCCGCCCACCGGGGAATTCTCTATGTCGATGAGGTCAATCTGCTGGATGATCATGTGGTGGATGTGCTGCTCGACGCCGCCGCCATGGGGGTCAACACCGTTGAACGGGAGGGGATTTCATTCTCGCACCCATCCCGTTTCGTGCTGGTGGGCACCATGAATCCGGAGGAAGGGGAGTTGCGGCCCCAGCTCCTGGACCGCTTCGGCCTCTCCGTCCGGGTGGAGGGCATTGCCGACCGCGAGTCCAGGGTAACAGTGATGGAGCGACGGGTGGCCTTTGACGAAGCCCCCGATGCCTTCACCGCACAGTGGGAACAGCAATCCCGCGAGCTGGTGGAGCGGATCGAGGCGGCCCGCCAGCTCTACCCCGCAGTAACCATCCGCCGGGAAGAACTTTTCACCATTGCGGATTTCTGCCTCGATATCGGGGTCGACGGCCACCGGGGCGACATCATCATGATGAAGGCGGCCAAGACCCTGGCTGCCTTTGACAACCGCAAGGAGGTGCGAAAAAGCGATGTGGAGGCGGCGGCGGAGGTGGCCCTGCCCCATCGGATGCGGCGCCAGCCCCTGATGGAGATCGGCGACAATATCAAAAAGATCAAGGAAATGCGGCGCTAAGGGACTCGGAAATTTCGAAAGTACTATTTATCTCTATCGTCATGCCCGAATGGTTCTATCGGGCATCCGGCAAAGGGCCGTCATCCCCGCTCAAAAGCATTGCGGGAATGACGGCAGGATGGACGGCCCGCATCAAGACAGTTTTAATATCTTGATTTTGTGAGCAAAGTATAATACGTGCTTCTGCTTGAGGATGGAACAAAAAGGCCGTCCTGTCCCTTTTGCGAAGAGAGCACATTGAGAGGAGCGTCCCCCTTGACTCATCCCATAATCGAAGTTGCCAACCTGACCAAGCAATTCGGCTCCCTGGCCGCCTTGTCCGGGGTCTCTTTCCAGGTCGGCGGTGGCGAGATTTACGCCTACCTGGGACCAAACGGCGCCGGCAAGACCACCACCATCCGCATCCTCACCAGTCTGACCCGCCGCGACGGCGGCGAGGTGCGGCTGAACGGCTACGATATCGAAAAAAATCCCCTGGAGTGCAAGGCGCAATTTGGCCTGGTCCCGCAGCATACCAACCTGGACGCCGATCTCTCGGTGAAGGAGAATCTGTTGATTCACGGCCTCCTGCACCGCATGGAGCGGCGGGCGATAACCCGGAGGACAGGGGAGCTTCTGGAATACATGGAGATGAGCGACCGGCTGCAGACCGTGGTCAAAAAACTCTCCGGCGGGCTGAAACGGCGGCTGCTGATTGCCCGCGCCCTGATGCACGCCCCCAAGATCCTTTTCATGGATGAACCAACCGTGGGCCTTGATCCAGCCATCCGGCGGAGCATCTGGGGTTTCATCAAAAAGATCCGCAACGACGGCGCCACGATCTTTCTTACAACCCACTATATCGAGGAGGCTGAAGTCCTGGCCGACCGCGTCGCCTTTCTGGATGCGGGAAAAATGGTTGCCGAGGATACTTCGGCCAACCTGATGGCCGCCATCGGTCAGTGGGCGGTGGACTATCTGGAGGAAAGCCGCCTGCGCACGGCCTATTTCAAATCCCGCGAGGAGGCCGGCGACTATATCCTGACCCGAGCCAGCGGCTGTACCGTGAGAAGGGTCAACCTGGAAGACGCCTTTATTTCAATGACCGGGAGGAAGATCTCATGATCCGAGGCTGGACCGCGGTTTACCTGCGGGAACTTTTTATCTTGCGGCGCCGCCTGGCCAAGCTCATCCCGTCATGGTCGGTATCGCCGCTGCTCTACCTGATTGCCTTCGGTTACGCCGTTGGCCGTCATGTGGCGGTGGGAAACCACAGCTATCTGGAGTTCCTGATCCCCGGCCTGGTGGCCATGGCCAGCATGACCCAGGCCTTCGCCATCTCAAGCGAGATCAACATCGCCCGTTTTTACTGGTATATCTTCGACGAATTCCAGTCGGCGCCGATCAGCAATCTGGCCTATGTCCTGGGCGAGGTGCTCGCAGGCATGACCCGGGCGTTTTTGGCCGGCCTGGTGATCCTCATTCTCGGCGCCTGTTTCGGGGTGGTGCTCTCCTACAATCCGCTGTTCTGGGCAGCCCTGCTGCTGAACAGCTTTGTCTTCGCCTCGCTCGCGGTGGGTTGCGCCATGAATGTCCGATCCCACGCCGACCAGACCTTGCTCACCAACTTCATCATTACCCCCATGGCCTTTCTGGGCGGCACCTTCTTCCCGCTCTCCCAATTGCCCGGCTGGGGACAGAACCTCCTGCAATTGCTGCCGCTCACCCACGCCGCCCACGCGGTCAGAGCCGCAGCCTTTAATGACCCGGCCCAGGCCGTTGACTACCTTGTCCTGACCGGGGTCGGTTGTCTCTGCTTCCTGTTCGCCATCCTGTCGGTTAACCGGGCCAAGGCCTGACCGGAAGAAGGAAACATATTCTTCTCGCTGCGGCAATTGCTTGGTAATCAGAAAATATCACGCCAGCGGAGAACCCAGATGCTCCTGCTCGATGTCCCCTTCCTGCCAGACCCCGATTATGTGGAATTTCTTGCCACGCTCCAGCCTTCGCTCCACTCCGTCCATTTCAGCCTTTTTCTGGACAACATCCCCGATGGCCGGTATCGCTCCGGCAACAGCCCGGATTTTGCCGGCCTGGCCTGCGCCCTGGCCCGACTGCCCGGCCCTAAAAAATACGGACTCCTGAACAGCCGCTTTCATCATCCCCGCCTCTATGGCGACAAGGCAGCCCTGCAAAAAATCACCAAGGCGCTGGACACCCTGCTCACGGCGGGAACCCTCCACGGCATCATTTTTGTGGATTTCTATCTCTTGCAGGCCCTTTCCGGCACCAGCCCGGAGGTAGCCTCGCAGCTTGAGGCGGTTCCCGGGGTCAACTGCATGCTGGATTCCTTTGCCAAGGTGCAGGCCGCTCTTGGCGCCATTGCCGATACCGGCTTCAAGCCCCCGGCCAAACTCAATCTGGACCGCGCCCTCAACCGGAGTCTGGCTGATCTTAAGGAAATCTCGCTCGCCTGCCGCAAACACCTCCCCGGAGTCAGGCTCACCCTCCTGGCCAACGAGGGCTGCCTGGACCGCTGCCCCTTCAAGCTGACCCATGACGCCCAGATCGCCATGGCCAATACCTCCCTGGCCGCCAACCAAACCCATGCCGCCAACCGGGAACTCGGCTGCATCCGGGAACTCACCGCGCATCCGGCAAGACTGTTCAAATCGCCCTTTATCCGGCCCGAGGATCTGCATCATTATGAGGGGGTGGTGGAGGTGATCAAGCTCTGCGGCAGAACCCTGGGCTCCGCCTTTTTGCAACGGGTAGTGCGGGCCTATGCCAACCGGAGCTATGAGGGAAATCTGCTGAATCTGATGGACACCATGGAATGGCTGGCCAAGCGGTTGCATGTGGCCAACGAAGGACTGCCCGCGGATTTTTTTGCCAAGCTCGCCAGTTGCGGCAAGAACTGTCGCAACTGCTCATACTGCCGCGAGCTTCTGGACAAGAGTGCCACCTCCTTAGCTTTCCAGCTTGAGGACCTCCGGCAATAAAAGAATTGGTGGAGGGATGTCGCAGAATGGGCAGGCAAAAAAACTGGAGAGTGCCCCCAAGTTCCCAGAAAATGATCACCTAAATTGGCAGCCTATGGCTGCCATAACAGCAAATGCCGTCGTCCAGATGAAGATCACCACGTATGACGAAACGGTTATCCAGTAAAAAACTGGTTCATAATCTCGTTGGTATATTCGAGTGCTGAACCCCCACCCACGCCCTTCAATTTCTCTGGATGCCAATCCTTTAAAAGCCTTCCAAAGAAACAGTATCCCAACCACAAAGAGCAATATGGCGATCACGTTTTACTCCTAATACTTCTTTCACCAACCCATTCCCAGAAGACCGGGCGCCGTCCCATTTTTTGCCTCTGATTAGCGCTAATTTTCCGCAAGGCGTAGTTCGTGTTCTGGAACCTTCCCCAATCTGGCCATAATGACCACGATGCGCTTGAATATCCCAGATATCCTGCCAACTGCGGAAGATTAACGCTAATCAGATTAAAATATATTGCAGTGCAATATATTTTTTGCGCCCCCCAAGGGGTGGCCCCTCCCCACTTTAATATTTTTTGCAATCATATAAACTAGTTGCAAGTTCTACAGAAATGGCACGCTTCTTGCTTTGCAGTGTAAGCATTGAAACTCTAGACCGATCTCGGTTGAGAAAGAGGGGTACTGGAGGTCCCTTGCATCATACATATTTAAAAGGAGCTATCGTAACATGAGCAGTCGTCAGTTTCCGCATCCGCGTATTTCTTCACCTCCGGCAGGAAAGTCGTTTGTTCCTGCCACGGCACTGTTGGGGGGCACCCTGTCGGCACTGGACGTTAGCATCGTCAATGTGACGATGCCGGCTTTCAAGACCGAATTCGGGATATCAATGGCAGTGCTTGGGAGGAAGAAGCCATGACTTTAAAGATGTTAAAAAACTCCGCCCGGCTGGAGCACTCCGACCCCTCCTTGAATCCGGGTCTTGATCCGATGGTCCCGATGCTTCTCGTATCGGCAGCGGTCGGCGCAATCGGTGCCCTTGCCGTTGAATTGTTCCGCAAGGCGATGTACACGATCACCAACTTCTATTCCTCACAGGAACATCTAGTCGCGGCCGCACGTTCGTTGCCGTTATGGGCTCGCGTTGCGGTGCCGGCGATCGCCGGCACCGTATGCGGACTGACCATGTGGGCGGGCCATCGCTGGATCAGGCAGCCGCGCGGACCCGAATACATGGAGGCGGTGCATGTGGGTGACGGCGTACTGCCGCTCGGCCCAAACCTCGTCCGGACGGGTTCCTCGCTCCTCGGCGTGAGCGGAGGCATTACGATCGGCCGCGAAGGGACCATGATCCAGTTTGCGTCCCTGGCCTCCTCGCTCCTCGGGCGGATTTTTCATGCCGATGAGTCCCATCGCAGGCTGATCGTTGCCTGCGGCGCAGCAGCTGGCTTTGCGGCCGCGTATCGTGCCCCGATCGCGGGAACACTGTTCGTCGCGGAAATCATTCTCGGCGGACTGGCGCTCCGGGAAGTAAGCGCCGTTCTGGTCGCCGCCGTGATCGCCCTGCTTACTACGCAGGCGTTCTTCGTTTCCGGTCCGCTCTATATTGCGCACGCCGTGCCCAGGATAGGGTTTAACGACCTCTTTGATGTAACCCTCGTGGGCGTGGCGGCCGGATTGTTCGGTCCCGTGTTTCTGTGGCTGCTCCATACCTCAAACAAACGCTACCAGGCGCTGTTCACCTTTTTGCCCGCGCGCATGGGCGTGGCCGGGCTGGCCATCGGGCTGCTGTCGGTTGTGCGGCCCGAGGTCTGGGGCAACGGTGTCAGCGTGTTGCAGTCCTTCCTGTCCACCCATTGGGCGTTGAGCGCGGTATTGGCTGTGTTTGCGCTGCGGCTGGTCGCGGTAATGTTTGCCAGCGCGGCAGGCATTCCCGGAGGCGTGCTCACCCCGACCCTGGTGACCGGCGCTGCTTTGGGATTGATCATCGGCCAAACGATGCTGACCCCGTCGGCGGACCATTCCCAGACGCTCTGGATACTGGTCGGCGCGGGCAGCCTGCTCGCGGCAACCACCCATGCCCCGGCGATGTCCGCCCTCATGGTTTTCGAGACTACGCACAACTACCATGTGGTTCTCGCAGCCCTGCCTGCCTGCGTTATCGCCTCCGTTATCGGCAGCCTGCTGCGTCACCAGTCAATCTACACAGAAGCCCTGGGGTTGGAAGAACACGGCCCCGCCGCATCCGCCGCTGCGCGCCGGACAATATTACCCAAAGCACGCCCGTTTCACCTGAGATCCTCTGTCGTTACGGCGGACGTCCTCGAAGAGAAAAGGGCAGCTTAGAAGTGCGAATTCTTAATTCGTCCGCTGTTTCGCCGCAATTTCTGGGCAACATATGTACCGTCAGCTACAATTGCATGCACCTAACAGATTGTCAATGCTGAATATTTGATATGCCCGGGGAGAAACAGAGAGTGTTTGAATGGATAGGCAGATAAAGCGGGAACCCGAACAGGATTTCCCGCCTTTCGCCTTTCAGACTTGCGGTTTTCTTACAGCGCTTCCAGCATCTTCGCCAGCCCCTCGGGGGTATCGAACTGGAAGCAGCGGTGTTCGTAGTCAGGCGGGATGATCTTGCCCAAAAGCCCGGTAAGCACCGTCTTGGGACCGACCTCGATAAAGACCCGCACCTCCTCGGCCATCAGCCGTTCCACGATCTCCAACCAGCGGACGGTGGAGGCGATCTGCCGGGCCATGATCTGCCGGATCGCGGCAGGATCGCTCTCGGAAGCGGCTGTGACGTTGAAGAGGACCGGCGTGGCCGGGGCGTTGAAGGTCACCTTGGCCATGGCCGCCTCGAAATCCGGGACCGCGCCGGCGATCAGCTCGCTGTGCCAGGCGCCGCTCACCTTGAGGGGAATCGCCTTGCCGCCCTTCTCCTTGACCAAGGGCGCGGCAACGGCAAGGGCCGCTTCCTCGCCGGAGATCACGATCTGCTCTGCGGAGTTGTGGTTGGCCACGGTGATCTTGCCGGCAGCCTTGGCGCTTTCCACGATCCCGCGCACCGTCTCGATGGGCAGCTTCACCACGGCCTGCATGCCGCCGGGATTTGCGGCAGCCTCGCGCTCCATCAGGCGGCCGCGTTCGGTGACCAGCCCCAGTGTCTCCTCGGCGCTGACGATCCCGGCAGCAGCAAGCGCTCCGTACTCGCCCAGGCTGTGGCCGGCAAAAAATGCCGGTTTCACCCCGGTCTTGGCCAAGGCCTGCCAGCAGATGAGATTCATCACGGTCATGGCCGGTTGCAGATGCACGGTGCGGGTCAGCTCCTCCATGGGGCCGTCCTGGCAGAGCCGGGTGAGCGGAAAGCCGCTGATTGTTTCCGCCATCGCCATGAGCGCACGGACATCAGCATCCGTTTCCAAAAATTCCTTGCCCATGCCCAAAAACTGGGAGCCCTGCCCTGGAAAAAGAACCGCTATTTTTTGTTCTGCCATGCCTTTTGTCCCCAATTTCTATTTTTTACAGATAAGAACCTTTTTCAACCCGTCACTTTTCATTTTCCTGCGACGGATACAAGATGCTGCCCAGAATAAACAGGCCGACGCCGACACAAATGGCTGAATCCGCCACATTAAAAGCCGGCCAGTGGTGGGTGCCGACATAAAAATCCAGAAAATCCACCACCGCGCCAAAACGCAGCCGATCGATGAGATTGCCCACCGCGCCCCCGGCGATCAGGCCGATGGCATGGGCAAAGATTTTGCCCTGATTGTGAAACTGCCGGTAGGAAAAAACCATCACCCCGATGGCGGCCACGGCCACACCGACAAAGAACACCTGCCGCCAGACACTCTGGGCTCCGGCCAGCATACCGAAGGCTGCCCCGGTATTGGTGAGATAGGTCAGGTTGAACAGACCGGGAATGACGGGCTGCAATTCATAGAGGCCAAAATAGGCCATCACCAAGCCCTTGGTCAGCTGATCGAAGACGACCACTGCCAACAGCCAGGCCAACGGAATAACAGGCGATTCGAATTTCTTCAATTGGCCACCACCACACTGGTGCAGCGGGGGCAGAGCGAGGGATGCTCGGTATCGCTGCCCAGCTCCTCGGAGCGCAGCCAACACCGTTCGCATTTCTCACCCCTGGCCGAGCGCACCAGCACGGAAAGGTCCGGCAGTTCGGCGCTGGCAAAGCCAGGCTCCGGCAGGGAGGTCATCAGCTCCATCCGGGAAACAATGGCCACGCTGTGCAGGGTTTCCCAGTTGGCGGCGAGGAATTCGCCCAACTCGCCAGCGGCCGCAACCACCACCTCCGCCTCCAGGGAATGGCCGATCACCTTGTCGCGCCGGGCAATCTCCAAGGCCTTGGTCAATTCGCTCCGCACCCGCAAAACCTTGTCCCACTTCTCGGCCAACGCTTTGTCACCGACCCGCTCCGGCTTCAGCTCCGGGAACAGGGCAACGCAGACATTGTCCTCGCGCTGACCCTTGCCGGGGAGAAAATCCCACACCTCGGCGGCCATGAAGGTAAGGACCGGGGCCATGAGCCGGGTCAGACCATCGACGATCTCATAGAGGGCGGTCTGGGCGGCCCGCCGTTCGCGGGAATTGGCAGGCAGGGTGTAGAGCCGGTCTTTGAGCACATCCAGATACAGGGCGCTCATGCTCACCGTGCAGAAATTGGTCAAGCCGTGGAATACGGGGTGGAACTCAAACCCCTCGTACCCCTTGAGCACCTTCATCTTCAACAACTCAAACTGATACAGGGCCCATCGGTCCAGCTCGTCCATCTCGCTGTCCGGCACCGTGTCCGTGGCCGGGTCGAAATCGTAGAGGTTGCCGAGGATGAAACGCACTGTATTGCGGATCTTGCGGTAGGCATCGGCCAGTTGCTGGAGGATGGTGTCCGAGATCTTGATGTCGTCGCGGTAATCCTCGGAAGCCACCCAGAGGCGCAGGATCTCGGCCCCGTACTTCTTGATGATCTCCTCCGGGGCAATGACGTTGCCGATACTCTTGGACATCTTCTTGCCCTGGCCGTCCACGACAAAGCCGTGGGTGAGCACGGATTTGTAGGGGGGGATGCCCCTGGTGCCCACCGAGGCAAGGAGCGCGCTCTGGAACCAGCCGCGATGCTGGTCGCTGCCTTCCAGATACAGATCGGCAGGCGCAGCCAGCTCTGGACGCTCCTCCAAGACCGCGGCATAGCTCACCCCGGAATCGAACCAGACATCCAGGATGTCTTCTTCCTTGATGAACTCCTTGCTCCCGCATTTGCGGCATTTGGCATCCACCCCGATGAAATCGGCCAACTCATGGCTGAACCAGGCGTCTGCCCCCTCTTTTTCAAACAGACCGGTGATGCGCTCCATGATGGCCTCGTCGTTGAGCACCTCGCCGCACTCACCGCAGTAGACCACGGTGAGGGGCACGCCCCAGGCGCGCTGGCGCGAGAGGCACCAGTCCGGCCGGTTCTCCACCATGCCGAGGATGCGCTCCATACCCCATTGGGGGATCCAGCTCACCTGCTTGACCGCAGCCAGGGCCTTGTTCCGCAGGTCGTTGGCCTCCATGGAGATGAACCACTGCTCGGTGGCCCTAAAGATCACCGGCTTCTTGCAGCGCCAGCAATGGGGGTAGCTGTGGGAGAGCTTGGCCTCCTTGATCAGCGAGCCCTGTGCTGCCATATCCGCGTTGATTTGCGAATTGGCGTCAAAGATAAAGAGCCCGGCATAGGGCCCGGCCTCCTCGGTGAAACGGCCATCGTTGCCCACCGGCGAGAGCACGGGCAGATTGTAGTTGATCCCGGTCATGTAGTCTTCCCGGCCGTGTCCCGGCGCGGTATGCACACAGCCGGTGCCGGTGTCCAAGGTCACGTAATGGGCCAGGACCATGAGCGAATCACGATCCAGAAAGGGATGGCGGCATTTCCTGCCTTCCAGCAGCCTGGCGGAGAAGGTGGCAATGATCTCATAATCGGTCATGCCCCATGCGACCAGGGCCTGCTCAACCAAGCCCTCGGCCAGGATGAGCACCTCGCCTGCCACCCGAACCGCGGCATAGGGGTAATCAGGATGGAAGGCCACAGCCAGGTTGGCGGGCAGGGTCCAGGGGGTGGTGGTCCAGATCACCGCCGAGACCTTTTCTCCGGCCAAGGCGGGAATAACCTCGCCCAAATCCTCGGCCACCGGAAATTTCACATAGATGGAGGGAGAGGTATGGTCGTAATACTCCACCTCGGCCTCGGCCAGGGCGGTCCGGCAGGAAGAGCACCAGTGCACCGGCTTCTTGCTGCGGGTTACGGCCCCGGAGAGAAGAAAACGGTTGAACTCGCGGGCAATGGACGCCTCGTACTGGTAATCGATGGTCAGATACGGCGTATCCCAGTCGCCCAACACCCCGAGACGCTTGAACTCATCCTTTTGCCGCTTGATCCATTTCCCGGCATAGTTCCGGCAGGCGGAGCGAAAGGCAATCTTGCCGATCTCCTTCTTTTTCGGGCCAAGCTCCTTGTCCACGTTAAGCTCGATGGGCAGACCGTGGCAGTCCCAGCCCGGCACGTAGGGGCAATGAAAACCCGCCATGCGCCTGGCCTTGAGAATGATGTCCTTCAAAATCTTGTTCAGGGCGTGGCCCATGTGGATATGGCCGTTGGCATAGGGAGGGCCGTCGTGCAGGATGTAAAGGGGCCTGCCTGCGGTCTGCTCCTGCACCTTGGCGTAGAGATCGGACTCATCCCAGGCCTTGAGGAATTCCGGCTCCCGTTGGGAGAGGTTGGCCTTCATCTTGAAATCGGTTTGGGGCAGGTTCAATGTCGCCCGGTAATCCATGGGTGATCTCCATCTATATCTAAGAAAATGATGACTGAGTGTCGAGGAATGAGGTCAAGCAGACAAACATACCAGCTCACCCGCAAGTTGCAAGGGTAAAATCGCCGGGATTTCGGGCGGTTCGCCTCACCGGACGGCTTTGGGTTTGACATTCCCCAGCCTGGTTCCTATATTGGATCGATTCATTACAGATGAAACAATCAACGCGAAGGCGCAGAGGCGCTAAGTTTTCTTTTCCCTTTAGATAGAGCCGTTCTCTCTGCGTCTCTGCGCCTTTGCGTTAAAAAAATTCCCCACTGGAGAAATCAGATGCCAAAGATTATTGCCTTGGCTGGCAAGGGCGGAGTCGGCAAGACCACCATCTCGGCCCTGCTCATCAAATACCTCACCGAACGGGGCATGACCCCCATCCTTGCCGTGGATGCCGATGCCAACGCCAACCTCAACGAGTTGCTGGGGCTGGAGCTTGGCGCCACCATCGGTCAGATCAGAAAGGAACTCAAGGGCGACATGCCGCCCAACATGAGCCGGGACCAGTACATGGAGATGAAGGTGCACCAAGCCCTGGTGGAAGCCTCCGGCTTCGACCTCATGGCCATGGGCCAGCCGGACGGGCCTGGCTGCTATTGCGCGGCCAACCAGCACCTGGCCATGACCATGGACCATCTGGCCGGCAATTACCAGTACATCCTGGTGGACAATGAAGCGGGCATGGAGCATTTGAGCCGCATGAACCTGCGGGAGATCGACTATCTCATCGTGGTCTCGGACCCCTCGGCCCGGGGAATCATGACCGCCAAACGAATCGCCGAACTCACCGGCCCCCTGGGCGTCAGAATCAAGAAGAAATGCCTCATCGTCAACCGGGTGCCGGAACCGGCCGGCGAGGAGTTGCTGGCCAAGATAGACGAGGCGGTTCAATCCACCGACCTGCCCCTGGGCGGCATGTTGCCTGCAAGCAACGAACTGGTGACCCAGGAGATCGCCGGCAAATCCTACCTCGATCTGGCAGCTTCGGTACCGGTGGTGAAAAAGGCCTTTGCCATCTTTGCCGAGTTCCTGGGCTGATCTTTCTCCCTGCCGTCTCAAACCCGGTCTTTCTTGGAGCGCCAACAAAAAACCGGCGGCCCGGAAACATCTTCCGAACCGCCGGATCATACAGGAGACCTGGACTGAGATAGCTTGGGGCCGTTAGCAGCAGCGTAAGCGGCGCTGCTGCCGATCAACGGCTTACCGGATGATGTTGATCAGGGTCTGCATCATGCTGTCGGTGGTGGTGATAACCTTGGAGTTGGCCTCGAAGCCGCGCTGGGTGGTGATCAGGTTGACGAACTCCGTGCCAAGATCCACGTTGGACTGCTCCAGCGAGTTTGGGGAAATGGAACCCAGGCCGTTGGTGCCGGGCGCCCCCGTTACCGGCGCGCCGGAAGCGGTGGTTTCCCGGAACACGTTGCCGCCCTCCTTTTTCAGCCCTGCCAGGTTGTTGAAGCTGGCCAGGGCCACCTGGGCCTTTTGCAGCACCTGCCCGTTGGAGTAGTTGCCGGTAATGACCCCGCTGGTGTCCACGGAAACCGATTGCAGAAAGCCCGCGGCAAAGCCATTCTGATTCTGGAAGATGGTGGTAGAGCTGTTGGCGTACTGGGTTGTGGACAACGCCTCGGTGGTGAAACCGATGCTGTCCAGTCCCCCGGCCTGGCTGCCATCCGCAGTGGTGGTGTCAGCGAGAATCTTGGTAAATGGGCCTGCGCCAAAAGGAGCAGCGCCTGAAGCTCCTGGCGTGATAGACGTGAGCGCCAAGGCACTTTGATACCCCCCCACAACATTGGCCTTTTCGTCGGTGAGCACCAGGCGGCCCGCGCCATCGACGGACGCCTCGGCATGAAACTGCGTCTTCAGCCAGGTAAGCAGATCCTGCATGGTGGGAGGATTATTGGGTGCAGTCAACGGCGAGCCATAGCTGGTACCCACCTTAAAGGTCGCACTCACAGCGACGTTGTCTCCGCGCGTTCCGGCAAAAACTATAGAATCCCCGATGAGAAAATTCTTCGATGCTGAGTCGTACACACTGGTCAAGGCCGTGTTGCCCTGGATCGGTGTTGTGCCCCCGGCAGTGGTCACAGCCCGAGCCGTGGAGACCACCTGCCGTTTGGAGGTAATGATGTTGAAGGCATTGGTGGCGGCAGTGGTGGCGCCAAAGGGGTTCGGCGCAACTGAAAACCCGAAGGTGGTTACAGCCAGACCGCTTGGTCCGCCAATGCCATCGGTCATTTTGATATGGCCGGCGGCGTCGATGGTGCAGGTACAACCAAAGGCGGCATTTATTTTATCCAGCAAATCCTGCACCTTTCCGGTGGCAGTCAAGGTATATTGATTCGCGGCCAAGGTAGGGTCCACATAGGTTCCATCATGCTTGTACCCACCGAAACTGACCACAGCGGGTGTCGTCGTATCAACCTTTGTTCCGGTATTGTCGTACACCGAGCTCCACAGGGTTTCCTTGTTGATGGGCGTTGAGGTTCCGGTGGTGGCATAGGCGGCGCCGTCGGTGACCAGAACCTGGGGGACCGCAGCGGGCTGACCGCTGTACTTGGCGCCGAGATTCAGGGCGATCTTTTGATTGGTTTTATCCCCGGTGAAATTCACGGCAAAGGAGTAGTACGAGTCCGTATTGCTCAGGGTAAGGCGATTGGTGTTTTGGGCCGGGTCCACCTTCCCGTCGGGCGGCACGTCGTATGCCGATATATTGCTGATGGCGCCGGAGGTGGAAAAATCAATCACCCCATATTGCAGAGCCCCGGCCCCCTTCTGGGTCAAATCGTTGTAGGTGGTGTCCGGCGTATAGACCGAGGCTACGTCAGGGGTGCCATTCAGGGCGCCGGTAACAGGATCCCGGCCGGTGCTCAGCACGCGATGGTCTTCGTTGGGATTACAGGTTACCAGATACTGCCACTGATTATCATTGGTGGTGCGGGCGAAATACACGGTGAGATCGTGGCTCGCGCCCACGGAATCATAGGCCTTGAGGGCAGTGGTGTAGCTGTAGGCCGTGGAATCAATGGGGGCGGCGGGCACCGGCTGCGTGACGTTGGTGCCGTTCCAGGCGTCATACAAGGGATTCAAGGTTACCTCGTTTGGCACGCTGGAATCAAGATTGGCGATGACCTGAACACTGGAGGTCTGCACCGGCGGAGTGGTCTTGCCAATATTGATGTCGCCGATGGCGCCCTGCTTCTGGCCGGTGGTGGAGTTCAAGGTCCAGCCTTGGACAAAATTGCCGGTGGGATTGACCAGATTGCCATCCTTGTCAAAACCGAATTGCCCGGCCCGGGTGTACATGTCCGCCGCGGCGCTGCCCACGGCCCGCAGCATGAAAAAACCCTGGCCGCCGATGGCCAGGTCGGTGGGGGAAGAGGTGGACTGAAACGAGCCCTGGGCAAAGACGCCGTTAATGTTGGTCAAGGTCACACCGCGCCCGACCTGGGCAGTGCCCGCCGCGGTGGCAACACTCTGGGAGAGGACATCCTGGAAGGTGGCCAGGCTCGACTTGAAGGCAATGGTGTTCACGTTGGAAACGTTATCACCCATAACGCTCATGGCGTTGCCCATGGTGTTGAGACCACTGATGCTTGCGTACAACGAACTCGAGACACCCATATCCTTCCTCCTGTTTCCTTGCTCTGTATTTTTTTGTTGCAATCCATGTGCTTCGACAAGCTCAGGCCGAAGGGCGCTTTGTTACGAGACCGTCATCCTTTCCCTGGTCTCACTTCACCGCCAGGATATCGGCAACATTCATGGCTACTGAATTATCCACCGTGACCTGCGCCTGGCTGCCGCTGAAATTCACGCCGGTAACCTGACCGGTTGTCCGGTAATCGACATTCACTTGCTGCCCGTTGCTCATGGCGGTCACGGTGTATGTGTACTCGCCATCGGGAACAACAGTGCCGTTGGGCATTTTCCCATCCCAGCTCAAATCATGAACCCCGGAGGAAGCAGGGCCCAGGTCCATGGAGTCCACCATGGTCCCGGCCGCGTTATAAATATTCACCTGGCAGGAATCGGCGGTGTTCGCCAGGGTGTACTGGGTGGGCGTGACCGCGCCATTTAGCACGCCCATGCTGCTTCCTTTCCCCTGCACGGTTTTGCCAATCAGACTCAGGAGCTGAAGATTGTTCTGTGAGGTCTGATAATTAAGCAGTTGATCCATGCTGTTGGACATGTTCTGCATGGAATCAAGGGTGGAAAACTGGGCGAGCTGCGTAGCCATGTCCGTGCCCTTCATGGGCTCCAGCGGATCCTGATTCTGCATCTGGGTAATGAACAACTTCATGAAGTCGTTGCGATCCAGGGTATTCTTCCCCACCGTCTTCATGGCCGGGGTTGTGCTGGTGCTCGCGGTGGT
This sequence comes from Deltaproteobacteria bacterium, assembly GCA_021847425.1. Taxonomy (GTDB): domain Bacteria; phylum Desulfobacterota; class Desulfobulbia; order Desulfobulbales; family Desulfurivibrionaceae; genus Thiovibrio. Next base: position 38,570 of record JAJZRF010000011.1, on the reverse strand, counting down.
CGAGGCGGTGCTTGCGGTGGTAGTCATGGTTTTTTTCCTCTCTCGTTATCAGGCAAACAGATCGACGCCGCTTTCACGGCCATTTCCTGGCTGGACCCGCTGGTAGAAAATATCCTCGGGGCGGGATGCCGGGATTGTCCGGCGCTGACCCGTTCCCTTTTCCAGCAAATCAGCTTGATACTGCTGCCAGGATTCGTTGCTGTCATTGTTCTTGTTCAGTGACACATTGCATTGTCCAAGGGCAAAACCCTGTTTTTCCATATTTTGCTTAAACTGATCCAGGTTCTTCTCCAGAATCTCCTTCACCCTGGAATTTTCCATGCTGAAGGAAAGGGCCACCTGATTATCGCGCACGCTCATCTCTACCCTGACCTCGCCCAATTCCTTGGGATAGAGCTTGAGGACCAGATGATGCTCCTGATTGTTCAGGCCGTCCAAGACCCCCTGGGAAAGCTGGGCAAAAGTCTGCTGCTGGAGGGCTTGGGGCATATTAGGAATATTCAGCAGAGGTGTTGCCGGCTGGCTTGAAACGGCTGTTGCCGTGCCGGCTGCCGCAGTTGCCGCAGCGGCCGAGGCTTGCAAGAAGCCGCCGTTTTCGGCGACCATATTCTTAACGATTCCTGTTTCATTGGCCGATGCGCCAGCCACAAGAGCATCCTTACCCTCGAAGGGGGACTGTTCGGCGCCCGGATTTCCAAAGGCAGCTCCGCCTTCTTTCTTGGCAACGCTCTCCAGCCATTGCCCCAAGTCTTTCTTCGCCATTCCCGCTTCGGCCTGCTGGTCTTTGATTCCTTGCTGCACCTTGACCTTGGCAAGATCAACGGTTTGCATGAGCTTTTCAAAAACAGCAGCCAACGAACCCTGGACTGCGGGAGAGAGGCTCGGCCCCGTGGCTTCAAAACCGGACTTGGCCAAGACCTGCTGAAGATCCTTGAGAAAAGGGAGCGGGGCCGCCTGCACTCTGTTGGCATTGATTTCTTGAATCCCCTGCGCCAGCATCTCTTTCAGCCGGTCCATGGTGAGCGTCACCGGCGGCCCGCTCTGGACAAGACCTTCGATAACCGGCAGACGTTCGGGCAACAGGGCGCGCTGCAGTTGCTGGGAAACTCCGGCGTTGGCAAGAAAATTCTGCAGCTGTTCGGATTCAACGGCGGAAAGGGCGGTAACTCCCTGCCCAGACACCCCCTGCAGCCCGTCGAGAAGTTTCTGCAGATCAATGGTGCTATCCCCACGCACCGCCGCCTCGCTGATTTTGCTCACCTCGGGGACCGACACGCCGAGACGCTCGAGAAAATTCTGGAGAAGAGGCAGATCTGTTTCCGGCGCGGTTACGGGAACCGCGGTCTGCAAGGTCTGGAAATGATGGGAGAATGCGGCAAGAAGATCGGAAAGAGAGATCTTGCCGCCCTGGTTCTTCAATTGTTCCATGAGCGCGGTCAGCTCATTATCGTTCATGCCTGCATCCTTGGCCATCTTCTGGAGAAGCTGCTGATCAGACGCTGAAAATGACCATTGTCCCGGCCCTGGCTTTTGGTCGCTGGCCGCCTGCTGAAAAGTCTGGACAAACTGCCCCAGCAGGGCGGCAATGTCGGTTGCCGGGTTATCCTTTTTCTTCTGTTCGGAAGCGGCGTCGGACGCCTTCGTGTCTGCCGCTGAAGCTGGGGCGGCAGGCTTATTTTTTTGCACACCGAGAAGATTGTTCTGGGCCTGGCGTTCCGTGGTTATCTTCTTTTCCATGTAATCGGAAAAGTTCGACCCGGTGTTCTGGTCAACGGGGCTTTTCAGCTCACCCGCCGTCATCACCCTGGAAGCCTGCACAATGGGAAGCATGAGTGCGTCCACTAAAAACTCCTCGCGGTAAATTTAATCTTCTCCTTCATCACCCCCGGCTGGAGTGCGCTTGCCAATCAGCCAAAGCAAAAGGTGTGCCACGCCATAAATCACGCGACTCAAAAATCATGACAACAATGGATAAACAATGAGTTACAATGCAGTAGCAACCAGAGACACTTCCCAACAATAACCCGCCCGAGACGCAAGAGAGGAAAAGAATTCCTCCACAAAAAAACAGACGGAGGGATGGGGAACCGGAACCGGGCAAGAATTGCCGAGAGTTGACAGGCAGGGCCATGAAAAAATAACGCAACGGCGGGGACGACCGGAATCCAAACAAAAAAAGCCCCTCCGGCTAAACACCGAAGGGGCTAAAAAAATCAAGACCGAACAACATTACTCAGGGCAACCCAAGAAGCCTGCTCACCCGTACCGCCTTGTCCTGCCCAAGCTTGGGCAGGATCTTCGCCACCGCGTCAGTCTTCATGGCTCTCAGGATTTCCGCCGCTTCGATATCCTCCATCTTGTCAAGCAGGGGAGCCACCTTGGACGGGCTCATGGCGCTGTAAATCTTGATCAAATTTTTAAACTGCTGATCCTTGCCCTTAACCGCCCCGCCAAGCTGGCCCTTGACTTCTTCCTGCTGGGCATTGAGCTTGGTGTATTTCTCATCCACTTCCTTGGCCAGAGCGGTGACTTCCTTCTCCTTCTCCGCCAAGGCTTTTTCCTTTGCGGCCACCGCGTCTTCACGCTCCTTCAGGCTGGCGGAGACGGAAATTTCCTGGGGTGTGAGCCTGACCGGGGGTTTCTCCTCGGTAAAGGCGGGGATAGTCACCGCCAAGGCCAACAGCACGATCAGAATGAAGACAACGTACTTCCGGTTGTTTTTTCCCATGGTCTCATCCGGGAGGCTATCCTTGGGGGTGCCGTCCCTGCTCAATGGAGATTCCCTTTGCGGCCAAAACGAAGCATCATCTGCTCGTCCGCCTCATTCTGCTCTTTCTTCAAGCCGGCCAGCAGAAATTTCTGGTAATCCCGCTCCCTGGCCTTTTCCATGACCTTTTTATCCTGCACCCTGCCGGTCAGCTCTCTCCTGGCTTGGGAAACTGCCTCCTGCTGAGCTTCCACCAGAGCACGCCCGGCCTCGATCGCCTGCTCCTTGCGGAAAATACCTTCCATATAAAAAGCAAAAACAGGGGCCAACATCTGCCGGTTCTTTTCTTCTTCAAACTCGGCAATCAATTCCAGCCGCTGCTGCCTCAACGCGGCAAGCCGCAGCGTATGCTCCTCAAGCAGCGTGAGTTCCCGGGCCAGCTTCTGCTGGGCAAGCTCCTCCAGATTCCGCCGCAGCCCGAGAACCGTTTCCAGCTTGAAATGATAGGCCATTACATCCTCTCAGTGGGCCTTGCCCTAAACACCCGTGCCGTCCGCGGCAAAAATCGCTGCCAACTGTTGGGCGCTTTCGCTAAAGGAGACCTTTTCTTCCACCGGCTGCTTGAGATAGCCGTTCAACTGGTCGATCATGGCAATGGCATTGTCGATTTTCGGATTGCTGCCCTTGGCATAGGCACCGATATTGATCAGATCTTCCGAACGGCGGTAGGTGGACATGACCTCCAGGAATTTATGGGCGACGCGCACCTGATCCTTGGGAACCACATCGCTCATGCACCGGCTGATGCTGCCCATGACCTCGATGGAGGGGTAATGTCCCTGGCTCGCCAGATCCCGGCTCAAGATAATATGGCCGTCCACAATGGACCGCACCGCATCGGCGATGGGCTCGTTCATGTCATCGCCCTCCACCAGCACCGTGTAGATGCCGGTGATGCTTCCCTTGCCCATGCAGGTTCCAGCCCGTTCCAGCAATTTAGGAAGTTGCCCGAACACGGAGGGGGTATAACCGCGCGAGGTGGGCGGCTCGCCGATGGCCAAGCCGACCTCGCGGCTGGACATGGCGAAACGGGTGACGGAATCCATCATCAGGATTACGTCGCGGCCTTTGTCCCGGAAAAACTCGGAGATGGCCGTGGCAAGATAGGCTCCGCGCATCCGCACCAAGGGCGGCTGATCCGAGGTGGCGACCACGACCACGGAACGGGCCAGCCCCTCGGGGCCGAGATCCCGCTCGATAAAGTCCTTCAGCTCGCGGCCGCGCTCGCCGATCAGGGCGATGACGCTGATATCGGCGGCCGTATGCCTGGCAATCATGCCAAGCAAGGTGGACTTCCCCACCCCGGAACCGGCGAGAATCCCGATGCGCTGGCCCTTGCCCAGGGTCAGCAGACCGTTGATCGCCCGCACTCCAACGTCCACCGGCTCAAGGATACGTTCCCGGTCCATGGGGTTCAGGGGCTCGGCGTAGAGCGGATACTGGGTCTCAGGCTGCAGGGGACCCTTGCCGTCCATGGGATTGCCCAGACCGTCGATAACCCGGCCCAACAGGGATTCGGCCACCACCACCCCGGCCTGCCCGCCCACCAATCGGATGGCGCTGCCCGGCTCAACCCCGCGCATCTCGCCCAGGGGCATGAGCAGCACCCTGCCTTCCCGAAAGCCAACCACCTCGGCCAGGATCTTGCCCTTGCCCTTGAAAACCGAAACCTCGCAGATGCTGCCCACCGGAATCCCCGGCCCCAGGCTCTCCAGAACCATGCCGATGACCTGGTTCACCCGGCCGCCCACGCTCACCAGCGAGGTATCCCGGGCAACCTGAAGGCAGGGGGAAAGGTTCATGGAATCATTACCATTTGTAATGGTTCAGGCTGAAGGTGCTTAGGCTGAAGGCTGAAGGCTGAAGGTAACAGACTAAAAAACTTCAGCCTTCAGCCTTTTTACCTCTCTGTGTTATCCGCGGCAATAGCCGCGAAAAAGGCCTGCTCAACCGCGGCATACAGCCTGGCCTTGCAGTTTTCCTGGGTGGCGTCGATCTCGCCGAAGTCGGTTTTCAAAAAACACCCGCCCACGGCAATGTTCGGGTCTTCAACAAGCTGAATCCGGTTTTTGCCCTCGATCAGGCGGGAATTCTCCAGGCTTGCTTTTTTCAGCCGGCCAAAATCGTCGCCATGCAGATGGATCCGCACCGTGGAGTTTTCCACCACGAATTCCATGGCCTTTTTGAGACAGGCCTGGATAACCAGGGGATTCACCGAAACCTCGTGGTACACCAGCCGGTCCACCATGGTGGTGATCAGGGCCAGGATGCTCTCCTCATGCTGGCGGAGAACCGCTTGCCGCTCCCCATCCAGGGCAGTAAACAGCGCCCCAAGCTCTTCCACCTGCTTTTCATACCGGGCCAAGCCTGCCGCCTTGCCTGCCGCCTCGCCCTTGGCCAGACCCTCGGCATAGGCCTCCTCCCTGAGGGCTTCCGCCTGCTCTCCGGCTTGGCGGAGAATCTCCGCGGCTTCCTCCATGGCAATCTCCCGCGGAGACCTCTTCTTTTCAAGCACTTTGGCCGCAGCGCTGCCGGGCTTGACCTGCCAGAAATCCTCGAAGGAGAGGAACTCTTCCGTTTCCAGGCTTGGCGCGGTCTGCACCACACGATTCTGCTGCAGCTTGATAACCTTAGACAAATTCGTCCTCGCCGCCGCCGCCGCTCATGAGCTGGATCTTGCCTTCCTGCTCCAGCCGCTTGGCAATCTTGATTATGGACTGCTGAGCTGCTTCCACATCCTTTACCCGGGTCGGCCCCATGATCTCCATATCTTCCTTGAGCATTTCCACGGCCCGGGAAGACATGCAGCCGAATATCTTTGTCTTGAGCTCATCGGAGGCAAGCTTTAGGGCCAGCTTCAAGTCATCGGTGCTGACCTCCTTGAGGATTGCCTGGATACCGCGGTCATCCACGGTCATGAGATCTTCAAAGACAAACATGAGCCTCCGGATTTCATCGGCCAGATTTTCGCGCTGTTCCTCAATCCCTTCGAGAATAGACGCCTCCAACCCCCGATCGGCATTGTTCAGGATCTCGGCCACGGCCTCCACCCCGCCAAGACGCTGGCCCTCCATGCCTTCAACCGAAAGAAGCTCGTCCTGCAGCACCCGATCCACGTCCACAAGAATCTCGGGGCTTACCTTGTCGAGTTCCGCCATGCGCATCATGACCTCCACCTGAACCTCCTCACTGAACTCCATGAGGATCTGGGCCGACTGGGTCGGCTCCAGAACAGAGAGGACCAGGGCCACGGTCTGGGGATGCTCGTTGCGCAAAAAGTTGACCAGCACCTTGGGCTCGAGCTTGCGTGCCTTCTGAAAAAGGGTGAGCTTCCAGTCCGAGCGGATTTCTTCCAGGATTTCACTGGCCTTTTCGCTGGAAAGCGCCCGCTTCAAGGCGCTTTCCAGCATCTCGTTGCCGGACAGAAAGATGTCGGTGTCGCCGGTGTCGGCCTTGAACTCATTGACCAGAGCGGTCAGATCATCTTTATCGACCTTGTCGATCCTGGCCATCTGCCGGCCGACATGCTTGATATCCTCGGGGTCGAGCCTCTGGAAAACCTGGGCGGCAAAATCCTCTCCCACGGTGAGCAGAAAAACCGCCGCTTTTTCCGGCCCGGTGAGGGAGTCACCGCTCTTTTTTTCAGGTTTACTCATGGATCAAGCCTCTTCACGTAACCAACGACGCACCAAGTCCGCAGCCCGATCGGGATCGCTCTGGGCCAGGCGGTAGATCCGCTCCTGATCGGTAAGTCCTCGCGGGGCAAGGGACAAATCTTCCTCCTCGGCCGCAACTCCGCCAACGGCGGGACCGTGCACACCATGCTTGGCCATGGCTCCGGCCGCGCCGGCCTCCAACTGCTTGGCGGCGAGAATTTTCAGGAAGGGCTTGATAACAAAGAGAATCACCAGAAGCGCAACCAGCAGATACACCAGGGGCATGGCCAACCATTCCATTATCGCCCGATATTTTTCCATTGGATCCGGCGCCGGCTCGGGAACAGAGGACAGGGCAAAGGGCAGGCTCGCCACTTCCACCTGATCGCCCCGCTCTTCGTCGAAGCCAACGGCATTCTTGACCAACTTCTCCAAATTCCGCATTTCCTCAGGGCTTCGCGGCTTATATTTTAGACTTGTCTTGCCATCCTTGTCAACGCTCTTCTCATAGGTGCCATCGACCATAACGGCAATGGACAATTTTTTGACACTACCGCCCTTATCCTGGATGTGCTTGATCTGTTTGCTGATTTCATAATTGCGGGTCACATTGTTGCGCGTATACCCGGTTGCCGCCCCCTTTCCTGCCGCCCCGCCGCCTTCCTCGGCAAAGGTGGCAAGCTCGCCCTTGACCCCCGGGATTCCTTCGGGAGTGGGACCGCCACGCTGATCGGTTTCCGTGAGCATCTGCTCGCTGCGCACCACCTGGGCCTCGGGATCGAAACTTTCCTCGGTTCGGTCAACCTTGTTGAAATCCATGTCCGCGGTGACCCGCGCCCTGACCCGGTCCACGCCAACCACCTCCTCCAGCATGCTTTCCACCTTCTGCCGCAGGGTGTCTTCAATCTTCATCTCATATTCCAGCTGGTTTCCGGTGAGCACCCCCTCGCCATCGGCCTGTTTCCGGAAGAGCAGACGGCCGCTGGTATCGACCAGGGTGATATTGTCCGTGGTAAGCCCCGGGACCGCACTGGCCACAAGATTGACAATGCTCAGGATCTCATGCTCGCTGAGTTTATCCCTGCCGCGCAGCTTGACGCTGATTGAGGCGGTGGGAGGTTTTTGGTCCTCGACGAACACCGATTCCTTGGGGGTGGCGATATGAACCCTGGCCTCGAGTACCTGCTGGAAATTCATGATGGTTCTTGCCAACTCTCCCTGCAAAGCTCTCTGATAGTTCAGCCGCTGGACAAAATCGGTCTGGCCGAAGCTCGTCTGGTTGAAGATCTCAAAGCCGACTCCGCCGCCCCGGGGCAATCCCTCGCCTGCCAGGGTCAGCCTGACCTCATATACCTGCGAGGCCGGAACCAGGATGGCCCCGCCATCATCGGACAACTTGTACGGGATGCGCTGGTCCTTGAGTTTCGTCACGACCTCGCCCGCATCTGCCTGGTTCAGCCCGGAAAAGAGAACCTTGTAAGAGGCATCCTTGCCCGCGGTGGTCAGGCTCAACAGACCGCCAACCACCACGGCGATCACCACGGCCCCCAATATTTTCTGGGTCATGCTCAACCCCTTGAAAATGGAGACGATCTGCTCAAGAATTTCTTTTGGGGTAGCCATGCTCTGTTCCTTTCCCTGAGAGTTTGCCTTGTATCGCCAAGCTTGCTTGCTGCCGAGTGATCAAAATTGCAAGAAAGCGACGAATATCCCGTGTCGCTTTCTCAACATCCTGCTAAATCTGCATCCTCATGACTTCTTGGTACGCGCTAATGACCTTCTGCTGCACCCTGGTCATCATCCGAAAGGAGATATCCGATTTCTCCATGGCAATCATGGTTTCATGGATATTGGCATGTTCGCCCGCGGCAAGTCCTTCCACAAGCTGATCGGCTTCCTGGGCCTGGCCGTTCACGTCGGCAATCGACCGGCTGAGAATCTCGGAAAAGCCCTCCCCAGAGACGCCTGACGCCCCAGAAGACTTCAGCGGTGATGATCCGGGCAGACTGACCGGCTGCATGGTTATTTTATCCATCTGTATACCTCCTGTTGCTCACGATTGACTGTACAAATAGACCTCGCCCTCTGCCGCCGGCAGCTACCTGCCGATATCCAGAGCCTTAAGCGCCATACTCTTCGCAGCATCCAATGCCGTGACATTGGCTTCATACGAACGCCGGGCGCTCATCATGTCCACCATCTGCTCGGCTACGTTGACGTTGGGAAAACGAACTATTCCGTTCGCATCCGCATCCGGGTGGGAAGGATCGTATATCTCCTTGAACGGCGCCTTGTCTTCGCTTATCTGCACCACCTCAACCTTGCGGAGACGCTCGGTGGTGGAGTTGAGAGTGTCCTGAAAATTCACGCCATCCAGAGGCTTGGCCTCGAAAACCACGGATTTGGCCTTGTACGGTCCGCCTTCCATGGTCCGGGTGGTGTTGGCGTTGGCCAAGTTCATGGCTGCAATGTTGAGCCGGGCTCTCTCCGCCTTGAGGGCGGACCCGCTGATCTCCATGGCTGTAAAAGTATCCATCCGTTATTTACCTCCCTCGTCAATGGCGTAGCGCAATCCATCAAATTTTTTCCCGATGCTCTTGGCGACCACCTGATACATCAGCTGGTTTTCGGCCATCTTCACCATCTCCTCATCCAGGTCCACAGGCCTTTTCTCGTTGGTGAACTCCCTGGTTTTGCTGGCTTCCATGGCATCAAGCTGCATATGCCCCTTATCGGTTCTCGCCAACTCCCCCTGGCCGCTCATCACACTCTGCATGACCTTGGCAAAATTAAAATCCTGCCCCATGTAGCCTGGCGTTTCATAATTCGCGACATTGGACTGGATAAGACCTTGCCGCTCCTGACGCAGGGTAAGCGCCTGGCGCATGGTTTCAATACTTCCGTCGAACAATTTGTTTATGGGCATACCATTCTCCTTATTCTGAGCCAAACAACCTGCCTGGTTTACATGCAAAAAAAATGCCACCGGCCAATATTTCCCCCAACAAGGGTGAGACACCAGAAGAAAATAATCGTTTTTACCGAGAAAAAAGAGGATCGAAAGGGGGGAACACGGAGAAAAAAACACGGGCAGGGCACAAAAAAATATTGCAACAAGCTGGAATCAATAACAAAAAAACAAAACCACGTTAAAACGGGAACCTTCGCCGGAAAAAAGCAGGGGGATTTAATCGATTATCCCCAGGGAACGGTATTCATGCAATTTATTGCGCAGGGTGCGAACACTGATCCCGAGAATCTCGGCCGCATGTGTCCGATTATTGTCGTTTGCCTGCAAGGCATGCAGGATCATTTGACGCTCAACCTCCCGCAAGGTCTGCGCCCCGATTTCCATGGCCGCGGAAGTATTGGCCGCGGCCACCGCGGAATGGCCGGAGACTGCGGAAACAACAGCCATCGCGGATTCGGTCTGGCTGGGCGGCTCGACATCGTCCCAAAAATCCCAAAGATCAAGCTCATGGCCCTGGGAAAGGAGCATGGCCCGCTCAATGAGGTTCTCCATCTCGCGCACATTGCCGGGCCAGCCGTAATCGGCAAACCTGGCCCAGACGGCAGAGGAAGGTTGCTTCAAAGGCTTGCCGTATTGAGCCGCGTACTTTTTGATGAAAAAATCCACCAGCAGCCCGACATCCTCCCTCCGTTCGCGCAGAGGGGGAAGCTTCAGGGGGATGACGTTCAGGCGATAGTACAAATCCTGCCGGAAAACACCTTGCTTCACCGCCGCTTCCAGATCACGGTTGGTGGTGGCCAGCACATGCACATCAATCTTGAAAGGGGACCGGCCCCCCAGCCTGTCCACCTCTTCCTCCTGCAGAACCCGCAAAAGTTTGGCCTGGAGATGCAAAGGAATCTCCCCGATCTCGTCCAGCAACAGAGTGCCGCCGTCAGCCAGCTCGAATTTCCCTTTTTTGGTGACAATGGCCCCGGTGAAAGCCCCCTTCTCATGGCCGAACAGCTCGCTTTCCAGGAGCCCTTCCGGCAGAGCGGCGCAGTTCAAGGCCACGAACGGCCCGTTTCGCCGGTCGCTTTCCAGATGGATAAAGCGGGCAAAAACCTCCTTGCCCGTCCCGGATTCACCAAGGATGAGGACGGTGGCCTTGCTGGAAGCCACGCTTCTGGCCCGGGCCATGAGCTGGAGCAGCTTGGGGTTTCGGCCGATGATCGGCTTATCAAGGACGGACGGTTCCTCCCCACCCTTTTGCGGTCCCGGCCTGCCGAGCACTTGCGGCAACCTGCGCTCCAGGGCGAAAACCCTGGCCACCGTCTCTTCAATAACCTCCACCGGGAACGGCTTTAGCAGATAATCAAAGGCGCCCTGCTTCATGGCCTCCACCGCGGTGTCCACCGTGGCGAAACCCGTCATGATCACCACCGGCAGCTCAGGGCGCAGCGCCTTTACCTGCCGCAAAAGCTCCAAGCCATCCATCCCCGGCATCTTTATGTCGGTAACCACCAGATCAGGCGGATGCCTGGCGATCATCTCCAAGGCCATCCGGCCACTTTCCGCAACCGCGACTTCGTGCCCATTGCGGCTCAACGCCTCAAAGAGGGCGACACGCATGTTCTGCTCATCGTCCACAATCAGTATCGTATGCATCTGTTCAGACATCGGCTCTGACATCTTTTCCCCGACTGGTTCCTGTTGCCGCTCTGAGCTCCACTGGCAGCAACACCCTGAAGGTGGCGCCCCGTCCCGGTTCGCTCTCTACCTCGATCAATCCATGATGCGCCTCGACAATGGCATGACTGATGGCCAGACCCAATCCACGATTTCTCCCCTTGGTCGAAAAAAACGGATCAAAGATTTTCTGCAGATTTTCCGGGGCAATCCCCGCCCCCCTGTCCTGCACCCTGAGTTCCACCAGAGCGCCATGCTCCTTGTCCGGGGGCAAAGTCCGCAGGCCCAGGGACAACGTCCCGCCCACCGGCATGCTTTCAATGGCATTCAAACCGAGATTGAGCAGAAGCTGCCCGATCAGGGCCTGGTCCCCGAGGAGATATGCCTGCTCCGGCTCAATCCGGCTCTCCATGAGTATACCATGGTCTCCGGCCATTTCACGGAGAGTTTCCATGCTTTTCTTGAGCACCGCGACCATATCCAGTTCCTCCAGCTGCGGGAGCGGAAACCCGGAAAAGGTCACGAAATTATCCAGCAGATGATGCATGGTTCGCACCGCCCCCAGCATCCGGGCCGCGACCCGCTCATTGTCGGGGTCTCCGGCCAGCTCCCGCTTGAGAATCGAGGCATACAGCTCAAGACTGCCCAAGGGGTTCTTCAGTTCCTGGCTCATGGCCTCGGCCATCTCCTGCATGGCGGCAAAACGCTTGCGCCGGTCGAGATGCATCTCCATCAGGGCTGGAAAGGTCACATCCTCCAGGGAAAGAAAAAACCCGGCCACATGCAGGAACGGGCTTTGCAAATCATTGCGGCTGACGAGGATGCAGCGTTTTTCCGGCCCGCCGGTTGCCTCCTCCATCTCACAGAGAAGGCGCCCCCCGGAAAGAGTCAAGGCCGCAAGCTCATGCGTCAGGCCGAATTTCTGGGAAAGCAACCCCCAGCAGGTTTTATTCTGGAGGGAGCTTCCGGCAAGGCCGAGAAGCTGGGAACCCTTCCGGTTTACCGCCAGCAGATTTCCCTGCCGGTCGGCAAGCAGAATCCCCCCCGGCAGACTTTCAATCATGGCAAAAAAGAATTCCCGCAAATGCTCCGGGGTGTCAAAGGCCGCCTGCGCCATCACGTCACGTAATCCGGCCTGAATGGCATGCATCCGTCATCGCTTTCACCGGCCCCCCTTCCGCGATTTTCTTCCCAGATCAATGTCAATCTGGTTCAGGAGATTTTTCGCCTTTTTCCTGAGAAGCTCGTCCGGCCCGGCCTGGGCCTGCTGAAGATGCCCCCGCGCTTTCTCCATCTCCCCACCCTTGCGGAACATATCGCCCAATTGAAGGTGAATCTGCTGGGCAGCCTTGCTGTCCTTCGGCATCTCACTGTCGACTCCGGCCAGATAGGTGTCAATGGCCGACTTGGCCCCCTGACCGGCCAACCCATCGCCGAACTCCCTGTACCAACGTTGCAATGCTTCAGGCCCCAGCCATTGATTCTGGCGGGAACACGAAAGAACCCGGACTCCGTCGGCATACAGACCGAGGGAGTCCAGCATCCGCAGGCGCGCGTCCATGTAGACCTTTATCTTTGCCGAAACAGGGGCATCGTTCGTTGCCTTGACATAGTAGGCAAGAGCCTCGTTCTTTTTCCCCTGCGCCTCATTGAGCTTCCCGGTCAGGTAATCGAATTCCCCAAGATATTCGGTATCCCTGTAGATATCCCGGGCATAGCAGAGCAGCCTGTTGGCCGCAGTCAGATTTTTCTGGAGAAGATAGACCCCGGCCCTCCGGCTATAGAGATCGGCTTTGTCTTCCTCGGACAAGGGCAACCCCTGGGCGCGAAAATAAACCACGGAAGCTTGATCAAGCAGGGACAACGACTCAAGCGCCTGCCCAACCAGATAGAGAAAGCGTCCATTCTCCATGGTGCTGACATGACGGTATTCTGAAACATATAACTGATAGAGCTTGTCGTATTCCTTCCGGGCGAGAAATCCTTCCCCAAGGTAGAGCAGAATCTTGCCGGAAAAATTTTGCTTCTTCCCGGGAACGACTCCCGGCTTGTCATGCAGCAGATAGCTCCTGCCGATATCAGCGGCAGCCGCAGCGTTATTGCGGGCCTGATACCGAAGAAAGAGATCGCGGCGGGCGTCCTGGGCAATGGGATCATCGGGATACGCCTCAATCACCGCAAGAAAAGGTTTATCTCCCTCAGGATCGGTCAGGTCAGTGGCCTGCTGCCCCTTGAGCGTTCTCCCTTCCGGATTATCCCTGTACTCGGCCCGCCGAAACCGTGCCAGAACAGCAACCCGGTCCTCACGGGTTGAATCTTCAAGTATCCGCTCATAGAGCTTCAGGGCCGTGAGCCCATCCCCACTCCGGAGATAACTCTCAGCCAACTCAAAAAGAACCTCCTCCCGGTCGGGAGGGTTCTCCGCCAAATTCAAATAATGGAACAGGGATTCCCGGGCTTCCTCCTCCCTGCCCAATTTCAGATAGACATGGCCAAGCTTGCGCAACAGCGCCGGGTTCCGGTAATGATAATCAGGATATTTTTCAAAAAGCGTGGCAAAGGTTTGCAAGGCCCCGACAGGATCCTTGTTGGCGGCCATGAGCTCACCCTGCCCCATCAGGGCCTGGGCCTTGATATCCTTATCGCCGGACTCGGAAACCTTTTTATAGATATCCAGTGCTTCGGCCACCTTTCCGATGGCGGAAAATGCGTCCGCCTGCGCGAGCCGCACACGATCCCGCAGGGGAGAATCGGGATAACGCTGGAAAAAAAACTTAAAATAAATGAGCGCCTCCCGGTAAAAATGCATGCGATAATGGGCGTACCCGAGCTCAAAATACGCCTCGGCCGCTCTTTTTGATTTTGGAAAATCATCGCCATACCTTCGGAAGATGTCGCGCACCATGCCCCAATCGGGCGTTGCGCTCTTCAGCATCAGCTGTTTTGTGGCTTGGGCCGCCTGCCAGAGCGCCTCTTCCGCCTGCGCCGTATCGCGAAATTTCTCAAAGTACCGTTGATACGCGGCGGCGGCCTTTGCCAGATCCCCAGCCTTTGCCGCCTCCGCTGCCTCTTGCCAAACCTGCGCCGGGGTTTCGGGGGGTGCTGCCTGCTCCGTCTGCGGTGGAAGCGGCGCGGCATCCTGGGCCCAGCCCAGATCCGGAAGCCCTCCACACACAAGAAGGCAAAGGCCGAAAAGAATGAGACCCGGCAGGGCATGGAGAGAATGGGGCAGATGGATATTTTTCATGATTTCTTTCACGGAAGTCGGGATCAAGCGCTGTTGCCGCTTACCAGGCCAAGCACCGGACAGAAGGAGGCGCACCCTTCTTTCTATTTCTACGCCTCGGCAGAAAAAGAAGCCAACTTGAATCGTTTCATCTTCTCAATGAGGGTTGTCCGGTTCACATTCAAAAGTTTGGCCGCCCTGTTCTTGACCCAACCTGTCTGTTCAAGGGCTTGCAGAATCAACCGTTTTTCAAATTCAGCCAGCACCTCATTAAGAAAAAAACCCTGCTCGGGAAGTTCTTCAAACCGCTCGGCCGGGGCAGCGGCCCCAGCCTCCAGCAAGCGCTCCGGCAAATCGGACACCGAGAGCATATCGCTGCCCGCAAGAATCACCATGCGCTCCAGCATGTTTTCGAGCTCGCGGACATTGCCGGGCCAGGCGTAGCGTGCAAGCCTGGTCATGACTTCCTCGGCCACGCCCTTGATTTTTTTCTTCCTGGGCCGGTTAAACCTGGCCACGAAATGCTCGACCAGCAGAGGGATATCCTGAACCCGCTCCCGCAGGGGCGGCGCCTCGATTGGGATAACATTGAGACGGTAATAAAGATCTTCCCGAAAACGCCCGGCCTGGACCTCCTGCTCAAGATCCCGGTTGGTCGCGGCAACCACCCGAAAGTCCGAACTGATTGTCTTGGTGCCGCCGATCCGTTCAAACTCTTTTTCCTGAAGAACCCGCAACAGTTTTACCTGGAGCATGGGACTCATCTCGGAAATCTCGTCCAGAAAAACCGTGCCCCCGTTGGCCAGTTCAAAACGGCCAAGCCGGGTCCGGATCGCATGGGTAAACGCCCCCTTTTCATGGCCGAACAGTTCACTTTCCAGCAGTTCCCCAGGGATGGCCCCGCAATTCACCGGCACAAAAGGACCTCCGCCGCGCACCCCTTCATAGTGGAGGGCTTGGGCGATAAGCTCTTTGCCGGTGCCGGATTCACCCCGGACCAACACCGTGGTTTCGGCATCGCAGACTTTTTTGATCAGGGAAAAAACCTGCCGCATGACGCTGCTGTTGCCGATGATGGCAGCGCACCCTTTCCCGGTCTTTGCCTGGGACTGACCGGCTGGAGAAGTCTCTTGGCGCACTCCACCCTTATCCAGAGCGGCGTCAAGGCGGCTTTCGCTCACAGGTGTCTCAAGGTAGTCGACAGCCCCGGCCTGCAAGGCCACAACCGCGTCATTGACCGAAGGTTCGCTTGCCGCCACGATGAACGGTGCCGCAGAGGAAGCATCCTGAAAGTCAGCAAGAAAAGCGGCATGAAGTTGAAGCGAGGACACCGCCAGGAGAATCGCCTGGCACTGATTTTCCTCAAGCCAGTGCCGGGCTTCCGCCTCGGAACGGACAACAACCAGAGCCAGTTCTTTTTTCTGCAGAGCCTTGACAAGCTCTGCAGAACGGCCGGAAGAATCAAGAAGCAGAAGGAGCAGGGGATTCTGTGTCATACCACCATCATTAGTTTCTCATTTTATTTTAATAAATTTCACAGCTTATGTTCTTTTGTATACATTATTCACAAAAAAAGTGTCAATTTTTTTTCACATGCTATATTTTATCAATAATTATTGGATTGTTATGTATCATCGGGCTTGGCCGCTATCCGGAGGCTGCTCCCTTCGTCCGACTAAAAAGGTTTTCCCATGCCGAAAGACGCAAGCACAGACAAACCCCTGGTCGAACTGGTGAACGTCACCAAGATCTACCCCCCTGATGTTGTCGCCGTGGAAGATGTTTCCCTGCGGATATACAAGGGAGAAATCCTTTTTCTCACCGGGATGAGCGGCGCTGGCAAAACAACCCTGATCAAGCTGATCTGCCGCCTTGAAACCCCCACCAGCGGCGTCATCGAGGTGGCAGGCCGCGACCTTTCCCGGATCAGCACGGCCGGCATCCAGCGTATGCGTCAAAAAATCGGCGTTGCCTATCAGGAGTTCAGACTGCTGGACAAGCAAACCGTACTGCAGAACATAGCCATGGCCATGGAAGTGACTTACGCAAGCACAAAGGATATTCAGGCAAGAGTGGAGGAACTGCTGGCCCTGCTCAACCTCTCGGACAAACGGGATAAACTTGTCGGCGAACTCTCCCGCGGCGAACAGCAACGAGTGGCCCTGGCGCGGGCCGCCGCCAATGGACCGAGCCTGCTGCTGGCCGATGAGCCGACCGGCAATCTTGACGCCGCGGCGACAGAGCTGGTCGTCAATCTCTTCCGGCATTTAAACGAAAAAAATGGTTCGACCATCATTGTCGCCACCCATGATGAGTCGATTTACGCGGAAACACAACATCGGGTCATGGCGCTCTGCAACGGAAAACTTTCCGCCCATCCCAATCGTGCGCCCCGGCAGATTGAACTTTTTGAAGCGTAGCCGCCGCTAAACCGTTGAGCAAAAATAACTTGGACATCGAGTCCTGCCAAGACGGCATAAGGAGCCGTAAAGGAGAAGCAGGATAGTACAAGTTTTTTTCGCACGGCTCCTAAACCGTGGCAGCAAAAAACCTTGCCGCCTGCATGGCCGAAACGACAGCTGTGTCAGCGGCGACGGCGCAGGGGCCGTAACGGAACCGTCTGCCGATCCTTTTTATTCCGTAACGGCTCCCAAGCCATATACGTTACGGCGAAACAGCTTTCTTTTCCAAGGAGTACCAGACGATGCATTTTCTGGCCTACATCTTACGCCAAACAGGAAAAAATCTCCGGCAAACCTGGGGGACACAGGTCATGACCCTGCTGACCGTGACCCTCTCCGTGCTCCTCTTTGCTTTTTTCTTCCTCATTTACACCAACATGCTCAGGGCCAGCACAAGACTCGGCAACGATGTCCGTCTCATTGTTTATCTGGACCAGGAAGTTACGGCGCCGATGCGTCCGGTACTCGAAAAAAAGATCCGCGGTTTCGCTCCGGTGGAAAAAATCGTTTTTGTATCCCGGACCGAGGCCTTTGCCCGGCTCAGCGCCCAATTGGGTAAGGAAAAAGATATCTTAAACGACATGGGCCCCGACTTCCTTCCGCCCTCCATCGAAGTATATCCCTTAAAAAAACTGGATGATCTCACCAAGATCAACCAGTTTTCCGACTTTCTCCTGACCTTGCCCCACGCGGCCAAGGTCCAGTCCGGCAGCGACTGGCTCCGCCGCTTTGGCTACTTCACCAATCTTCTCCGGGCCGTGGTTCTTTTAAGCGGGAGCCTGCTCATTATCAGCATGACCTTTATCGTTTCATACACCCTCCGCCTCACCGTGCTTTCCAGGCAGGGCGAACTTGAGATTCTCAGACTGCTTGGCGCCACCAGCGCCTATATCCGTCTGCCGCTCCTGCTTGAAGGCATGCTCCAGGGATTTCTGGGCTCAAGCTGCGGCCTTGCCGCGCTGTACATCCTCTATCAATGGATTGCCCGGCATTTCAGCGGCCCGGGTTTTTTAAACCTCTTTGATTTTGCCTTCTTCCCCCCGGAACTCACGACCGCGATCCTGCTGACCAGCGTCCTTTTGTGCACGGGCGGCAGCCTTTTTTCAATCCGCAGATTCATCCGCGTCTGATCCATGACTTCCATTTTCCGCCGCCCATATTTTTCTGTCTGCCTGTTGACCATGGTCCTGGTCATCTGCCTTGGCCAACGGTTTTGTTTGGCTGCGGAAACGGCGGTGGACTCCAAGATTGTCGAGGAGCAGAAAAGGGCCCAACGCCTGAAGAAAGGCATCGAAGATCAGAAATCCAGGGTACAGACTACCAATAAAAAAGAGAGCTCCCTGCTCACTGAACTGGACCGTCTGAATGGCCATATCCAGAATGAGGGCGATAAGCTCACCCAACTGAAAAAGGAACTGGCCAAACACGAAGAACTCATGGCGGCAAAGCAGGATGAGGCCGTCCAGGCAAAAGAAGCCAAGGAACAGGCAAAGCGCCATATCAAAAAACGGCTCAACTCCTTTTACCGGATGGGAGAGATCGGCATGTTGAATGTTCTCTTTTCCGCCCGCGAACTGCCAGACCTCCTCGCCTTTCGCGAATATTTCGACGCCCTGCTCAAGCGCGACCAGGAGGTTATCCGGGATTACCGGAACAGGGTGGAGACGCTTGAAAAAACGCAGATCAGCCTCCATCAGGAAAAACAGTCCCTGCTGGAAACCATTACCAAGATCAAGGGACAAAATGAGCAGTTGGCCTCCACCCGAGAAGAAAGAATGCGGTTGCTGCAAAAGGTGAAAACCGAGAAAAAACTCTACCAGCTGGCGCTTAAGGAACTTGAAGGAGCGGCGGACAGGCTGACCAACACCATTGAGCAGCTCAAAGCCGAAGCAGCCAAAGCTGAAGCAGCCAGAGCCCGACAGAAAGAAGCTCACCCCACGGAAACGCGCTTGACCACCACCCATAATTCCCGGACGGACAATCTCGGCTTTGCCGCCCAGAAAGGCCGTCTCTCTCCACCGGCGCCAGGTACGGTGACAACCCTGTTCGGCAAAAGCGTCCAGCAAAAATTCGGGATTGCCACCTTTGCCAACGGTATTGACATCAAGACTGCGCCGGGCACTGAAATCACCGCCATCTACGGCGGCAAGGTAATCTACGCCAAATTCCTGCGCGGCTATGGCAACCTGCTCATCATTGACCATGGCCAGCAGTACATCAGCCTTGTTTCCCGCGCCGCAAAATTCTTCAAAGAGGAGGGGGACACGGTTTCCAGAGGCGAAGTGATTGGCGTGATGAGCGACCAGGAAGGGTTGCTGGGAGAGGGCCTCCACTTCGAGATTCGCCATGGAACAAAGCCAGAAAATCCTCTACTGTGGATAAACAACGCCAAACTCACCATCAAGACTACTAAAAAGACCTCCCGCTGATCTTCACCTTGCCACATGGATAAAT
The DNA here is from genome assembly GCA_021847425.1 of Deltaproteobacteria bacterium. Lineage (GTDB taxonomy): Bacteria > Desulfobacterota > Desulfobulbia > Desulfobulbales > Desulfurivibrionaceae > Thiovibrio. The sequence continues at coordinate 19,366 of JAJZRF010000011.1, read as the reverse complement.
CATTGTTTTCCTACACGAAACATGCTAATTTAAAAAGAATTCTCTTCATCCAGACCAACAACTAAGCCTATCCTGGCGTTTTCCGGTTAAGGACCCCCTTCATGAAAATCTTGTCAAAACGGTCGGTTATAAAAAATATTGCCCTCGCTCTCTGTGTAGTCATCGGTTCGATGCTGGTCTGGAATTACTCAACAGTCACGGCAACAACCCAGGATACTTACGAAAGTCTTGAGTCCTTTTCCAAGGTTCTCAATCTGGTTCAGGAAAATTACGTTGATGAGGTGGACAGCCAGAAGGCCATTGAAGGGGCAATCAAGGGCATGCTCGCCACCCTGGACCCACATTCTTCTTATATGAAACCGGATGATTTCAAGGAATTGCAGGTAGAAACCCAGGGAAGCTTCACCGGCATCGGCATCGAAATAACCATGAAGGACAACATCCTCACGGTTGTCTCTCCCATCGAAGGAACACCGGCCTTTGCCAAAGGGATTAAGGCTGGCGACAAAATCGTCAAGATCGGCGACGAGCAGACCCAGGACATGAGCCTTATGGAGGCGGTAAAACGACTGCGGGGTCCGAAAGGCTCGGAGGTGACCATCTCCATCTATCGCAAGGGTTGGACCGACATCAAGGAGATCACCCTGATTCGCGATATTATTCCCATCCACAGCGTCAAAGCGAAAATGCTGGAACCGGGATATCCCTATATCCACATAGCCAACTTCCAGGCGCAGACCACGGCGGACTTCAAAAAAGCGCTCGCCAACATGGAAAAGGAAGGGAAGATAAAAGGGCTTATCCTGGATCTTCGCAATAACCCGGGCGGACTTCTCGACCAGGCCGTAAAGATTGCCGACATCTTCATCGACGAGGGCGTGATTGTCTCCACCAAGGGCCGGGTCAAGGAACAGAACACCGTTTTTTATGCCCACGCCAATGGCGGCAAGTACAAATTCCCTCTGGTGGTGCTGGTGAACGAAGGGAGCGCCAGCGCCTCGGAAATCGTGGCCGGCGCTCTGCAGGACCACAAAAAAGCGGTGATCATCGGCGCCCAAACCTTTGGCAAGGGCTCGGTACAGACCATCATCCCCATGGACAACGGGGCAGGCCTCAGATTGACCACGGCCAGATATTACACTCCCAGTGGCCGCTCAATCCAGGCCACGGGCATTACCCCGGACATCGTTGTCCCCTCCCCGACGAACACCTCAGTGGAAAATGACGAAAAAGCCGACGAACCGGAGAAAAAGCCGAAATACCTGCGGGAAAAAGATCTGGAACATCACATCAGTAATGGCCTGAATGAAGACACGACTCAGAAAGAGGAAAAACCAAAAACCGGGGAAAAGCCGAAAGTAAAGGGCAAGACCCCGACCCCTGCGACAAAAGAAAAGGTGCAGCCGGAGGATCTGAGCAAGGATCAGCAGTTGAACACCGCGCTCACGCTGCTCAAAGGTTTGAACATTTTTGGCAGGAAATAAAGACAACGAAGAAGTACACAAACACACAATGCTCAGCCAGCCTGGCTGGGCATTGACCAAAAAAGGAGAGGCTCAGCCCTCTCCTTTTTTATTTGCTGCGGCAACCAGCGCATAGTAGTCACGACCGTCCAAGTCATTGATCACCACGGCCGGAAAGTTTTCCACCTCAAACCGATATAGGGCCTCCGGCCCGGCATCACCAAAGGCAACCAGCTCCGACTTTTTCACACATTGAGACAAAAACGCCCCGGCTCCGCCGATGGCGGCGAGATACACGGCCCCATGCGCCAGCATTGCCTGACGCACCTCGGCAGAGCGGGCGCCCTTGCCCATGGTCGCCGCAAGCCCAAGGGCAAGGAGCCGCGGGGTGTAGCTGTCCATCCGGTAGCTGGTGGTGGGGCCTGCCGCGCCGATTACCCGACCGGGCCGGGGTGGACTCGGTCCAACATAATAGAGCAGCTGACCAGCCAGATCCACCGGCAGATCCTTTCCCTCGTCCAGCAGGGCGCAGAGCCGGCGATGGGTCTGATCCCGGCCGGTGTACAGCGTCCCGCTCAGGCTTATCAGTTGCCCGGCCTTGAGCGAGGCCAGGGCCTCCGGGGTAAAAGGCAGACGAACCTCGGGCAGATTGTCAAAAAAAACAGATTCCCCGCGCAGTAACGACATAATTGGTACAGTCCTCAACCTTCAGCGTTCAGTTTTCACAAGATAATTTCCTTATGCCGATGGGCATGGCACTGGATATTGATTGCCACCGGCAGGCTGGCTATATGACAGGGAAAGGTTTCCATGTGCACGGCCAAGGCCGTGTTGATCCCGCCAAAGCCGTGGACCCCCTGGCCCCGGGCATTGATCTCCCGCAGCAGCCTCTCTTCCAGCGCGGCCACATCCGCCCGATCGCTTCTTACGCCCACCGGACGCAGCAGGGCCTTTTTGGCCAACAGAGCCGCTTTTTCAAAGGAGCCGCCAAGACCAACCCCGACAATCATCGGCGGACAAGGGTTCGAGCCTGCGGCCACCACCCTGTCGATCACATGCTGGACCACCCCTTCCGTCCCGGCGGCAGGAGGAAGCATGACCAGACTGCTCATGTTCTCACTGCCGCACCCCTTGGGCAAAAAACGGATGACGAGGCGGTCGCCCGGGACCATTTCCAGATGCACCACGGCCGGAGTGTTGGTCCCGGTATTTTTACGGGTCAACGGATCACAAACCGATTTACGCAGATACCCTTCCTCATAGCCGAGCCGCACCCCTTCCTGCAACGCGTCGTTCAGATCGCCCCTTATGTGGACCTCCTGACCGAGTTCAAGAAAAAGGATACCGGTGCCGGTATCCTGGCACACCGGAATCCTCTCCCGGCTGGCGATCTCGGCATTGACAAGAAGAAGGTCCAGGATATTGCCGGCCAGTTCCCCGGTCTCCCGGTCCCGCGCACCGCGCAGGGCCTCCAGGATATCCGGCTCCAGATCGTGGGCCGCGGCAATGGTCAGATCACGGACACCCTTGCGGATTTCGTTGCTGTCAATCTCTCGCATGGTTTGAAAAACACTCAACAATTGGGGATGGCTAAACAAAAATCGTCAGATACAGGTAAGCGAGCCTGCGATGCCATCAGGGATTCAGCCTGCGGTTGCGCAGAGCCAGGCTCTGTTGCTTGAAGGTATGCTGGATGATTTTTTCCCGGTCCTCGTCAAGAAGAAAAACAAACTCCAGGGCGACCCGGAATTTAGATCCAGACGCTTCCTCTTCCGGGGCCGGACCGCAGGCATTGACCTTGCCAAAGCAATACACATAGATATAGGCGGGAAGCAGGACCACATGGATCTCCACAATCTCATCCAGCCTGGCCGGAGTATCGGTGAAAAAAGCAATGCCATTGGCGCTGATATTGGCCTTGCGCATGATCAGGGCATCCAGGGGACTCTCTCCCCCCCTGACCTGCTTGAGCATCAGGTTCATCTTGTTGTCCAGATGCTGCAGATAATCCGCCAGATCCGCATCCCGCTCCCGCAGCCCGGCCAAGGCACTCTGGGCGCCGATGAACAGCTGGATATCGGCAAGTTCTCCCTGATTGTAAGGAGAGATTCCCTGCTGAAAGTCATTGGCAACAGTCTGCATCTTTTCCGCGGGAACCGGCTGAATTGCCAGCATCACCCTGTCCGTGACCCGAACCGACTTCCTGCGATTTAACCCTTCCGTCATGTCGCACCCCCAACTCCGTCAAATGATATCCCTTGGAACAGCACGAAAACATCGTAGAAAACTTTCCTCACCCCTTATCCTGCTTGAGCAGATCAGCCACCTCACCCTGCATGACAAAACTGTGCTCAGCGTCTGGATACGCGCCAGCCTTGACCTCATCCCGAAAAGCGGCGACGGCCCCGGCGATCTGAGGGGCCAGATCCGCGTAGCGCTTCACGAAACTGGGCACGAACTTTTCAAACATTCCCAGCAGATCGTTGATGACCAGCACCTGCCCGTCGCACTGTACCCCAGCCCCGATGCCGATGGTGGGGATACCGATGCTCGCGGTGATGGCAGCGGCCAGCTTGTCGGGGATGCACTCCAGCACGATGGCGAAAGCGCCGGCCTCCGCCAGCCCTTTGGCTTCCGCCAATAACCGCCGGGCCGATTCTCCATCCCGCCCCTGCACCTTGTACCCTCCCAGGGCTCCAGCGGTCTGCGGGGTCAGACCGATATGGCCCATCACCGGGATACCGGCCCGAACCATGGCCGCCACGGTCCCGCAGACTTCGAGGCCGCCCTCCAGCTTCACCGCGTCGCAGCCCGCCTCTTTCAGGAAACGGCCGCCGTTGGCAATGGCCTCCCGCACATCAACCTGGTAGGAGAGAAAGGGCAGGTCGCCGACCAGAAGCGCCCGCTCCACCCCATGTTTTACCGCCCGGCAATGGTGCAGCATCTCCTCCATGGTCACCGGCACCGTGGACTCATAGCCAAGGACCACCATGCCCAGGGAATCGCCGACCAGGACGATCTCGACCCCGCTCCGGTCCAGGAGCCGGCCGAAACTGGCGTCATAGGCCGTCAGCATGACGATCTTGTCCCCGGCCTCTTTCAGATCGATGATATCGCGGACTGTCAGTTTTTTCCCGATCATCCCCTCATCTCCTTGTCCGTCGCCCCACCCGCCGCTCCTAAAAAGGCAAACAGGCGGCCTCGCCGTTGCTTAAGTCCACCTCCTGCCTTTTGGTAAAAGGTCTGCCAAAATGGGCATAAGCCGCCTGGGTTGCCATCCTGCCCCGTGGAGTGCGCATCAGCAAGCCCATCTGAATGAGAAAGGGCTCGTAGACATCCTCCAGGGTGGTCTTCTCCTCGCAGGCCATGGTGGCCAGGGTTTCCAACCCGATGGGGCCGCCCTGGAACTTGTCGATGATGGTAAGGAGAATCCGCCGGTCCATCTCGTCCAGCCCTTCCTGGTCCACGCCCAGCATGTTCAGGGCCTCGTCCGCCACCTGGGCCGTGATGCTGCCCTGCCCCTTGACCTCGGCAAAATCCCGCAACCGCTTGAGGAGCCGGTTGGCTATCCTCGGGGTGCCACGGGAACGGCGGCCGATCTCCAGGGCTCCGCCCTCGTCCATGGGCACGCCCAACAGGGAGGCCGACCGTTTGACAATGGTCACCAGCTCGTCGGGCGTATAAAAATCAAGGCGCAGCACCATGCCGAATCGGTCCCGCAACGGCGGGGTCAAAAGGCCGGTGCGGGTTGTCGCCCCAACCAGAGTAAAACGCGGCAGATCCATCTTGACGCTGCGCGCCCCCGGACCCTGGCCGATGATCAAGTCCAGCTGGTAATCCTCCATGGCCGGATAGAGAATCTCCTCCACCACATGGTTGAGGCGGTGAATCTCGTCGATGAAGAGTACATCGCCTTCCTGAAGGCTGGTGAGGATGGCGGCCAGGTCGCCGGCCCGCTCGATCACCGGGCCGGAGGTGACCCTGATATTGGCGCCCATCTCGTTGGCGATGACGTAGGCAAGGGTGGTCTTGCCCAGACCAGGGAAGCCATGCAAGAGAACATGGTCCAAGGCCTCGCCCCTGGCCTGCGCGGCCTTGAGGGCAATGCCGAGATTGCTCTTCAGCTGCTCCTGGCCGATGTACTGGTCAAGCAATTTTGGCCGCAGCGCATGATCAACTGGTTCGACCTCAGCCGCCACAGGAGAAACCAACCGTTCTTCGTGATTCACACCAGGGCCCTCAAGGTCTGACGGAGCAGTTCTTCAAGCCGCATGGCAGCAAACCCCTCTGCCCCTGCCTGCTGCCGGACCCCAGCGATCGCCTCCCTGGCCCGGACTGCGGGATAGCCGAGATTGAGCAGGGCGGAAATCGCATCATGCACGCGCTCGTCTTCTCCGGGTACGGCAAGAGCGGGAGAAGAGGCGGACAGCGCCTCGGGCACGAACTGAACCTTGTCTTTCAGCTCCAGGCAGAGCCGTTCCGCGGTTTTTTTGCCCACGCCGGGCAGCCGGGTAAGGCGAGCCAGATCATCGTGCAGAATGGCCCGGGCCATCTCCGCCGGAGAGATACCGGCAAGAATATGCATGGCCAGCTTGGGACCGATCCCGGAAACCGTGTTCAGCAACAGGAACATCTCTTTTTCCGATAGCTCAAGAAACCCATAGAGATTGAAGGCGTCCTCGCGAACCACGGTCTGGATATGAAGAAAGACCTCCTCCCCCACCCCTGGCAAGCGGCCCTGCCCGCTCTGGGGGAAGAAGACCTCGTACCCAACTCCGCCCACATCAACGATGAGGGTTTCGGGTAATTTCTGAAAAAGCATTCCTCGCAGGCAGGCAATCATGATGCGCTCGTAAAAAAAGAAAAAGGTCAGCGGATGGGCTTGACCCATCGGCGCAGGTCCGTAACACAACATAAAACAGTTACAAAGAAATAACTGTTGTAATCGCGGATTCTTGCGATTTCAACCATCATCCCGGTGTCTATTATGGAAGAATTTTTGCAAGAAGAGAAGCAAAAAGCCTGTGAACGCGTAACCACTCATCCGAACAGACCCACTCGCGTAATCATTTTTATAGGTAAACGTTCACCAGCGCCGCTTCGCTGCTGCCGCAGATGCGCGAAAGAGGTCTGTTCGCCATAGCCTTCTATGCGAACAGACCGATGACAGCTAAGCGAGCGAGACTGCGAAGCAGATGTGGTGCTGGTGGACGTTTACCTATGACTGGCCCGGCAGATGGCCACGGCCAGGGCGTCGGCTGCGTCATGGCTGGGCGAAGCGGCAAGCTTCAAGAGAACCCGGACCATCTGCTGCACCTGCTCTTTCGGCGCTTGGCCATACCCGGCCACCGCCTGTTTCACCACGGTGGGGCTGTATTCCTCCAGGAGCAACCCATGCTGCCTGGCGGCCAGGATCAGCACCCCGCGGGCATGGCCGAGCTTTAAGGCCGAGCGGGGATTGATGGCGGTAAAGATATCCTCCACTCCGGCCAGCTGCGGCCGATGGGCGCCAATGACCTCGCAGATGCCGTCGTAAATCTCCTGGAGCCGCTCGGGAAACGGCTTTTTTTCCGAGGTCCGGATCACCCCGCAGGTGACAAAGGTAAGGGCGTGACCCTGGCGGTCGATCACGCCGTAGCCGGTAGCGCGCGAGCCTGGATCAATCCCGAGGATGCGGACGATTTCCGCCCCTGCCTTGGCTTTGCCCGGGGTCATATTTTAGGAAATTTTTTCCATCAACTCATCGGGGATATCGAAGTTGGCATGCACCTTCTGCACGTCATCAAAATCCTCCAGATTGTCGATGAGCTTCATCAACGAGATGGCCGTCTTTTCCTCGGCAACCTCAACGGTGTTCTTGGGGATCATGGAGATGGAAGCCTCGACAAAGGTGACGCCCTCCTTCTCCAGCGCCTCCCGCACCGTATTGAAATCCTCGGGCGCGGTCAACACCTCGAAGATATCGCCATCCTCGACCACATCCTCCGCTCCGGCCTCCAAGGCCAGCTCCAGAAGCTTTTCCTCGTCCAGCGCCCCCTTTTCCACCAGGAGAGAGCCTTTTTTGTCAAACATGTAGGAGACACAGCCGGTCTCACCCATGTTGCCGCCGGACTTGCCAAAGAAGAAGCGCACCTCGCCCACGGTCCGGTTCCGGTTGTCGGTAAGGCAGTCAACCAGGATAGCCACCCCGCCCGGCCCGTAGCCTTCGTAGGTGATCTCCTCGTAGTTCGCCCCTTCCAACCCGCCGACGCCCTTCTTGATGGCCCGGTCGATATTGTCCTTGGGCATGTTCACGGCCCTGGCCGAGATGATGCCGGCGCGCAGCCGGGGATTGGCCTCGGGGTCGCCGCCGCCCATGCGGGCAGCCACGGCAATTTCCTTGGCAAGCTTGGTGAACATCTTGCCGCGCTTGGCGTCCTGGGCGCCTTTCCGATGCTTGGTGTTAGCCCATTTTGAATGTCCGGACATGATTCTTTTTCTCCTGAAAATTAAAAATTAAAAGTGAAAAATGAAAAGTGGAATATCACCCAAGTCAGCAGAGGACGTCATGGGATTTACTTTCCAGACGCCATAGCTGCTCACTCTGCATTTTTCATTCTTCATTCTGCATTTTCTTAAACCCCATGCCCAGCACAAAAACCTCACGGCTTTCCGGACGGGAGCTTTTCGGTTTCACGATCTTGGTCAGGTTGAAATGGGGGCGGACCTCATCCACAAACGCCTTGAAATCCTCGCCCTCAAACACCTTGCAATACAGATTGCCGCCGGAGCGCAACATCTCCCGGGCGATTTCCAGAACCCGCCGGGAAAGGTCCAGCGAGTGCTGCTGGTCCGACCATTTGTTGCCGGTGGTGCGCGGGGCCATGTCGCTGATGATCACCGCGAACTCCGGGCAGATACCGCGCACCCGGTCCAGCACCTCAACGGTCATGATGTCGCCATGCAAAAAGGAAAACTTGGCGCTGTTGCCCTTAGTGTTGATCTGCCCGAAGTTGAGGTCAACCCCAACCACCAGCCCCTGCGGGCCAACGGCCTGGGCTGCATACATGGACCAGCTGCCGGGCTGGCAACCCAGATCGAGCACCGTGTCACCCTTTTTCAGCAGCCCGTACTTCTGTTGGGCCTCCTCCAGCTTGTACACCGAGCGGGCGGGATAGCCTTCCTTCTTGGCCTTTTTGAAGTAATGATCCTGAACTTCTTTCACAGGCCTGCCGCCTTGGTTGGGGTCTGCACGGTCGCCGTGGGGCTCCACAAAAAAACATCGTTGAAAAGCGGTTATATTTAGCCTGTTTATCGCGTCTTGACAAGCATAATCCCCAGGCGCATGAGGATGGGGTTACGGAATTGGCGAGGGGAGGATGTGCGAGGCTGAAGGCGAGGGAAGATGCAAGAATAGTCTGTAAATGGCCTGCTGGGCAGAGAGTTGATCCCCTTTGCGACAAGAACTGCCGCGCCTGCGCGTACTGTCGGGAACTTCTGGCCAACACCGCCCCACCCCCTTGCCTTTTCAGCTTGAGGGCCTGCGGCAATAAGGAAGAGCTGGAGCCTGGTAGTCTGGTAGGTTGGGTAGAGGAACGAAACCCAACATTTACGAATGTTGACCCAAACACCATCATGATCTGCTTGCCGACCAAAATCGTTGGGTTTCGCAAAGCTCTACCCAACCTACACGGCTACGCCGCTAATAGTGATAACGAAGCTGGGCAATGAAGACCGCGTCTTCCGTCACCTTGTAGACAATGCGATGCTCGTCGTTGATCCGGCGAGACCAGTAGCCGGCCAACCCGTGTCGCAATGGTTCGGGCTTGCCGATACCCTGGAAAGGCTGGCGCTGGATTTCCTTGATGAGGGAGTTGATGCGCACCAGCATCTTGCGGTCGGACTGCTGCCAGTAAAGATAATCCTCCCAAGCGTGCCCGGAAAAGATCAGCCTCACCCGGCGAGTTCCCGTTCCAGACCCTTGCCGCCTTCCAGTTCCGCCACCGACTCAAGCAACCGTTTGGCGCTCTTGGGGCTGCGCAAAAGATAGGCGGTTTCTTCCAAGGACTTGTAATCCTCCAGCGAGAGCATGACCACAGCCTCATCCTTCCGGGTAATGATCACCGGCTCGTGGTCCGAGCAGACGTCTTTCATGGTCTGGGCCAGATTGCTGCGGGCAGCGGTATAGGTAATGGTGTTCATAAAACGCCTCCAATATGTACATGATACTGTACACATAAAGGTTGCGATTGTCAAACAATGGGAAATGGGGCGGGATAAAGGTTGCGGAAAGAAATCAAAATATCGGGCTTGACCGGAAATCAGTATTATGTCCCCTGAATACTCTCTGAATACTCTGAATACTCTGAATACTTTGGAATACTTGAATACTCTTCCTTTGACAGCCCGCCGGGCTTTGCCTTAGTATAGAGGTATCCCTTTGGCACATTGAGCGAAAGTGCTGGGAATTAAACCCGCTGTTGCCCTGTTCAATAAGGAGCACCGCCGTGGCAGATTCCTTTTTCACCCGTCGTTTCGGACTCTCCCCTGCCGTGACGAAGATCGTCGGCTGGGTGGGGGTCGTCACCCTGCTGCTGGCCGGCGTTGCCGTGGCAACGATCGGGGCGTGGCAGCACGACCGCTACCTCGCCACCCGGCAGGAGACGGCAGCCAAACTCACCTTCCGCATCGAAGACTTCCTGCTCCACCGTGTCCGGGAGGCAAGCCAACAGCTCGCCGGACTGCCGGAGATCAAGGCGGTGGCCGCCGGCCGCCTCCGGCCTGACACCCCGGAGATCCTCATCCTGCTCCAGACCGCCCGCACGCTGCTGGCGCCGCAGACCGATTCCATCGTCTACCTGATGGACAAAACAGGGCTGGTGGTCGCCTCCACCACCTATGACCACGGCCAGACCCTCACCGGCAACAACTACCGCTTCCGGCCCTATTTCAGCGAGGCGATAGAGGGCCGGCCAGTCATCTATCCCGCCCTGGGGGTCACCACCGACAAACGCGGCTTTTATTTCAGCAGCCCGGTCTCGCCCACGCCCAACGGCCCGCCCCAGGCGGTGCTCGTCATCAAGTCCGGCCTGGAGGGGGTGGACCGGGTCATGCGCGATTTTCCCCAGCCCCTGGCCCTGGTCTCGCCCGATGGCATCGTCTTTGCCACCAACCAGCCCGGCTGGCTCTTTCATGCCGCCTTTGCCCTTTCCCCTGAAAAGCTCACCGCGCTCCGGGCCAGCAAACAGTTCGCCGACCAGCCGCTCTCGCCGCTGCCCTTCCGGCTCGACGAGAAACGGCCAGCGCCGCTCAGGCTCGGCCGGCACCCCATGCTGCCCCTCTTCCACCCGATCGACCAGATGGCGGGCTGGCGCCTGCTCACCCTGGCGGCGCCCCCGGCCTATCCATTTTTCACACTCTTCCTGGTACTGGGCACCCTGCTGGTCACCGCCTTTTTCGTGGCCCTGAGCATCGTCAACATCAATGCCAGGCGCCAGCTCTTCCACTCCCTGCAACTGAGGCACGAGGAGTTGGACCGCATCAACCACCAACTGACCGGGGAGATCGAGGAGCGGCACCGGGCGGAACGGGAGTTGCTGCATCACCAGGAAAAACTCGAAACCCTGGTTACCGAGCGGACCCAGGAACTGGTCAACGCCAATCGCATGCTCGAACAGGAGGTGGCCGACCACACCGAGGCCGAACAGCGGATTACCGCCACATTGCACGAAAAGGAGGCCCTGCTCAAGGAGGTGCACCACCGGGTCAAGAACAACTTGCAGACCATTTCCAGCCTGCTCAAGCTCCAGGCCCGGAAGACCATGGACGCCGACGCCCGCAAGGCCTTGCAGGAGAGCGAGGACCGGCTGCGGGTCATGGCGCTGATCCATGAAACCCTCTACCGCACCGACGATCTGGCCTCCATCCCCATGGCCGCCTATATCAAGAGCCTGGCCCACAGCCTGTTCCACATCTACCGTAGCGGCGAAAACGCAACCGTGCAGCTCCTCCTGAACGTCGATCCCGCCCTCCGGCTGGACATCAACAATGCCATCCCCTGCGGCCTGATCATCAACGAACTCATCTCCAACGTCTTGAAATACGCCTTCCCGAATGGCCGGGAAGGCAAGATCGCCATCTGTTTTTCAGAGGCCGCGGCAGGGTATCTGCTGTTGAGCGTCTGCGACAACGGGGTGGGCCTGCCTGCACCGTGCCCAGCCGGGACGACCACGTCGCTGGGGCTCCACCTGGTCACCATCCTGGCCGAGGATCAACTCGGGGGGGCCATCTTCATCGACTGTTCGGAAGGGACCTGTTTCTATATCGAATTCAAGGGGGGGAACCATGGCAAAGGCCAAAATACTCATAGTTGAAGACGAACGGATCATTGCCGAGGACATCAAGATCAGCCTGGAAGACGCCGATTACGAGGTGGTTGGCATCGAATCGTCGGCCGATGGGGCCATCAACGCCATCCGCCAGCACTGCCCCGACCTGGTGCTCATGGATATCATCCTCAAGAGCGAAATGGACGGCATCGAGGCGGCGGAGAAGATCCGCACCCAATACCGGGTGCCGCTCATCTACCTCACCTCCCATGCCGACGCCGCCACCATCGAGCGGGCGAAGAAGACGCAGCCCTTCGGCTACCTGATCAAGCCCTTTGCCAACCGGGAACTCGACACCACCATCGAGATGGCCCTGTACAAACACCAGACCGAGATGGAGCGAGAGCAACTGCTGGTCGCCTTGCAGGAGGCCCTGGCCCGCGTCACGACGCTGGAGGGGCTGCTGCCGATCTGCGCCTGGTGCAAGAAGATTCGGGACGACAAGGGCTACTGGCAGCAAATGGAGCAATACATCGAGCACCATTCCCTGGCCAAGTTCTCTCATGGCATCTGCGAGGATTGCCTCCGCGAAAAATTCCCAGAATTCAAGATATAGGGCGGGCTCTTCCCTTGCGTTTTCATGCAGCAGGGCGTATTCCTGAAAAAGAAGGCGGATACGGTTAGTTATGGGGACATCCCCATTTTTTCGCCTTCAGACGTAAATTATAGAGCCAGGTCAGCATGTCGAATATTCACTAAGAACCTCCTGATTACCACCCCACCGATAAATCACCCTAGCAAACCTCCACACCAACCACAACCCAGAAAAAATACCGAAAGCACCTCTGGAATACCCTACAGCAAGAACCGCCGCGCCTGCCCGCATCATTCATTTTTCCGATAAATAACAAATAATTGTTTCGTTATTACCTATTGGTCAAGCCCTCCTCCCTGCTGGTACAAACACATCTCAACTTTCACCCAAACGGAGGAATACCATGCTCAAACGAATCGCACTGTCCCTGGCCTTTACCCTGCTGGCTGCCGCGCCCGCCCTGGCAACCAACTACATCACCCCGGCAAACCTCAAGAAAATGCTGGATGCAAAACAGGAGGTAATCCTGGTGGATATCCAGCCCGCTGACCAATTCGAGAAACATCATCTGCCGGGCTCCATCGAAACCAACGCCTTCCCCGCTAAAAGCGATGAGGAAAAGGCTCGCCTGGACAAGACGCTGCCGGTCATCAATGCCAGCAAGGCGCCGGTAACGGTGCTCTGCCCCCGAGGCAAGAGCGGGGCAAAAAACAGCTACGACTACCTGCAAAGCAAAGGGGTGCCTGAGAATCGGCTCCAGATACTGGAAGGGGGAATTGCGGACTGGCCCTATAACGAGATGTTCGTCAAGGGACGCTAAATCAACCTGGAGAAAGAGGGCTCCTTGCTGGCCGCCCTCTTTTTTTACCCCCGCTCGTCTTCCTGTTTGGGCTGCAGCTTGATGTAGACAGCGATGATCAGGGCGGAGAAGATAAGTACCCCGATGAGGGCATGGTGCGAATATTTCATGATCAGGTCCTGATTGCTGCCGATGAAATACCCGATCCAGGCAAGGATCGTCACCCAGATTCCCGCACCGAGCACGGTATAGAGGGCGAACTTCAGGTGGTGCATCCCGGCAAGACCCGCCGGAAGCGAAATGAGATGGCGGACAACCGGCAGGAGGCGGCCAATGAAGATCGAGATTTCGCCGTGCCGCAGGAAAAACGTCTCGACCTTGGCGAACTTCTCCTCGGTGATCCAGACATACCGCCCATACTTTAAAACAAGCGGCCTGCCCAGATAATGGGAGGCGAAATAATTCAGGTAGGCGCCAAAGAGGCTGCCCAACGTGCCGCAGAGAATAACGGCCAGCATATCCATCTTTCCCGCCTGGGCAAGATACCCGGCCGGGGACATGACAAACTCGCTGGGGATCGGAATTACCGAACTCTCCATCGCCATCAGGATAAAGATCCCCGGATATCCCAAGGCTCCGACACTCTCCACGAGCCAGTTGATCAGATTGTGCATGTAACGCTCCTTGTATAGATGGTGGAGCGGTATTCTATACGGTTCGACGCAAAAAGACGACCAATTATAACGGGCGACCCTGAGGCTGATTAGCAAGCCACTCAAAAAAACCGGACTTGACATCCGGACGCAATCGTCCTAATATCTGAGCAACTGCTCATATATTAAAAGGAGCCCTCCATGCCGACCGACCGTTGCCAGTGCCGGATTGTCCATGAACAACAGGTGGAAAAAGCCAGAAAAGGAGCCTTGCCTCCGTCCGAGATTGATAAACTCGCCCAATTCTTCAAGGCCTTTGCCGACCCGACCAGACTCAAAATCCTCCAAGCCTTGCACCAGGAAGAGATGTGCGTCTGCGATCTGGCCGCCTTTCTCGGGGTAAGCGAATCAGCGGTGAGCCATCAGCTGCGGATGCTCCGGCAGATGGCCCTGGTGGCCAACCGCCGCGAAGGGCCGGTGCTCTATTACCGGCTCACCGATGCGCATATCAGCCAGCTTGTCCTGGTGGCGTTGGAACATATCCAGGAGTAAGACCATGCATCTTCTCGTCAACATCCTCAGCCAATCCTGGCAGCTCCTTCTGGACGCCGGAGTCTACATCCTCTTCGGCATCCTCATTGGCGGCCTGCTCAAGGTTTTTCTCTCCCCCGCCTATGTGGCCCGCCATCTGGGCCAAGGGCGTTACAGCTCGGTGCTCAAGGCGGCCCTGTTCGGGGTTCCCCTGCCCTTATGTTCCTGCGGGGTGCTGCCTGCGGCGGCGGCCTTGAAACGGCAGGGGGCCAACAACGGCGCCACCACCGCCTTTCTTATCTCCACCCCGGAGTCGGGCATTGATTCCATCAGCGTCAGCTATGCCCTGCTCGACCCGATCATGACCGTGGCCCGGCCATTGGCCGCCTTTGTCACCGCCATGATTGCCGGGGCCATCGAAAACACCTTCAACCCGCCCAGGCCCCAGCTGGCCATGGCGGCTGATCTTTCCTGTGCGGTGGATGGCTGTTGCAGCGGGATAGACTGCCCGCCTGCGGAACATGCCAAGCACCACACCTTTTTTGAAAAAATCCGGGCCGGAATGGGCTATGCCTTTGGCGAACTCTGGGGGGATTTGGCAGGCTGGTTTTTCATCGGCTTGCTGCTGGCCGGGCTGATCTCCGCCCTGGTGCCCGACGACCTGATCACCACCTATCTTGGTGGGGGGGTTGTTGCCATGCTCCTGATGCTGGCCTTCGGCATCCCCCTCTATATCTGCGCCACCGCCTCCACCCCCATTGCCGCCGCCATGATCCTCAAGGGCGTCAGCCCCGGAGCGGCCCTGGTCTTCCTGCTGGTGGGTCCGGCCACCAACATGGCCACCATCTCGGTACTGGTCGGCCTGCTGGGCCGCCGCGCCACCGTGGTCTATCTGACCTGCATTGGCGTTACCGCAGTGATTTTCGGCCTGGCCCTTGACGGTATCTACGCGGCTTATGGCCTTTCGGCCAAGGCCACGGTCGGTCAGGCCGGGGAGCTTATACCCTATCCGGTCCAGCTGGGTGCAGCCCTGGTGATTCTCGCCCTGTCAGTCAGACCGATGACTACGGCAATCCGAAACTGGTTTAAGAAAAGCGCTGATGGGGCGGGCAACGGCTGCGGCTGTGACGGGGGTTGCGGGAGCAAGGCCGGAAAAAGCAGCCACCAGGAAGATCAGAGATAAAACGGGAGAAAAATCACTTGAATATGGGCAAAAAATCCTCTTCTCCGGGAACCCCGTCAATGGGCAGGGTGATGGTGAAGAGCGCCCCTTTGCCACGCGCGCTCTTGGCCGTAATATCGCCGCCGTGCCGCTTGACAATGCCATAGCTCACGGACAACCCCAGGCCGGTGCCCTCCACTGCGGGCTTGGTTGAGAAAAACGGCTCAAAGATTGAGCCCAGATCCTTGGGCCGGATGCCCTTGCCTGTGTCCCGGATGAGAATCCGGACATTGTCTCCTGCAACCTCGGTGGTGATGGTGATGGTGCCGCCGGTCTCGGGGATGGCCTCCTCGGCGTTGCCGATCACGTTGAGGAGCACCTGTTTGATCTGGTCCGGCACCGCCTGAATCCTGGGCAGCTCCTGGGCAAAATGCCGTTCCACCGTGATCTGCCTGTCGCTGAGCTTCTTTTTACCAAGCAGGAGCAGCTCCTCGATGATCCTGTGCAGGTCAACCGAGGCGACCTTGCCGGTGGTGGGCCGGTTGAAGTCCTGCAGGGTGCTGATCAGATCCTTGACCCGCGCGCATTCGCCAATGGCCACGTCCAGCATCTCGGCGTCTCCCTTCTCCAGTTTCACGTACTTGCGCAACCCCTGCAGAAAATTGCGGATGCCGATAATCGGGTTGCCGAATTCATGGGCAATGGAGGCGGCCAGCTTGCCCACCGCGCTGAGTTTCTCGGCATGGAGCAGCTGCTCGTAGGTGCGGGTCAGCTGATTGGTCCGCTCCTCGACCCGTGCTTCCAGCGCATCATTCATCCGCCGCACCTCCGCCTCCATCCGCTTGCGGTCGGTGATGTCCTGCAAGGTTTCAATGGCGCCGATGATATCCCCGGCCAGATTCTTGATGGGCGCGGCGGTAAAAAAAAGCCACTTGCTCTCATGGCCGAAGTCAAAAAAATCCTCCACCTCATAGGCCCCTTTCACCAGAGAAGAAGGCCGGTACTTGCCGGTATAAAACTTGGCAATGTCCGACTCATTGGCGCCATTGAGCACCAGATCGGCCAGAATGGGCCGCTGGTAGAGATAAAAGGCCTTCCAGTGGTTCTGGGTGCCCGCCATCTCGCTGGCGCCCAGCCCGGTCATGACGGCGCAGGCCTTGTTCCAATGGGTTATGGTATGGTTTTCGTCGATAACAAAGGTGGGAATGGAACTGCCCTGCAGAATCTGCGACAACCGTTCCCCGCTTTCGAGAAGATCCTCCTCGGCCTGCTGCCGCTCGATGATCTCCTGGGCCAGAATCGCGTTGTATTCCTGATAGCTGCGGGTCCGGGCGGCAAGCTGCTTTTCCAGGGAGTCGTAGGCCCGGCGCAAATCCGCCTCCCTTCTCCGCTCCACGGTCACATCCCGGATCACCTCGGAAAACCCGGCCAGCCTGCCGTTATGATACACCGGGCTGAACGAACGCTCGAAGGTGCACACCCCGCCCTCCGGACAGGTCCGGCTGAAATCCACGCTGAATTTCTTGCCGGTAAGCGCCTGCTGATACAGATCGCTGGCCCAGGCCCGCTGGCTGCTGGGCAAAACGTATTGGTGGCGCGAGCCGGGACCGACCGTCAGGTTGAACACCTCTTTCAGCAGCCGGACATAGGCGGGATTCACATAAACAAAGCGCGCCTCGGTATCGACCAGGGCCATGCCTTCCGGCCTGCTTTCCAAAAGCGCGTTTGCATCAAGAACCGTTTGCGAAACCAGGGAGCCTGCCATGGGCGTGCCGTGCCGAAAAGGTGAAGGTTGGGGGGAAAGCGTCTCCGAGCTACCGTAAAACAGAACTGCTAAGTTTTCCATCAAAAAAAGAACCGGCGCCGGGACCACTCCATGATTTACATAGGCTTCGGGAATTGGTATCAAACAGATATGGCAGAGAAAAACGCACCCCTTATGAAATACAGCCTGCAAGATCGCTACATTGCCACGGTACTTGCCCTGGTGCTCGGCGCCGTCCTGGCCCTGGGCGGAGTTTTTCTCATAACCCTTCGCTCCGCCACACGTGCAATCACCCACCTGAGCATCGACACCATGCGGGAAGTCATGCTCGACCAGTTCAAGTATCGTGGCGCCGTCATGATCCACTTGCTGGCCAATCATCTTGCCACCCCCCTCTCCCAGGCCGATCTGGCGACGGTCCATCGCCTGGGCGTCTCCGCCCTGGAACAAAAGGATGTGCTGTACTTCTATGTCTTCACTCCCCACGGCGATATCCTCGACGATGGGAGGGAGAACGCCCCCAACCCCGGAGAACGCCGCGCGCCACAGTTTTCAGAACAGGCGAAGGCCATCCCCACCCCCCTGGTGCATATCAATAACGAGATCATGGAGGTATCCATGCCCATTTTCGCTGACAATATCCACCTCGGCGAGGTCCGGGTGGGCTTTTCCCTAAAAACAATCAACCGGGAAATGGAGGAGCGTATCTCCTCCTTTCACGAACTGGGGCAGGCAAAGCGCAATGAAGCCCTGACCATGCTCTTCTTTCTCTCCACCTGCTTTATCGCCCTCGGGATCATCATCGCCTATTTTCTTGCAAAGAACTTGAGCAACCCGGTTCTGGAGCTGGCCCATTACGCCCAGCGGATCGGCCAAGGCGATTTTGGCTTCCGCTTTTCCCTGAAACGCAGGGATGAGCTGGGCTTGCTGTCGAGAACCATGAACGAAATGGCCCTGCAGATCAACGAAAAGAACAAGGCTTTGCTTGATGCCCACACCCTGCTGGAAAAACGGGTGGTGGACCGCACCAGGGAACTCCTGCTCGCCAAGGACAAGGCCGAGGCCGCCAACCGGGCTAAATCCAGTTTTCTCGCCAACATGAGCCATGAGATCCGCACCCCCATGAACGGGGTGATCGGCATGACCCAGCTTGCCCTGCTGGCTTCCCCCCCTCCGGAACAGCGCGAGTACCTGGAGCTTATTGAAAAGTCCTCCTACCGGCTTCTGAATGTAGTCAATGACATCCTGGATTTCTCGAAGATCGAGGCCAACAAGCTTACGCTGGCAATGGAGCGCTTTGACCTCCGGGAGACCATTGCCACGACAATAAGGGAGTTCTCCTTCAAGGCCGACGAAAAAGGACTTGCGCTGAAATGGAGTGTTCAGGAGGAAATTCCGGAGGTATTCCTTGGCGATGCGGGCAGGTTGAGCCAGATTCTCATCAATCTCCTCGGCAATGCCATCAAGTTCACCCAGGCGGGGCGGATCTCGGTGCAGGTTGAAAAAGAACACGCCGAGATGGATGAGCTCATCGCGCATTTTTCAGTTTCAGACACCGGCATTGGTATTTCCCCGCAATATCAGGCTTCGATCTTCGAGGCTTTTTCCCAGGCCGATGAATCACACAGCCGCCCCTATGAAGGCACCGGCCTGGGGCTTGCCATCTGCGCCAGGCTGGTTGCCCTGATGAACGGCCGAATCTGGGTGGAAAGCCTTGAAGGACAGGGCTCTGTTTTTCATTTCACCGCTCTGCTGAAAAAAGCGGCGGCTGAAAATCCCGAGCTGAACGATGGCGTCACGCACGGGCGGTCTGCCGCCCTTTCCCTTTCACAGGAACAAGCCGAGCCGCAGCTTCGGATTCTTCTGGCCGAAGACAATCTGGTCAACCAGAAGGTTGCCGAAAAGATGCTGGAACGGTCCGGCCATGGAGTAACCATTGCCGCCAATGGCCAGGAGGCCGTTGCCGCCTTTGCCAGACAGCACTTTGATCTGGTGCTGATGGATATCCAGATGCCGGTTATGGACGGGTTTGAAGCGACCCAGGCAATCCGCGACCTGGAAAAAGACTCCGGCAGACACACGCCCATCATC
>JAJZRF010000061.1:2340-13256 GCA_021847425.1 Deltaproteobacteria bacterium | reverse complement strand
CAATCTCTTCGCGCAGGGGCATGGGCACCTGCTGCCGCCGCCAGCGGTTGCGCAGGGCAATGGCCACGGATTTCTTGGCCGCATCCTGGCCGATGATATAGCGGTCAAGTTCGGCCACGGTTTGCTTTGGGGTTAGGGTGTTCATGGGTTCCATCTCAATATTTTCCTTATAAGGGCTGCCGGACTTTGTTTATTCGGCAGCCATTTTTTGTTGAAATCGCAAAAAACCGCGATTACAACGGTTGCAGCTTGGTAACCATTTGATTTCCGGTTACGGACCTGTGGCCTTTTTCCCTTTTTGCGAGTCCTCCATCTTTTCCACGGTAATGCGGTCATTGGTAAAGACACAGATGGAAGCGGCAATCCGCATCGCCTCCCGGCAGATCTCTTCGGCGGAAAGCTCGCTGTGCGCCACCAGGGCCTTGGCTGCGGCCTGGGCGTATGGCCCGCCCGAACCGATGGCCAGCACCCCGTCGTCCGGCTCGATCACATCGCCGGTGCCGGAAAGGAGCAGGGAGTGATGCTTGTCCACCGCCACCAGGAAGGCCTCCAGCTTTCTGAGCATTTTGTCGGTGCGCCAGTCCTTGGCCAGCTCCACCGCCGCCCGCATCAGGTTGCCGTTGTACTGCTCAAGCTTCTGCTCCAGCCGGTCAAACAGGGTAAAGGCATCGGCCGTGGCCCCGGCAAAGCCGGTGATGACCTTGCCTTCATACAGGCGGCGCACCTTGCGCGCCTCGTGTTTCATGATGGTATTGCCCAGGGACACCTGACCGTCCCCGGCCAGGGCCACTTCACCCCTGTGCCGGACGGCAATGATTGTGGTCGATCTGATTTTCACAGTTTGCTCCTCCAAAACCTTTCTCCTTTAGCCTTTGACCTCGCCCCCTATCCCATTCGCGCCTTTGGATGGGCCCGGTCATAGACCTCGTTCAAATGATCCATGTTCAGATGAGTATAGCGCTGGGTGGTTGACAGACTGACATGCCCCAGCAATTCCTGCACCATCCGAAGATCCGCTCCCATTTCCAGAAGATGGGTGGCAAAGGAATGGCGCAGGGCATGGGGCGTTACCCGGGCGGCGATTCCGGCCCGCAGGGCATAGAGTTTCACCAGCCGTTCGATGCTTCGGGTGGTGAGCCGCACCCCCCGGTGGTTCAGAAAAACCGCCCTGTTTTCCGGCGCATCCCCGCGACCGATCCGTTCGCGAATCAACAGAGTCCGCTGGGGAAGGTATTGGCGCAGTGCTTCCAGAGCAGGACTCCCCACCGGAACCAGCCGTTCCCGGTTGCCCTTGCCAACCACCCGGAGCATGCCCTCATCCGCATCAAGGCGATCCAGATCAAGGGCCGCAAGCTCTGCCACCCGCACCCCCGTGGAATAGAGAATCTCGAGAATCGCCCGGTCCCGGGCGGCAAAGGCATCCCCGGCGCCCGGCATCTCCAGCAGGGTAAAAACCTCGTCCACCGTGAGAAAAACAGGCATGTGCTTTTCCTGTTTCGGCGTGGCAATGGCCGCGAGGGGGTCATGGATTATAACCCCCTCGCGGAGAAGATGGCGAAAAAAGGTGCGCAACGCCGAAAGCTTCCTGGCCACGGAACTCCCTTTATTTTTGCCGTTCAGGGCATAAACAAAAGAACGAACCACCCGGGGCTCTATCTGGCGGACATCATTGCCAGGCTCAACAAACAATGCAAATTCGGCAAGATCCCTGCCGTAGCTTTCAACGGTCTTGAGGGAATAGCCCTTTTCCACGGAAAGCCAGCGGCTGAATTGGGGGAGAAGATCCTGCAGGGAATATGACATGGGAGTCTTTCTTCAGAAAAAACGTTTTGAGCCACTCGGACATGGTTATAATATGCCCCGGTAACCTACCATACTCATGTTTTTTTGGAAAGACATTGCCCTGAACCGCAACTTCATTTATTTTAAACAATTCTATACATACTTGCCGACAGACGGGGAGCTTTCTTTTTTTGAAAACCCTCGGGAGGGATCATGTCAAAAAAATCTTTCGAAGAAGCCCTGGAGTCACTTGAGCAGATCACCAGGGAGCTGGAAAACGGCGACCTGAGCCTTGAGAAATCCCTGAAAAAATTCGACGAGGGAATCAAGCTGGCCGAGCTGTGCAACCACAAGCTGGATGAAGCACAGCAAAAAGTTGATCTCCTTTTAAAAAAAGACGGCGGACTCGTGGCCGTTCCTTTTAATACTTCCGGCACGGCTGCCGATGAAGACGACGCCTAGCCCCTGTCTCGCTTGCAACCCACGGAAATCTCCCAGCCATGGACGTTAAAAAATATCTGACTCAACAATGCGCGGTTGTCGAACAGGCCCTGGCCCGCTATATGCTTACAGAAGAGGGGCCTCTGGCCAACCATGTCAAGGCCATGCGCTACAGCCTTTTCGCCGGGGGCAAAAGGATCCGTCCCATCCTGGCCATGGCTGCGGCAGAGGCCTTGCATGCCGCCACCGGACCTCTTTTACCCGTTGCCTGCGCGCTGGAATGCATCCACACCTATTCCCTGATCCATGACGATCTGCCTGCCATGGACGATGACGACCTGCGCCGCGGCAAACCGACCTGCCATGTGGTGTTCGGCGAAGCGGAAGCCATTCTGGCCGGGGACGGGCTGCTCAGTTTCGCCTTTGAGCTGCTGAGCCATCCCGATGCCCAGAAGGGTATCTCCCCGGCGGCGCAACTCCGGATGATCAACATCATCGCCAAGGCCATCGGCCCGCAAGGCATGGTGGGCGGCCAGTCCCTGGACCTTGCCGCCGAAGGGAGGGCAATCTCCTTTGACCACCTGAGGCTGATCCATGGCTACAAAACCGGGGCGCTTATTACCGCTTCCGTACAGGCCGGAGCGATTTTCGGCAAGGGTAACGACCAACAGTTTGCCGCCTTGAGCCGATACGGCGCGCAGATCGGCCTTGCCTTCCAGATAGTTGACGACCTGCTGGATGTCGAGGGAACCACGGCAGACCTCGGCAAAACCGCCGGAGCCGACGCCCAGCGGAACAAGGCGACCTACCCCGCCTTCTTCGGCGTGGCAAAAACAAAGGTCATGGCCAAAGAGGCTGTTGATGAGGCCGTAACCGCCCTGGAATTTTTTGACGCCAAAGCCGAGCCGCTCCGCGCCCTGGCCCGGTATATTTACCAACGGAACAAATAACCGGACACCCACCAGGGCACCCCCGGAGGAAAAGGCCACAATGAGCCATACCCCTTTACTCGACAGCATCAATTCCCCGGTTGACCTCAGAAAACTCTCTGTGGAACAACTCGGGGTGCTGGCTGCGGAAATCAGAGAGACAATCATTCAGACTGTTTCGCAGACCGGCGGACACCTGGCCCCCAGCCTGGGGGTGGTCGAACTCACCCTGGCCATCCATTATGTTTTCCAGACCCCCGAGGACAAGCTGGTTTGGGACGTGGGCCACCAGGCATACGCCCACAAGTTGATCACCGGCCGGAAGGAGCAGTTCCACACCCTGCGCCAGTACAAGGGACTCAGCGGTTTTCCCAAAAGGGCGGAAAGCCCCTTTGACGCCTTTGATACCGGCCACAGCAGCACCTCGATCTCGGCCAGTCTGGGCATTGCCACGGCCAAGGATCTGAAGGGCGACCCCCACAAGAGCATCGCCGTGATCGGCGATGGCTCCATGACCGGCGGCATGGCCTTTGAGGCCCTTAATCAGGCAGGACATCTCCACAAGGATCTCATTGTCATCCTCAATGACAACGAGATGTCCATTTCCCCCAATGTGGGGGCGCTTTCCAGTTTCCTGAGCAGAAAATTGACGAGCAAAACCGCGGTGCGCGTCAAAAAGGAAATGGAACATTTCCTTAAATCCTTCTCCAACGTAGGGGAGAACATCCTCTCTGTTCTCAAGAAAAGCGAAGAGAGCTTCAAGGGCTTCTTCACGCCCGGCATGCTCTTTGAAGCCCTCAAGTTTGAATACATCGGCCCCATCCCCGGCCACAATCTGGAAAGTCTCATCGAAGCCCTGCGCAATGTCCGCGATTTCAGCACCGGCCCCACCCTCATCCATGTGCTGACCACCAAGGGCAAAGGCTACGAACCGGCGGAAAAAAACCCCGGCGATTTCCACGGGGTTGGCCCATTTTCCATCGCCACCGGCCTGCCCCTCCCCCCGCCTCCTGGACCGCCCAGCTACACCAAGATCTTTGGCGAAACCCTGGTGAAAATCGCGGAACAAGATCCCCGCGTTGTCGCCATCACCGCCGCCATGCCTGCCGGCACAGGCTTAATCAATTTTTCCCACCGGTTTCCCGAACGTTTTTTTGATGTGGGGATTGCCGAGCAGCATGCCGTTACCTATGCGGCAGGCATGGCCACGGAAGGGTTGCTGCCGGTGGTGGCCATCTACTCCACCTTCTTCCAGCGAGCTCTTGACCAGATTATCCACGACGTCTGCCTGCCCAACCTGCCGGTGACTCTGGCCATTGACCGGGGCGGTCTCGTCGGGGACGACGGACCGACCCACCATGGGGTGTTTGACCTTTCCTTTTTGCGCTTCATCCCCAATCTGGTGCTCATGGCCCCCAAGGATGAAAATGAACTGCGGCACATGCTCCACACGGCCATTCTACACCCAGGCCCTGCAGCGGTTCGTTACCCGCGCGGCAACGGGGAAGGGGTTCCCCTGGACGACGTGCTGCAACGCATCCCCCTGGGAACAGGCGAGCTTTTGCGCGAAGGAAAGGATATCCTTTTGCTTCCCATCGGCAACAGGGTTTCTGCTGCTCTGGAAGCGGCAACCGGTCTGAAAAAACTCGGCCTGGAGGCAGCGGTGATCAACCCGCGTTTTGTAAGACCCCTGGATGACAGGCTCATCTGTGAGTGGGCCGGTAAAACCGGCAGGGTGATAACCATCGAGGACAACGTGAAAAAGGGCGGCTTTGGCAGCGCTGTTCTGGAACTTTTTGCCAAGAAACATCTCTGGGGGGTTCAGACAAAGGTGCTGGGGCTACCGGATAAATTCATGGAACACGGCACCCAGGCCCAACTTCACCATAAAGGAAATATCGATGCCCCGGCGATCATCGTCGAGGCCCTTGCCCTCTGCGGGAAGCAGCGTTTGGGCGATGACCAACAAAACAGAGACCTTTGTAGCGCCCCCTAATCTTCATGACCCAGCAGACCTTCCTGCTTCTCAATCATCCCAAAAACCTGGGTCAATTGTTTTTTGCTTTCCTCTGGAACGTTGATAAACCTGTAGGCCAGACGGATACGACTTGGGGAATAATCCGTATTCGCCCCAACCACCATCAGACGCCTGGCCACGGAATACAACCCCGCGACTTTCAGCGTGGCGCCCTCAATATTGAACTCCATACTGAGCATTGCAGGCATAAACCAGTTTAACTGGGCCGGGGCGTCGAGTTCGCACAGCAGCCCACCCTCACTGAAATTGATGACTTCGGCAGGAAAGCTGTTGCCCCCCTGCTCCAGGCTGGCGCTGGCGTCATGAACACTGTAGCGTCTGGTGGTCCGCATGGCGAAATGCGTACAAATCCTTGTAATCAGCTCACCAAGGGCATCGGGCGAGCACGGGATGATAATATGCTCCTGAATACCATAACGCTTGATCTCTTCAAAATAATCCTGCTTCTTGCTCGAGGTAAACAGAATAAAATTTGTTCTTTGCCCCTCTGGCAGGGCCAGTCGTTTCCGGGCGAATTCGAGCCATTTTTTACCGGAGGATTCCTTGGAGAAAATTACCAGATGGTAATGGGCGTCTTCGATGAGTCCCTGTGCTTCCTCGGCATCATGGGCCTCGGATATAATCGCGTCATTCACCGTGGCCTGGATCATGGTCCGAATTATGCGCCGCATACTTGCCGAGCTGTCCATAATAATAATATTTCTCGCCATAATTCACTCCTTGGGAAAATTGATATCCGTTTGAAAAACGGAAGACGCAGCCGAGTTTGCCCCGCACCTTTCAGCGTTGCAAACAATCAAACGGGTCTCCATGCGATTGCGTAATGAGCTCTGCTTCTTCTTTGTTGCAGAGGGGAGAAACTGTATGTGGCGCATTACCGCATAAAAATTATATACAGAAATCGATCTGTATAATAGAAAATATTTTACTCAAGTCTAAATCTTCACCATGACAGCAACAGAAAAAAAGACCTCCGGTCCAAAACCAGCCCCCCAAAGTATGGCCCTTTACCACTAACAAAAAATCAACAAAAAGAGGCGTTGCGGTAGCCCCTTACCGCAACGCCTCTTTTTGTTGATACTTTCTTAGTCGCGCTTACAGCCGTAAATAGCCTCGCCACTTCGCTACAGCAACTCGCTGAAGTTATATCTCGGTCCCGCGTCATCCTTGCCTTTTCACAAGGAAATTATTTTTTCAGGCGACTGTCAAGTTCCTTCTGAATCTGATCGCTGATATCAAGGGCGTCATCGGCATAAAGCAACCCAGTTCGATTGCGCAACCCTTTCATGGTATTCTCGAGGATCAGGGAATAGCCGTTTTTCTTCCCGACCTCAGCGATAATGTCATTAAGCTGTTTCAAGATCGGCTCCATATGCCGTTTCTCAAGCTGTTGCATCTCCTGTTTCGCATCATCGGTTTTCAGACCATAGTCGCGGAGTTTCTTCTGATACTCACGTTCTTTTTCCGCGCGAACCTCATCGCTCCAAACCGAACCTTTCTTTTCAATATCGTTTTTCATGGCGGTCAAAGCGTCTTCATCCGCCTTAAACTTTGCTTGATACTTGTCAACTTCTGTCTGCAGAATTTTCTGCGCATCCAGCGCCACTTTAGAGCTGCCGAGAATTTTCTGGATGCTGATGGTGGCGATCTTCCCACGTTCAGGAGCCGCAAAAGCTATCACCGAAGAGGCGCACAAGGCCACACACACAAAAAACAGTCCCCTAAGAAATTTCGTTTTCATACATATCTCCGGTTAATTATCAGCACAACATTTCATGTATAAGTCACAACCCGCAGTACTATAAAGCAAAAAAAAGAGATGGGAGCATAAACATGCTCCCATCTCAGATTGCGACAATCTTCTTAGAAAAGAAGCTTACTTGACAATAACAAAGTCGTCACGGCGATTCTGCGACCAAGCCATTTCATCATGACCAAGGTTGAGGGGCTTTTCCTCTCCAAAGCTGATGGTGTCAATCCGGCTTTCCGCAACACCCATATTGACAAGATACTTCACCGCGGTCACGGCACGTCTCTCGCCGAGAGCCAT
The DNA here is from genome assembly GCA_021847425.1 of Deltaproteobacteria bacterium. GTDB lineage: Bacteria > Desulfobacterota > Desulfobulbia > Desulfobulbales > Desulfurivibrionaceae > Thiovibrio. The sequence goes on along the minus strand of JAJZRF010000061.1, from coordinate 6,016 downwards.
ATTGTACTCGTTGGTGCCACGCTCATCGGTATTGCCTTCCACCCGAACACGGACTTGTGCTGAACCAATCAAGAGATCGCCATCTTTCTTGATACGATCCTTCTGGTCTGCCTTGATATCGGATTTGTCAAAGTCAAAATAAATGGGCAACATCGGAGCAGTGGTCCGTCCTTCCAAAACCGCGCCACTGTCGCCGCCAACCCATTTTGAAGCAAGAGACTCTTCCTGCCCCATGCCCGGACCGGTATCCGCTTTTGCACCACCAGTAGTAGCAGCCATATCCTTATCGCTCTGCACCTTTTGCTTGGCGCAACCGCCTGCAAAAAGCGAAAGGGAGACAACAACACATGCCATTGCCAGATACTGCAGAATTCCTCTCTTCATTTTTCTCCTTCCTCCTGATACATCTTATGACAGATTTTTATATGAAAACAACTCATTATACAACTAAACGCACTCCAACAAACATATTAACCATACAGATTTTCTTGCAAACTTTCAACGTGTTTTTTATATGTTTTTTTGCATTTTGAACGGCTTTGCTTCAGGGCAGATCTCGCTTTTAAAATCCCTAAAAAAAAAAACAGCCTGACAGGGTTGTCGGCACAATTCGCTTGCATGGCGGGGGAAACTCGTTATATCATAACTTTTTCATCTAAACAATGCAGATTGGTCGCTTGACCTCCTGCTCCCTTATTACGTTCCGACACATTATTTTTTTCTCCATTTTCCCAACGAGACCACTTTCCCCGATGAAATCTTCTCCCCCAGCGCAAAATGCAAATAGTTCCAGAAAATCAGGGGAGACCAAATCCCCGTCTTTGTCAGACGACAAACATCGTATCGATGACATGCTTGTCACAAACAGGTTCGGCACTTTTTTCGGTGTTCCCCAAAAAGTTCTTGATTCGGTCTGGCAGGCTCTCACCTCCCCGTCCGGCGAATCCGTCACCTACATTTCCATGGAAATCGGGGCTGATCTGGATGTTTTTCACCCGGTGCGCAACAGACTCAAGCAACTTGAGATAACAGAACATCCAGACGAACCCATCAACCGTTTCCTGCAACTGTTCTTGCGCGGCCCAGTAAAAATCCCCAATTACAGCGGCGGGCTTGGCATCCTTGCCGGCGATACCCTGAAAAGCTTCGCGGACTGCAAAATTCCGGTGGTCGGGATTTCCCTGCTGTACCGGAAAGGCTATTTTTCCCAGATGGTCGATTCAAAAATCGGGCAGGTGGCCTGGGCCTCCCAATGGGAGCCGGGAAATACTCCTGGACTCTATCTGCTACACAATCCCGCATCCCCCACACAGCCTCTCACCATTGAGGTGCCGTTCTATGATCTCCAGGGGAAACAATCCGTCGCCTGCGCCCGATTATGGCTTAAAATGGAGATAAATGAAACTCTTGATTTTTTCGTGCCGGAAATCCTTCTTGATTACCAGACGCCACAATCCCCCCCCTGGATTCAGGAAGCCGCCCAGCATTTGTACGACAGCAGTTCGGAAAAGGTGAAAGCGACCCAGCGCAGGCTCCTTGGCACCGGTGTTATCCCGGCCATGGAAGCGTTGGGCCTCACGTCCCGAACCTTTCATTTAAACGAACAGCACGGCGTGGGAGTGATTCTCTCCCTGATCACCAAACTCCTCCAGAAAAAACATGGCCTTCAGTATGAAAAAAAGACAACGGACCAGGATATCCTTGCTTCCGCGGCAGAAGTCGCCAAGCGCCTTGTCTTTACCATCCATACCCCGGTCAAGGCCGGCCATGACCGCTTCAACATTTCCGTGTATGAAGAATTGATCAACCCGTTCTGCCGACGCATCCTCAACCTCCTGGCCCTGGACGAACAAGACAACTCCGTCTACAACTTCACTGCCATGGCCATGAAGCTCAACCGCGCCACAAACAGCGTGAGCCGCCTCCACAAAGAAGTAACCCAGAAGCAGTTCCCGCAGTACGCGGACAAAATCACGGCGATCACCAACGGGGTGCATCATCTCACTTGGACAAGCGATGCCAAGGCGGAACTGTACGACACCTTTCCCGAATTGCACAACTGGCGGAGAGACCCCAGTGTTTTTGCCAGGGCGGAGACCCTGCCCCGGAACAACAAGTTCCGCACCTATTTTGAACAGGCTTGGCGTGCGGACACAAAAATACTGGTGGATTATGTAAACCGCATGCTCATCACCCATCGCAACCAGCGCCTTGCGACCTGGATTGATCCGCCCAACTATCTTTCCTACCGTAACGAAGGGGAGGCCCCCCTTGAGCACACAACCTTTACCCTGGGGTTTGCCAGACGGTTTTCCACCTACAAACGGGCAGATCTGATCTTTGAAGATGTGGACCGACTGGCGGCAATGGTTACGGGAAACAACTGGCCGGTGAATTTTATCTATGCGGGCAAGGCCCACCCTTCGGATGAACCGGGCAAGGACCTGATCAAAAACGTCCTGGCCGTCCAGGAAGAGCTGTACCTGAAAAGTCATGGCCTGGCCAAGCTGGTTTTTATCCCGGGCTACGACATGCATCTCGCAAAAATGATGGTTGCCGGTTGCCACGCCTGGCTGAACAGCCCTAAACGCCCACTGGAAGCCAGCGGCACCAGCGGAATGAAGGCCGCCATGAACGGCGTCCCAAATGTCAGCATCATGGATGGCTGGTGGGTTGAAGGCTATCACAATGGCCGGACCGGCTGGAAATTCGGCTATGAAGAGTCCGTTTCTCCGGAGCATTTCAGCGAGCAGCCCTCGTCCCTTCTCTACAACGAAGACTCTGCCTCATTCTATGCTGTTTTTCCGGAAATGCTGCGGCTGTTTTATGACCCAGCCCTGCATGACCAGTATATCGACAAATGCATCGCCAACCTCATCCTCAACTGCCCCATATTCAACACCCACCGCATGGCGGCGGAATATGTCGCCCGCTATGACCTTGAACTTGCTCCGGCGGTACAACGGGAAATGGAAAAATTCCGCAAGCTCTACTGCAGTGACCCCTCCTTCTAAGGGGCGATCCGAATCAGGAGCCGCGCCAGCAGGACTTCACCGGCGTTAAAAAACGGTGCGCCGCCCCCTTCTCACCAAAAAAAACAAACAGAAGGGGCCATGGTTTGCTGCAAACCATGGCCCCGATTTCAAGCAACTTCCCAGCGGAAGCTATTTTTTCGCCTGCGGATTCAGAATCTTGATTGTCGCCTTGGCTTTGGCCTTGGCGAGAAAATCTTCGATATTGGCAGTGACCTTTTCCTGGGTGAGATAGGCGGTGATCTTGGCCTTTGCCTCATCAAAGCTCACTGTCTTGGCAGGCTTTTTCTCTTCAAGCTTGATCAGATGATAACCAAATTCCGTTTCTACTATGTCACTGATATCGCCGGGATTCATTTTAAAAACTGCCTCGTCAAAAGGCTTCACCATCTGGCCTCTGGGGAAAAAGCCCAGATCGCCGCCCCGCTCCTTGCTCCCCGGATCTTCTGAATACTGCTTGGCAAGCGCGGCGAAGTCTCCGCCTTCCTTGAGCTTTTTCTTGATCTGAACCAGTTTCTCGCGTTTGCTGTCCTTCTCCGCCTTGGGATCGGATTCCTTGGAAAGGATAAGGATATGGCGGGCATGGGCCAGCTCCGGCTGCTTGAACTTTTCAGGGTTTTTGTTGTAGAAATCCTTGGCTTCCT
>JAJZRF010000061.1:0-2240 GCA_021847425.1 Deltaproteobacteria bacterium | reverse complement strand
TCGCGTTTGCTGTCCTTCTCCGCCTTGGGATCGGATTCCTTGGAAAGGATAAGGATATGGCGGGCATGGGCCAGCTCCGGCTGCTTGAACTTTTCAGGGTTTTTGTTGTAGAAATCCTTGGCTTCCTGCTCTGTCACCTGAACCTTGCCCTTGAATTTGGCGTCAATGAATTTCTGGATGGCCAGGTTCTTGCCAATCTGCTTGCGCAACACCGCCTCGGTGAGGCCTGCCTCGCGAAGGGCCTTGGCAAAGGCCTTGTCATCGGGAAAACCCTTCTTGTACCCTTTCAACTCGTTGTCGATATCGGTGCTGCTTACGGAGATCCCGGCCTTTTTGCTTTCCTGGCTCAGCAGTTCGAGCTTGATCATTTTATCGAGAACCGACTCACGGAGCGAGGCCATCTCGGCATCGGTGGGCTTGCGCCCCTGTGCCTGAAAACGACTGAGAATCCCATTTATTTCCCCCTGCACGGACGAAGCAGTAATGGGCTCGCCATTTACAAAAGCCGCGACCTCCTCGGCCTTCTTTACCGGCTTAGACCAGCCGCTGGTTGCAAAAACAAGGGTAGCCCCAAGAGCGAACGAAACAAGAACGGCTTTATGAAATTTTCCAAGTTGCATGACAGTTCCCTTTATTATGAGATTTTTCTGGTCAAACGACTAACGAAAGCCAGGTTGCGATAAACAAGGTAAGACTGATAAGCCCGTTCATGGTAAAAAATGAAAGCTGAATACGGGACAAATCCTTCGGGTTAACGGCGATATGCTGACAAAAAAGGGCTCCCGCCGTGAGAGCAATTCCCAGGTAATAATAAAAATTCAGACCAGATACTATACCCGTCAGAATAAACAAAAGAAAGGCCATACCATGAAAAAAGATTGCGAGCCTGAAAGCGGTTTCCCGACCAAACCGTGAAGGCAGGGAATAGAGCCCTGCTTCCCTGTCAAAATCGGCATCAAGACAGGCATACACCGTATCAAATCCTGCAACCCAGAAAAGTACCCCCAGCGACAGAACAACGGGAAAACCGGACAGGGATCCCTTGACTGCAACCCACCCGCCCAAGGGGGAAAATGCCAGGGCAAGACCAAGAACCACATGACAGAGCCAGGTGAAACGCTTAGTCAGGGAATAGAGGAACGTGAGCCCCAGCGCAAAGGGGGAAAGCAACAGGGTAAGAGGATTAAGCTGATAGCAGGCAACAAAATACAGCAGCATGAAGAGAACGACCATGACCCAGGCTTCCACCAGCCGCACCGCACCCGTTGGGATAGCCCGATCGGCAGTGCGGGGGTTGGCTGCGTCATATTTCCGGTCAGCGATGCGGTTGAAGCCCATGGCCGCAGTCCTGGCCCCAACCATGGCCAGAATGATCCAGCCAAAGGTGGCACCCTCGGGAACCCCCCTCTTCGCCAGAAACGCCCCGATCAAAGCAAATGGCAAGGCGAAAATGGTATGCCCGAACTTGATCATCTCGAGAAGAACCTTCACCTTCCGCAACATCACCGGACCTCTCTGGCAACGCCTTGCCTGCACCCCGGCATCATATTTTTTCCTCCGGGGTGATCCCCTGCCATCTGGGCAGATCCTCAAGCTCGATCCCAAGCAAGCCCGCCACCCGGCCCGCATACAGACGGGCCATCTCTTCGATGCTCCGAGGCCGGTGGTACAGAGCAGGCATGGGCGGACAAATAATCCCCCCCGCCTCATGCGCTTTAAGCATGTTGAGGAGATGGGTCTTGTTCAATGGTGTTTCCCGGACCGCCAGCACCAGCGGCCGCCGTTCCTTGAGCATGACATCGGCGGCCCGGTGGATGAGATTGCCGCAGATGCCGTTGGCAATGGCGGCAAGGCTCCCCATGGTGCAGGGCAGGACTGCCATACCGCTGAAATCGCTGGAGCCGCTGGACATGGGCGCGGCAAAATCGTGAACATCATGCCATCTGGCCACATAGGGGGAAAGGTCCATGCGGGACAAACCAAGCTCCAGTTCCAACACCTGTTCGCCAGCCTCGGACAGTATTCCATGCACCTCAAGCTCAAGGGGCTGGCAGATTTTGAGAAACTCCAACGCGTAAATCGCCCCGGTGGCTCCGGTTATGGCCAGGACAATTTTTTTCATTTTACCCCCACATAGACCGTCACCACCCCAAAGGTCAAGGGCCGATGATAGGTTCTGACAAACCCGGCCAGCCGCATCATGCCCAGCAATTCTTCCGGCGCATAAAATTCGGCGATGG
>JAJZRF010000010.1 GCA_021847425.1 Deltaproteobacteria bacterium | reverse complement strand
TCGAGGCGATGGAGTTGCCCGGCGCGAAGAGCGACCAGGAAAGATGGTAGGCATTGCCGATCACGAAGGTGACCGCCATGGTTTCGCCCAAGGCACGGCCCATGCCGAGAAAGACGGCGCCGGCGATTCCCTTTTTGCCATAGGGGATCATGATGTCCCGCACCACTTCCCAGGTGGTGCCGCCTAGGCCGTAGGCCGCTTCCTTCAAGTGCTGGGGCACCATCAGAAAGATGTCCCGGGTGACCGAGGCGATGAAGGGAATGATCATCAGGGTCAGAACCAGGCCGGCGGTCAGCATGCCGATGCCCATGGTGGGTCCGGCGAACAGGGGGAGAAAGCCGAGATGCGCCTGGAGCCAGGGCTGGACATGGTCCGCCAGCAGGGGCGAGAGCACGAACAGCCCCCACATGCCGTAGACGATGCTCGGAATGGCGGCCAGCAGTTCGATGGCGGTGCCGAAGGGGCCGCGGAGCCAGGCAGGCGCCAGTTCCGCAAGGAAAATGGCGATGCCCAGGCTGAGCGGAATCGCGAAAAGCAGGGCGAGGAAGGTGGAGACCAGGGTGCCGACAATGGGGATCAGGGCGCCGAACTGTTTCGAGACAGGATTCCAGTTCGTGCCGGTCAGAAAGGAGAAGCCGAATTTGTCGATGGAGGGCTGCGATTGATGCCAGAGCACCACGACCATCGCGATGAAGATGGCGGCGATGCCGGAGGCAAACAGCGCGGTCAGCCCCCGGAACAGGAGGTCGCCCCAGACTTTGTGTTTCGTGTGGTTCATCTTGTCCGGTTGTTTTCCCTTGCGGTAAGTGTAAAAAAAGGAAGCGGGCCGGAACGGGGATCATCCCCGGCCCGACCCGGCAGGCTGACTGTCTTTTTGTCAGATTTTCGTCAGATTTTCAAGCTGTTCTTTTGCAGACGGACAACGGTCCGTCGCCTTGTCGCGGTATTACGGCCAGATAGCCTTGCCCGCGCTGTCATGTAATTCCTTGTGCCAGGTCTCTTCAACCATCTTGATCACGGCCTCGGGCATGGGCACGTAGTCAAGGGCCATGGCGGCCTTGCCGCCGTTGTGGTAGCTCCAGTTAAAGAAGTTCAGGACTTCCTTGGCCTGGGCCGCGTTGGCCTGGGTCTTGTACAGCAGGATGAAGGAGGCGCCGGTGATCGGCCAGGATTTTGCCCCGGGCTGGTCGGTCAGCACCATGTAGTAGTCTTTGGCATGGGCCCAGTCTGCGCCGGCGGCCGCAGCCTGGAAGTTTTCCGCCGTGGGTGCCACAAAAGCGCCGTCATGATTTTTAAGCAAGGTGGCAGTCATCTTGTTCTGCAAGGCATAGGCGTATTCCACGTAGCCGATGGAGCCGTCCACCTTGCCGACGAAGGCGGCCACGCCCTCGTTGCCCTTGCCGCCCAGGCCCACCGGCCACTGGACCGAGGTGTTGCTGCCCACCTTGCTCTTCCACTCGGGGCTGACCTTGTTCAGGTAGTTGGTGAAAATCCAGGTGGTGCCGGACCCGTCGGCGCGGTGCACCACGGTGATGTCGGCGTTGGGCAGCTTGAGCCCCTTGTTGTCCGCCATGATCCTCGGGTCGTTCCATTTGGTGATTTTGCCGAGATAGATGTCGGCAAGATTGGCGGCCGACATCTTCAACTGGCCGTTGGCGATGCCGCTGATATGGACCACCGGCACCACGCCGCCCATGATCATCGGGAATTGCATGAGCCCGGCTTTCTCCAGCTCGGCCGGGTCCAGAGGCGCATCGGAAGCGCCGAAATCAACGGTTTTCGCCTTGATCTGCTTGATGCCGCCGCCGGAACCGATGGATTGGTAGTTCAGGCGAGTCCCGGTCTCCTTGTTGTAGTCGAAGGCCCACTTGGAATAAGCGGGATAGGGGAAGGTGGCGCCAGCGCCGGTGATGGTTGCCGCGGCGTGGGCCTGCACGGCAAAACAGGCCACGGCTGCCGTGGCGATCAGAAATTTTTTGATGGCTCCTGCTTTCTTCATTTCGTTTCTCTCCATTAGGTTAGTGTTCTTGGGGAAGCGGAAAAAAATCCTTGTCTGTGTCAAGCTGCCTGAAAAACAACACTCAGGATCACGATCGAGAGGATACCCCGCATATGTTAAGATTTGGTTAGCGCGCGATTAATTGTTGGTTAATGGCGGCCGGCCCGGCCTGCGGCGCGCAATCGCCCGCAAGATGAGGGTGCGGCGAGAGTGCGGGCCATACGGCAGGGGCGAGCCGCATGGCGAGGGATGAAGCGGGGGTAAAATTTCCGGCCCCGGCCTGTTTTTAAGAAAATCTTTGACAAGCAGGCCGGTCATTGCTAAGAATTCAAACGTTTGTTTAACTTAATTCATATCCGCCGGTTTGCCAGAGGTTGTCATGTCGAAACACATAGTGTGCTTGATCTGCCTTCTCCTGATCGTTGCGGCACCGGCCTTCGGCGCAGCCCCGCCGCCGGACGCACCCCTGACCCTCGACGAGGCGGTCGCCACGGCCCTGGCCAACAATCCCGCCATTCTCAAGGCCGTGGCAAACCTGGGGTCAAGGCAGGAGAGCAGCAGGGCAGTCCGGGGGGAAAGCCTGCCCAGGCTTGCCACTTCCTATTCCTATGCCAGCCTTAGCGATTCCCCGTATGGCATTTTCAACGGGGAGAAGGTGGCGGTCGGCGCCAGGGACAATTTTGCCTGGGACCTCACCCTGACCCAGCCCCTGTTCACCGGTTTTGCCCTTTCCGCCAAAAAACGGATGGCCGAACTCGGCATCGAGAGTGGCGAGGTCGAGCGCCAGCTTGCTGTTCTTGAGCTCACCGCCCAGGTCCGTTTTGCCTATTACAGAATCTTCCGGCAAAAACAGATGCTCAAGATGAGGGACGAAACAGTGGCGCAGCTTGCCGCCCATGTCGAGGATGCCCGGCATTTTTATGCCCAGGGGCTGATTCCTTACAATGATCTTCTGAAATCGCAGGTGGCGCTGAGCAACGCCGAGCAGGCTCGGCTGCAGTCCCGCAGCGATCTTGAGATGGCGGTTGCCCGTCTCAACACGCTGTTGCGGCTGCCGCTTGACCGGCCCACGGAAATCACCGAGCTCAAGCCCGCACCTGGCACGATCCCCGACTTCGCTCCCCTGGTGGCGGAGGCCGAGGCGAACCGGCCGGAAATGCAGGCCTTGCAACTGGCGCTGGAAAAAAGCATGCAGCAGGCGCGGCTGGCCAAAAGCGCCTTTTTCCCGCAAGTCGATCTGGAAGGGCGCTATGCCCGCAGTGGCGATGATCCTGGCGCCACCACCAATGACTACGCCAACGACCACGAGGCCAGCATCGGCGTGAAGGCCACCTGGACCTTGTTCGATTGGGGGCGCACCCGGGCCCAGGTGACCAACCACCTGCATGAGCACGAGGCCTTGGCGCAGCAACTGGAGCAGACCAAAGATGACGTCCGGCTGCAGGTGAAGCAGAGCTGGCTGCATCTCAAAGTGGCCCAGGCCAACATCAAAACCGCAGAGAGCGCCCAGGACCAGGCGGAAGAAAATTTCCGCATAACACGTCTACAGTACCAGAAAAGCCTGGCCACCTCCAGCGACGTTTTGGACGCCAGGGGTTTGCTCAGCGAAGCCGAGGGCAACAGCTGCAACGCCACCTACGGCTACCTGAGCGCCCAGGCCGAGCTGGAGCGGGCGGTGGGGCACGGCGTCAAGCAACAATAAAGAAAATAACGGTCAGTATGGGCAGCAGCCAGGTCTTGGTTTGCTCCCCAGGGCAAAACCGCTTTTCGGCCATGCCCTGGCAGCCGATGGAGGCATCATGTCAAGCACCACCAACCATCTAAGCACCATCAGGAAAAAAATGCCCCGCAAAAGAACCCTGGCCGCGATCATCCTGGTCGGCGGCAGCATCATCCTGGGCTTGACCGCCGCGCGCTTCATCCACCACCGCATGGCCTACGCCATCACCGACGCCGTTTTCATCCGCACCGACAGCTTGACCAACCTGGGGTTCGACGGGGTCGGCGGCCGCATTGTCACCATGAGCAAAAGCGAAGGCGAGGCGGTGACGGCCGGGGAGACGCTGGCCACCATCGACGACCGGCAGTTTCGCCTGGCGGTGACCGGGCTTGCGGCAAAAACGGAGGAGGCCCGCAACGAACTGGCGAAACTCCGCTTGACCCGTGAACGGCTTGCCAAGGAAACCGCCTTGAACGAGGGCATTGCCGACGACCAGGTGACCCAGCTTCAGGCGGAGGAGGCCGCGGTCAACGCCAGGGTTGCCGGAGTGGCGGCCGGGATCGCCCAGCTCGCACGGGATCGGGACCGTTACACCGAACTGCTTGGGGCCAAGGCGGTGGCCGCCCGCAAGGTCGAGGATGTCACCACCGAACTCACGGCCCGCAGCGAGGAACAGGCGGCGCTCCGCAAAGAGGCGGCAGCCGTGGCTGCGCGCCTGGCAGGTGCCCGCAAGAAGGTGAAAGTGGCGGCCAGCAACCGTCTGCTGGTGAAAGAGACCGATCAGGCGATCGCGGCCCAGACCCAGAAGATCGCCTCTCTTGCCGCTGCCCTGGACCAGGCTCGCGACAAACTGGCCAAATGCGTCCTGAAAAGTCCGTTCAGCGGCCGGGTGGCCCGTCAGTATGCCAGCCCCGGCGATGTGGTCGCGCCGGGCCAGGCAGCGTTCGCCGTGGTCAATCCCCGGGATGTCTTTGCCGTGGCCCTGCTTGAGGAAAACAAGCTCGACGGCGTAAAGGCCGGCGCGCCGGTAACCCTGACCCTCGACGCGTATCCCGGCCAGCAATTCAGCGGCGTGGTCCGCGAGATCATGCCTGCCTCGGCCGCCACCTTCGCCTTGGTGCCCCGGGACATTTCGGCCGGGGAGTTCACCAAGGTAGCCCAGCGCATTCCGGTGCGGATCGCCGTCACCGGCGGCGAGCTTTCGCTGCTGCGGGTCGGCCTGGGCGGCGAGGTGGAGATCAAGCGGCAGAAGTGAGCAGAGGGGCACCACATCTTCGCGCGATCGCTCCTCCCCGCATAGTGTGGGCCATAGCGGGCAGTCACGATCGCGCGAATCTGCAGCACCCCTCCTCACTTCCGGGGTTTACCCGATACTGTTGAGTTGAACCGTAAACTATCGAACTCTGAAAACATGCAAGACCTTAACGGCCAGCGCCCTATCAACGGGGAAGAGCCCCCCATCTACGAGACCATCACGCCGGGCCTGCGCGCCTTTCTGACCATGATCGTCATGGTCGGCGCCTTCATGGCCATCCTCGACACCACGGTGGTGGACGTGGTGGTGCCCAAGATGATGGGGCCGCTCGCCACCGATCTCTACGGCATCCAGTGGGTGATCACCGCCTACATGACCGCGGCGGCGGTGGGGCTGCTGCTGACCCACAGCCTGAGCCGCGTGCTGGGGCTCAAACGGCTGTTTCTGATCGGCATGGTCATCTTCACCTCGGCCAGCGCCCTCTGCGGCCTGGCCGGTTCCCTGGCCGAAATGATCGGCTCCCGGATCGTCCAGGGGTTTGGCGAATCCTTCATCATGGCCTCGGCCCAGACCATCCTCTTTTCCATCTATCCGCCCAAAAAGAAGGGGCTGGCCATGGGCATCTACGCCATGGGGGTGAGCTTCGCCCCGTCGCTGGGTCCCACCGTCGGCGGCTGGATCACCGAGCACCTGAGCTGGCGCTGGGTCTTTTACATCAACCTGCCGGTGGGGCTCCTGAATTTCGTGGCTGCCTCCTTCTTCCTGCCCATGGTGGTCCGCCATCGGCAGCCGCTGCGCTTCAATTTCGTGAGTTATGCCTTGATCGGCTCGTTTACGATCTCGCTCTTGATTCTGCTCTCCAAGGGCCAGCAGCTCGGCTGGGGCCAATCCACCTTTATCGTGATCCTAAGCTTTACGGCCGCCATCTGCCTGCTCCTGTATGTGCTCTCGGAACTTTTTTCCGAGCACAAGCTGATCGATCCGGCCATCTTCCGAAACCGGGAGTACACCCTGGCCATGGGCTTTTATTTCACCACCATGGGCCTTTCCATCTATCAGCTCTTTTTCATGCTCCCCCTCTACTATGAAACCCTCAAGGGGCTCACCACCTTCCAGACCGGCCTGCACATGCTGGCCTTTGCCATTTTCATCGCCATCGTCTCGCCCATGGCCGGGATCATGAGCGACCGCTTCGGTCCCCGGCCGGTGCTGGTGGTCAGCGCCACCATCTACCTCTGCACCAGTTATTTCCTGATCCCCTCGCTCAATTACTACACGCCGTCGGTCAGGGCGGCAGTGCTCACCATCCCCCTGGGCATCTCGCTCGGCGCCTTTTTTGCGCCGGTTTCGGCCCTGGCCCTGGGCAAACTGGGCGACAAGACCGCCCAGGGCGTGAGCCTCATGCATTATCTCCGTTTCCTCGGCGGCTCCCTGGGCACCGCCATCGCCACCAATCATCTGGAGGAGCGCCAGGCCCTGCATTTCGAAAACATCTCCCTCTTGCAGAACCCCGGCTACATCAAGCCGTGGCTCCACCAGCAGGCCGCCGATCTGAGCCGCTTCTTCCCGCCCGGGGTGGCCGAGACCAAGGCGTATATTCTGCTGGGCACTGCCCAGCAGGTGCAGGCCAGGAGCTTTGCCTTTCAGGATGCCTTCCGCAACGGCTTTATCTTTGCGGTCATCGGCGTGGGGTTTCTGGCCCTGCTGATCCTGGACAGCCGCAAGAGGAACAAACAGCGGCAAGCGCAGCCGGGCATGGATTCGGAAAACCGCTGAACAACGGATGCTGGAGCAGGGAATGCCAAGGGAAACGGCCCGGCTGTGTTTTTTGCAGTATCCGAAGACGGCTTATGGGGCATCCGGCCCCTGGGGTCGCTCAAAAGGCGTAAAGACCCGGCCTCCTTCACCCGTTATCCATTATTCCAGGCCCCGCCGGAGGCGAAAAGAAGCGGCCATGAAAAAATGCATTGATTGCGCCGTGGGGGCCAATGGCATCATTCTTGCCTCAGACATTGCGCCGGAACTGATGGCCGCCCAATTGTAATCTTGCTTGACAGGGGGGCTCTCTCAGATTAAAAAGTTGCGCTCAGGTCAATTTCCTGCTTACATATTGTATATGACTTTTGATCCGGCCGAAAATATAGACAACGAAAAAGCGCTTGCGCTGATCAGGGAAGCTGCCACCAGGAATAACCTGATTTATGGTGGGCATGTGAAACAGCGCATGCGCGAACGACGCTTCACGATTCAGGATATTCTTTTCATTCTTCAGCATGGCGAATTAAGCGGGAAAGAGTACAGGGAAGAATACGAGAATTGGGTCTATTCGATCAGGGGCGTTGATCTTGAAGGGGAAGAAGGGCGAGTTGTGACCGCCATCGTCTCCGAATATTCGATACAGATCATCACCGTCACAAGCTGATTGTGCACCGGGGAAAATGTTTGGCAAAGGAGGAAATTGAACATGAAAAAATGCCTTGAGTGTGGTGGAAAAATCACATCTTTCAAGAATAAGCCGTACACGTATGATGAATGTGGGCTAGATGTAATAATCCATGGATTAACGCAATTCAAATGCGAGAAGTGCGGCGAAGTTTATGTTTCTCTTCCCAATATCGAGAAACTCCATCGGGTGATCGGCGGCTTTATTTGTTCTCAAAGAAAATCTCTTCTCACCTCGGCGGAGATCAAATTTTTGCGCAAGGATTTACATCTCAAATCCAAGGAACTTGCCTCCGCCCTGGGTATCAGGCCGGAAACCATTTCCCGGTGGGAAAATGATAAAGAGCCTATCGGAGAAACCCAAGATCGGCTTTTGCGGTCAATCTACATGAATTATGCCTCTGAATCGGCAAACAGTGTTATTTGCCACGGTGTTGTCCAGATGTTTTCCGGGCTTCCCCGTGAGCGTAGCAAGATCAAATCTCCGAAGAAAATCGAATTGAACCCCACCGACTGGCTCGGGGCTGGAATGGAGTTGTGCTGAGCTTAGAAAGTGCGCGGAGGGGCTTGGAGAAAGAGGGGGCGGCGAAAATATTGGGCGTACGAGCTACCCCGTCTTTGCTGGAGGAAAAATGGGAGATGTTTCGGATTTTCTACTACGGCGAATTAAGTATTGCGTCCCCGGAATTACGGAATTACCGGAATTACCTCGGGAAATGACCAGGATTCCATAAAGATAGACGTTGTGCATTCTGGGCCTGTTTAAAGCAGAAAAGGTTCAGAATGTGTTGCCAATCCGGACAACCAGAAAATGATTGAGTCGGGGAATTGTTTCTTTCCAATAAAGAAATAATTTGTTAGAATTGAGCGGATTAACTAGATGTTAACTTTTTGATATTGAACAAATTTTTTCCAGAATCCAACTACAAAAGGGGTCTCATGAAACGTTCAATTATTTTTGCCATAGTTGCTTTTGCCTTAACAGGCTGTGGTGCCACGAACAATTATCTTGGACAGAAGACAAAGACGGTAGAGTACTACCGGATTTTTGATCTCAAGACTTCTGCTTCTCGACAAGTGGTCAGTAAGGCTGCCAGTGATGGTATCGGACGTAATGCTGGCAATGCACAAGAGGCAACACCAATTCCAGCTTCCGGGGAGATTCCAGAAAAACCTGGTAGGTTTAAGCTTGTAAACCCTTTTGAAGGATCAAAGCTTGCTGTGTTGGCGGGCGGCGGAGGAGGAAGCCTAGGGGTTCGCATGGCAACTGCGAGGGGGCCAGTTGGACGGCCCAAGCCCAGAGGAACGTTTCTGGGAGCAACAGTTTGAATTTGACCGCCTGTCTTTATCAATATAAAGAGGGCTACCATCTCGATCTTTACGCCGTATTCACCAAGCAAGAAGGTGGACTAGCCCAAATCAGCCGTGATATGGCAAATGCAATGGTCGGAACTCCAGAGGAGTGGACCGAAAAAACCTTCCTTGATATTGTCCGTTCGATTCGTGCAAAGACTGGCGCTGAGGTTACTCTGGTAGAAGCTCAACCAGAACTTACAGGAACCCCGTGGCTAGATAGCCTGGACTCTCCACGCAAGTGATTGCCAGTAATAGGGACAGATGGGGAATTCCCTCATCTGTCCCTATCTATTTTTCCAAGTGTTAATTTTTCGGCGGCAATTCCGGCAATTCCGGGCAATTCCGAATTCCGGGGACACAATAGAATGGCGCTAGTTTAAGCGATTTCAGCATGATTTTTGCGTCTCTGAGTCTCTCACATTTTATGCTTAGGCGATATTAGCCGCTGGTAGTTTTTTCTTGCCGCCGATTGTGTTGAGGGGCACTTTCCCCTGTGCGTCGTCAAATCGGCGAGGTCGTAGTTTTAACCGATCATTGTGGGTGATCTCCCAGGCAAAAACCTTAAACTAGCGCCATTCGGGACACAATACTTAATTCCTGTCTATATATTTTTGTTTTTGAGATTGCTCAAATAAAAACCGCTGGGGAAACCCCGAAGCGGGCCGCCAGGGCCTTGGCCTGCCTGGCGTTGATCTCGCGTTTGCCCGTCAGTATCTCGCTTACCACGGATTGCCCGCCGATCTCCTCGGACAGATCGGTCTGCTTGAGTCCGTGCTGCTCCATGAAGAACCGGAGAACGGCTCGTGGTTCCGCCTCCGGAACGGGATGATGTTGTGTCTCGTAATCCTCGACCAGTTGTCCGACCAGATCGAGAAAATCAGCCAGCTCATGGCCTTCATCGTCGCCGACTGCATCGATGAGGCTGTGCAGCAACGCAACCACCTCTTCAAATTGTGCCTCGGTGCGGATGGGCGTAAGGCGGACCGGCAGCGCTTCTTGCAACGAGCGCCACGCCGCAAGAATTCCGGGGACATATCCTTAATTCCTGCCTACCTCCAGATCGGCCGCGCTTGCCAATCATCCGGAAAGCCCATGGTCTGCGCCCGCACTTGCGGATGTTTGACAAAAAGGTTGGTCAACCGCTGTTTCCAGGTGTTTTGGTTGATGCTGTCCATGAGATATGCCAGCATCACCAGGGTATTGTAAAGATGTTTCCCCTCCATTTGGTTGAAATTTGCCTGTAGGTCAGCAGGTTTTTTCCGAGGCAGTTTCCAGGCGAAAGGAAACAATCGATTCCAGAGCCGGGCATGATGGGCGCAATGGTTCCGCACGATACTGAGATGATGGAGAAACGAGGTGAGATTCACTTCGTCTAAATCATAGGCATGGGCAATGGCATTGCGGTCGCTGCCATGTCTTAGGTTGGCGTACCATTTTGAGAGTTGCCCCAGGGTCATGACTTCGCAGACAACCCAGAGGGGCGGGAGTTCTTCGTCGTATTTGCTGAAGTGCCTGATGAAAATTTCAGAACTTCTCCCTACCGTTTCCTTGAGAGCGTCGATATTTTCCGCGTGGTTCCAGTTTTCCTTGAACAGATTTTTTTGCAGGTGGGCGTGCGGCCCGTAGGTATGGGCGAGGTGATAGGCCCAGCGGGTGCGCAGGGAAACTTCAACTCGTTCGAGGGCATCCATGACCAATAGCCGCAATTCACGGTCAAATATATAGTGCTCCAAAGTCAGATTGAAGTCTGTGCCGGGCTTAAACTGATGGGTGGGATGGTCTTGCTCGAAGGGGAGCCAGTAAGCAGCCAGGCGATAGTAATTGAGGTGGCCGAGATAGCGTTTGGCCCGGTCGCGGTCTGTGATTGCCATGCCGCGTTCGATGAGCAGGTCGATCTGTTCATCAAAAGATTTAGGGGGTTTGGTAAATTGCATTACCAGCCCCCATAAAAAGAAACCCCCAATGGTGCGCAGATCTTACGAGATGCGTTGGGGGTGTTATTCAAATTTAAGTAATAATTGAGCATAAATTATCTGATCCGGACAAAGGGCGCAAGCTTTTTTCTTTGTATCACTGGCCAATGACTCCATGAAAGTCGCCGGTGTCTGCATGGAGGGACACCAAGCGGATGGCGGCAGAAAGCCTAACTGAATATTGCCCGAGTATTTGACCATATTCACCATCGAATTCATAGTGATATTGCATTGTTGCCTTGGGGAAAATTAGGGAAAGTAGGGACACTCCTCCAGTTTCTTTACAGGCGGTACAAAGCGCTCCTGTCACGGTGTCTTGACAGGATTTTTATGATAGGCGATGCTGGGTGCGCCGTCAACATAGATGCCTTCCAGATAGGAGAGTTTTCTTGCCAGCTGCTGCACCGTGCCCCTGGAAATCAGGAAGGTTGCTTTCCTCCCCACCGTCAGCCTGCCCAGCTTCTCCATGCCGAAGAATCGGGCGCCGTTTTCCGTGGCGCAGCGGATGGCCTCCTCCAGTGAATAGCCGGCCTTGAGGAACAATTTCATCTCCTCGGCCATCGACTCGCCATGGAGGATGCCAGCACTCCCGGCCCCGGTTCCCACCGCCGTTTTCACGCCCAATTCTCTGGCCAAACGCAATTGCGCGAGTTGTTCGGCGAGCATCTTCTGCCAAAAAGCCTCCGCGCCCGGAATCGGCTTTCCCGGCGCCACATAGCGAATGGAGAAACGGCAAGCCACCTCCCCGCCGGAGCTTGCGCCGTCCAAACCATTCTTGGCCCGCAGCACGCTGGGAATCCACAGCACATCCTGCTCCGCCATTTTCCGGAGATTGTCCTCGCCCATGTTGTATCCCTGTTCGATGGCATCGCACCCCGTCTCAAGCGCCTCCGCTACCTGTTGCGGGCCATTGGCCACCACCACCGCCTTTCTGCCGCCTCGGGGCTGCAGAATGTGGCACAGCTCTTCCTGGGTAAGCCCAAGAGCTGGGGCTTCTTCGTCTTCGATATTGGTGGAATAACCGATCTTGAGGAAATCGGTGGATACCGGGTTACCGGCGGCGCAATCCTGGCGGCTCCGGCAGAGACGGCCGGACGAACGAATGTCAATGATGCTCCCCTGTGCCATTCGCTCCTGATACTGTGCCACCAGGCCGCTGAGATCGTCGCTGTCGGCCACGCCCAGCACTCCGTAGGCATGGCAGTAGCGGATATGCCGCTCCAGCATGGCGGTCCTTTCCGCAAAGTCGGCTTCATCAGCGGATACCCTTACCCTCTTGTCCACGGAGGGCGAGCGCGACAGGGAGACGCTGCAGTCAACCAGCGGGGGCAAAACGATGCAGTGCGAGAAGTCATCGATTGCTTCCCCGTCATGGCGGGGAAGGTCTGCGGCGGAGCCGATGGCGGTAATAATGGTGTCCTGCACGGTCAGAAAGACATCCCTGCGCACCTCACCGCCGCTGCCGTCGATAAAGCTTCCCGCTACGATGAATCGTGTTCCGCCCATGCTGTGTGTTTCCTTGAGACCTGCGGTCGCAGAATTCCGGGGCCGCTCCCCACTTTTTTTTTTGCCGCAGCAAAGTTCGGTTGTTGAAGGCGGCGGAATGTACTATTATCCTGAAAAAGCATCAGGGCGATTAGCTCAGCGGGAGAGCACTGCCTTCACACGGCAGGGGTCACTGGTTCGATCCCAGTATCGCCCACCATTGAACACAACGGGAGCATTCGCTTCCGAGGAAAATCAGGGGCCACTCCCCGGTTTCTGTTGCCGCCGCTAACTACGTCAGCAGCAAATCGCTTTCCTTTAGGTGTTTATTGCAAGCACGCTTTTACACCTGGGGTACTGCGAGCAGCCCCAAAATTCCTTTCCGGCATTTGCCCCCTTCTTTGCGGTTCTCTTCACCATGGGTTTGTTGCATTTAGGGCAAAGCGGCGTTGGGCTTGCTTTTTTGTTCGGCCGGGGGTTGTCTGGAACAGAGTGCCGGGGAAGATTCTTTTTTTCAAGCGGCTGCGCGGCCTGGGCACCGTTTTCCCCCCGCTTAAAAAAAGACCACCCCGCGCCGATCAGAAAACAAAAAGGGAAAAGCATCTGTCCGAAGGCGGCAAAAGTTATCCCGAATTGCTTGATCGTATAGGCGCTTATGGCGCCGGCATTGGCCGGACTGGCAACCGTAATCCCCGCGACAGCATGAAGAGCCAGATAGGATGCCGCCGCGAGAGCCAACCCAGTCTGCCACGGTAATCTTGAGGCGATTTCAACAAGATCTTCGAATGCACTTTGCCTTCTGCGCCTAGCCATATCCCTCCCCAATTCCGAATTCCGGGGTCACCTTACTTAATTGCTGCCAACCAGAGCAAAATGGCCCTGAACTTATGAGCTCAATATCTATATCTATCCGAGAAAGGTATTTTCCGACTGCACGGAGTCAGGCCTGCGAGAAGAAGCGCGGGCTTGGGAAAAAGGGTCGGCGGCCGGTCATCTGTATAAATCCGCCCTGGTAAGAGGCAGGCCGGAGGGGCCTCTGGCGGCATGCTTGGTGGCGACCACCTGGCAGATTCCTATCGAGCCATCCGCAAAGCCGATGGAGACTCCGGCCAGATAGAGCGCCCACATCCGCAATTTTTCCATGCCCACGAAACCGAGCGCTTCTTCTTTTCTGGCCATGAGGCGGCGATACCAATGCCCGGCGGTGAGGGCATAATGCTCGCGCCAGGCCTCGACATCGTGCACCTCAAAGCCGCAGATTTCAAGCACCTCGGCCGTGTGCCCCACATTGTCCAGCTCGCTTCCCGGAAAGATATACTTCAGGATCAGGCGGCGTTCGGGACTGATCTTGCGGACCGCACGGCGGGTGGGTTTGGCCCGGCGGGAGATCCCGTGGTTTAGGAGAATGCCCCGGTCCCGCAGGAGAGAATTAATTTTTGCAAAATATTTCGGCATGTTGGCGATCCCGATGTGCTCGAACATGCCGATGCTGGCGATCTTGTCATAGGTGCCCTCAAGCGTTGCGTAATCCCTCAGTTCGACCGTGACCCGATCCGCAAGGCCGAGCCGCTTTATTTTTTCCTGGGCATATTCCAGCTGCTTCTGGGAAAGGGTGATCCCATGCGCCTTGACCCCATAGTTCTTCGCGGCATAACAGATAAGCCCTCCCCAGCCGCAGCCGATATCGAGCAGCTTTTCGCCCTCCTGCAGACGCAGTTTCCGGCAGATCATTTCAAGCTTATCCTGCTGGGCCTGGTCCAAGGAGTTGTCCGGATGCGTGAAATAGCCGCAGGAATAAAGCATTTCCGCGCCGAGGAACAGTCCATAGAAATCGTTGCTGATGTCGTAATGGAATTGGATGAATTCCTTGTTGTCCCGCTTCGACTCCCGCCGGCCTGTCTCCTCATCCCGGTATTTATGGCGGACCTCTGCTTTCCGGCCAAAGGTCAAGAGAAGCGGCAGGGCTGACCTGAAGAGAAAGAACCTGTTCAGTTTCTTCAATGTCTTCCTGGGCTTCTTTTCCCGGGCCACGGCAATGAAATCGATCAGGTCGCCGTGGAGTTCCAGATGGCCTTTGGCATAGTGGAGAAGGAGGTTTTCCGCAGTCGGACGCCGCAGAAGCGAGCCGATAACCTCGGAGCTGTTGATGGCGATAAAGAAATCGGTATCGACATTCGTGCCCAGCGGGATCATCGTTCCATCCCACAGGCGCACGGAAAAACGGGCATCGATCAACTCTCCGGCATGCGCAAAGAGTCTGCGGGCGGCGGCGAGCCTGTTTTGTTCGGAAAAAAAGTTCATCGGCAAACTCCTCCTCTTAAAATTCGGGGGCACAATACGTAAGTGCCGCCGACCGGACCAAAACGGCCTGAATGTATGATTGGAGTCAATCTATCAGAGAAAGGTTTTTATATCCAGCAATCCTAACCAGGTTATAGCCTGATCATTTTGGCCATATTTCCCAGAGAATTCATCGCGAAATGTCATTCCCGCCCCGGCGAGACGATTGGTTGTGTCTGGCCGGCCAACAGCCAGCGCAGTTCCTATTTGCCGAGCAGCCGGGTGAATTCCTCCGGCATCCCGAGGTCAAAGCTCATTTCCTTGCCGCTGAAGGGGTGGATGAAGGAGAGCGACCGGGCATGGAGGGCGAGCCGTTTGCAGACCGGCGCGGTGGGGCCGTATTTTTTGTCCCCTGCCACGGGATGGCCCTTTTCCGCGAAATGCACCCGGATCTGGTGCTTGCGGCCGGTGAGGAGATGAATCTCCACCAGGCTTAAGCCTTTGCTCTCTCGCAACACCTTGTAGGCCGTCTGGGAGAGCTTGCCCTTGGCAGGGTCCGGGGTCGAGTAGACCTTCTGGGCCGCATTCTCGGCCAGGTAGGAGGTGATCGTTCCCTCCTTGGGCGTCAGCCGTCCGTGGACGATGGCCAGGTAATGCTTGTCTGTATCCTCCCAATGCTCCTGCAGGTATTTCTTGGCCTGTTCGCTTTTGGCAAAAATCAGGAGGCCGGAGGTGTCCTTGTCCAGGCGATGGACCACATACACCCGGTTGCGCGATTTCGGATCGCCCTTGCGCACATAATCGTTGAGCAGATAATGGGCCGTTCTCGACTTTTCCCGGTCGGTGCCGATGGTCAGCAGCCCGGCAGGCTTTGCGACCACGAGAATATCCTTGTCCTCATGGAGGATGGGCAACCCTCGCGGTTGACGCTTCTGGGCCGGCCGGGGGGGTGTGGGCAAATGAGCCATTTCAGTGCCACCTTCCCCAGTGCGGCGCAGCCCCTTATGGTTTTTCATGAAAGACCACCACCGCCCCCTTGTCGCGGCTCGCTATCTGGCGGGCCGCTTTGGCCGGGACCACCTCATAGCCGCTGCCGAGCCTGACAATGGCCAGCTGACCGCGGCTGAGCTGGTCACCCATCTCCTCGGAGACGAAGATCCTCTTGATCTTGTTCTGCTCGGCAAAGTGGTACGGCTCGCCCCGCCCATCCTGGGGCAACCGATTGGTCTCGATGAGCTGTTTTACCTGGGCCTTCTGCTCCCGCAGCCTGGTCTCCCCGGCGCGCTCCCGGTTGAGCTCCCGGTTGCGCAAATCCTTGGCCGCCTGCTCCTCTCTGGCCTTGTTGCTGACCACCGCAGGGCTATTGGTGTTGTTCTGCTTGCGGCTGATCCGTTTTTCGTGTTCGGCCTTTCTGGCCTGTTTTTTGCTGGCCAGCCCGGCCTTGAGAAGCTGGTCCTGTAAGGGGTTCCCCATGCTCTTTTCCTTGCGAGTTTATGCAGCTGTCAGTGTCAGCGTTTAGCTTTTTCCCACCCATGCACGTCCGAATTGTTGTGCGGTATTTGACCATATTCGCCAGGGGATGCAAAGTGATATGATGGGAGATGAGGGGGGTGGCTCTCCTTGCTGGAAAAGAGCTAAATCAGCGCAAAGCAAAAAACAATTGGCGCTGTTGTGAAAATATGAATACAAAAGCAACCATGAACCAACACCAGGAAATCATTGCCCAAGAGCTGAAAATCAAGACCGGCCAGGTGGCGGCCGTGGCCGCCCTGTTGCAGGACGGGGGCACGGTGCCGTTTATCGCCCGCTACCGGAAAGAGGCCACCGGTCTGCTGGATGAAATCCAGATCACCGCAGTCCGGGACCGGCTGCTGCAACTGGCTGAATTGGACAAACGGCGGCAGGCGATCATCGGATCCTTAAGCGAACGCGAGTTGTTGGAGCCGAAACTGCACCAGGCTCTTCTTGGAGCCGCTAATCTGTCCAGCCTGGAAGATCTCTATCTGCCGCACCGGCCCAAGCGCAGGACCAGAAGCATCATCGCCATGGAAAAGGGGTTGGAGCCTCTGGCCCGGGCCATCTTTCGCCAGGATAATACTCCGCTCCGCCCGGAAAGATTCATCGACCCGGAAAAAGGCGTAGCCACAGCGGACGAGGCCCTGGCCGGGGGACGGGACATCATCGCGGAATGGCTCAACGAAGATCCTGCCATCCGGGCAAGGCTGCGGCAGCTCTTTGGTAGTAAGGCAGTGATCGTCTCCAGGGTGGTGAAAAAGAACCAGGAGGCGGGCTCCAAATTTCGGGACTATTTCGACTGGCAGGAACCGGCTCCCAAGGTGCCGGGCCACCGTCTGCTCGCCATGCTGCGCGGCGAAAACGAAAAGGTGCTGACTCTGGCGGTGCGTCCCCCGGCAGAGGCGGGTATCGAGCTGTTGCGGAAAAGATATGTCAAGGGCAGCGGTGCGGCAGCGGAGCAGGTCAATCTTGCCGTGGAAGACAGCTACAAGCGGCTCCTTGCTCCGTCGTTGGAAAACGAGCTGCGCACCCATCTTAAAGAGCAGGCGGACCGGGAGGCGATAAAGGTTTTTGTCGATAACCTGCGCGAGCTGCTCCTCGCCTCGCCCTTGGGCCGCAAACGGGTCATGGCCCTGGACCCCGGCTTTCGCACCGGGGCCAAGCTGGTCTGCCTGGACGAACAGGGCAAACTCCTGCACAATGCCACCATCTACCCGACCCTATCCGCGGACAAAAGCCGGGAGGCCGGCAAGGTCGTGGCTGAACTGTGCAAAAAATACCGGATTGAGGCCATTGCCATCGGCAACGGCACCGCAGGCAGGGAGACCGAATCCTTTGTCCGGGGGTTGGGCTTGGCGGCGGAGATGATCATCACCATGGTGGATGAAAGCGGCGCCTCGATCTACTCCGCCTCGGAAACGGCCCGGCTGGAATTCCCCGGCCATGATCTCACGGTGCGTGGTTCGGTTTCCATCGGCAGGAGGTTGCAGGATCCCCTGGCCGAGCTGGTGAAGCTGGACCCCAAGGTCATCGGGATCGGTCAATACCAGCATGACGTCAATCAAGTGGCGCTGAAAAAGAGCCTGGACGATACGGTGGCCAGCTGTGTAAACAGGGTGGGGGTGGAGCTGAACAGTGCCAGCGCCGAGCTGCTGGCCCATGTTTCCGGCCTGGGGCCGGTGCTGGCCCAAAACATCATCAAATACCGCAATGAAAACGGCCCGTTTGCCAGCCGGGGTGAGCTGCTGAAGGTTCCCCGGCTGGGGGGCAAGGGGTTTGAGCAATGCGGTGGATTTTTACGGATCCGGGGCGCGGCAAATCCCCTGGACTCAAGCGGGGTCCACCCGGAGCAATACCGGATCGTGGAACAGATGGCCAAGGATTGCGGCTGTAAGGTCGTGGACCTGATCGAACAGCCGGAGCTCCGGGAGAAAATCGAGCTCAGCCGCTATGTCAGCGAGACGGTGGGCTTGCCGACCCTCAACGATATCCTGGCCGAGCTTGCCAAGCCGGGCCGCGACCCCAGGGCAAGCTTCAGCGCCTTTGCCTTCAGCGACGGGATCAACAGCATCGAGGATCTTAAGCCGGGCATGCGGCTGCCAGGACTGGTCACCAATGTGACCAAGTTCGGGGCCTTTGTCGATATCGGCGTGCACCAGGACGGGCTGATCCACATCAGCCAGCTGGCCGACCGTTTTGTGAAGGAGCCAGGCGAGGTGGTCAAGGTGCGGCAGCAGGTGATGGTCCGGGTGCTGGAGGTTGATCCCCAGCGGAAAAGGATTGCGCTTTCGTTGAAGGAAGGGTGAGCAATGGGGTGGGTTTTTGTGCCTTTTGTTTTCAGATGCAGTCAAAATCCCGTTGGTCCGCAGCCGAGCACCGGAGAGGCTGCCGAAAAAGGGATTTGCACTGTTTGAGCGCAGCGAGTTTGCAAAGCCCCGGTAGCATCGAGGAGCGCAGGGTATCCCGCCCACGGCGGGACAAGGAACACAGGGGGCCTTTTCTTTTGGTTCGTTTTCTTTGGGCAAGCAAAGAAAATGAACAGAAGGATAAAGCGTATTCCCCTGGCTGAAATTTCTTGGTAACCAGAGATTGTTTTATATGATGGTGCGTGACGATGACTGAGATGACCGAGGCCAAACCAGGGCCACAAGAGATGCCGAACCAATGCGGACTTTTTTTCAGCCTGCTGGACGATTGCCTGACCCGGAACACCTTTGTCAAACTGGTGCTGGGGAAATACCATGGGCCGGAACCGGGGCTGAACCGGGTCTTTGTCCGGCGGCTTACCCTGAAGGAGGGGGAGTGCTTCTCTTTTCTCTATCGCTACCAGACCAGGGACGTTACCAAGAACCTGCCCATTCCGGCGGGGATTGCGACTATCCGCGATGTGTTTGCCACCGCCTTCAACAACGTGCATCTGCAGACGGTGCGCGAGGATATCCAGCTCTCGGTCAGCAAGAAGGGCAGGTACAATCTGCAGCGGGGCAAGGCAGCGCCGAGGGAAGTCGTCTCCCGGGAGCATGACCGGAAGAAGGAGCGGTTTCTCGATCTTGCCACCCCGTTTTTGAAGGAGCTGGGAGTCACCAATGCGCAGCATCAGTTGATCCCCTCCATGTCGCGCAAGTGGAAGCAGATCAACAAGTTTATCGAGGTCCTGGACCATGCCATTGCCTCCTCGAAGCTGAAGGAAAAAGAGCGGGTCCGGGTGGTTGATTTCGGCTCGGGCAAGGGATACCTCACCTTTGCCATGGAGGAGTACCTGCGCGCCAGCCTGGGGCTTACCCCCAAGGTTACCGGGGTGGAGTTGCGGGAGGATCTCGTCAGCCTGTGCGGTAAAGCCGCCCAGAGGCTGAAGCTCGACACACTCTCTTTTGTCCAGGGCGATATCCGGAGCTTTGCGCCCGAGGGGATCGACATCATGATCGCCCTGCACGCCTGCGACATGGCCACGGATTACGCCATCCATCTGGGAATCCGCTCAGGCGCTGCGATCATCATGTGCGCGCCGTGCTGCCACAAGCAGCTCCGGCCCCAGATGCAGAGCCCTGAGTTGCTGAAGCCCATGCTCAAGCACGGCATCCATCTGGGCCAGGAGGCGGAGATGGTCACCGACTCCCTGCGCGGGCTGCTCCTTGAGGCGTCCGGCTACGAAACCCAAATCTTCGAGTTCGTTTCCCTGGAACACACGAGCAAGAACAAGATGATCCTGGGGGTGAAGGGCGCCGGCCCGGTGAAACAGGCGGAGCTGCTGGCCCAGATCCGGGAGATCAAGGAGTTTTACTCCATCCGGGAGCACTGCCTTGAGTCCTTGCTGCGGGCGGACGGGCTGGGACAGGGTGGCTGAAGACAAATAACAAAAGGGTGCGTCTCCGGTTGGTGTTTTCCGGAGCGGACCTGCAAGGAGGATGCGGTGGAAAAAACCGATTCACTTACCAACCTGCTGAAACTGAGTAACGTTGCAATCTCCACGGTAAAGGCGAACAAGATCCTGGTGGCCCTCGGCTTGCTGGCGGAAAAAGAGCGGCCCAGCTCGAAATATGCGGGCAAGATGAAAAGGTACAAGGCCCTGACCGGACAAGGGCTCCGGTACGGGGTAAACGTGGAGAACCCGAGCAGCCCGGGCCAGACCACCCCCCATTACTTCAGCGACACCTTTGCGGAGTTGCTGGCGCTGATCCAGCGGGAAATCAAACGAGGACCGGCATGAATGGGATGAATCGGAGCGAGATCAGGGCCGGGCTGCGGGTGTGCATCGTCCGGAAAGAGGACCAGCGTTCCGGCAGACTCACCGAGGGGGTCGTCAAGGATATCCTGACCAAATCCCCCACCCATCCCCACGGCATTAAAGTGCGGTTGGAAAGCGGGGCAGTGGGGCGGGTTAAAAAGATGGGAGCATTGTAAATGGCTTTAGCCTGGCGGGTAGTGGACAGCATTGATACCGACGAGGGGCTTCTCGATCTGCGGCAGCGGGGCGAGACGGATTTTTTGATCACCATCGACAGCCGGGTGCTGATGAACTCCTCGGCCAACCGCTCCGAGATCGTCTTGTCGGAGCTGGCCTGTGCACCCTTGCAGCAGACCAAAAAGCCCAGGGTGCTGGTGGGCGGCTTGGGCATGGGCTTCACCCTCAAGGCGGCCCTGGATAATCTTCCCTCCGGCGCCGAGGTGGTGGTGGCGGAGCTGAATCCGATCATGGTTACCTGGTGCCGAGGGGTCATCGCCCCATTAACCAACGGAGCGGTTGACGACCCGCGGGTCACGGTGAAGATTTCCGATGTGGCCAAGGTCATTGCTGAGGCGGCGAAAAAGGGCAAGGAGAACCGCTTTGACGCCATCATCCTTGACCTGTACGAAGGCCCCTATGAGGGGGACCACGGCCGGGGGGATTATCTTTACGGCAGGAAGGCGCTGGAATCGAGCCGGGCAGCCCTGAAACCGGGCGGGGTGTTTGCCGTCTGGTCCGAGGACCCGGACCAAGGATTTGAAAAACGGCTGCAGGCGGCCGGGTTCGCCGTGCACCGGCAACGCCCGGGCCGGGGCGGGCGCAGGCATGTGGTGTACATCGCCCGGAAGAGGGATTGAGGGATGGAAAAGATCACCGGCCTGGGTCTTTTCGACGTGGAGAGATTCGCCCTGACGGATCTCTTTGCCTGAGGGGCGCTGCTGCAACCCCAGCTCTGCCCTAGCCCTGCATGCGGTAGCCGATGCCGCGCACGGTTTCGATGTGTTTGCCCGCTTCGCCCAGCTTTTTCCTCAGCCCGAACACCTGCACGTCCACGGCCCGGGGGGTGATGACATAGTCATAGCCCCGGACCCCGTCGATGATCTGCTGCCGGTTGAAGACCCAGCCCGGCCGCCGGGCCAGCAGCTCCAGGATGGAAAATTCGGTAACGGTCAGGGTGATGGCCTCATCGCCCACCAGCACCTCGTAGCGGTTGGGGTCGATGGTTATCCCGTGGATGGTGAGGGGGGTGGTTTTCTTGCTCCCGCCTCCTTCTTCGCTCAATCCCTCCTTGCGGCGCAGGGCGGCCTTGATCCGGGAGATGAGGATCTTCGGGCTGAATGGCTTGGTGATGTAATCGTCCGCCCCGAGATCGAGCCCCGCGGTCATATCATCCTCTTCGCTTTTGGCGGTGAGCATGACAATGGGCAGGTTCTTGGTTTTCGGGTCCTTGCGCACCAGCTTGCAGATCTCGAAGCCGTTGATGCCGGGGAGCATGAGGTCCAGCACGATCAGCTCCGGTTTCTCCCGCTTGATCAGGCTGAGCGCCTGTTCCCCGTTGTCGGCATAGACCACATGGAAGCCGGCCTTGGCCAGGTTGTAGCCGACCAGCTGCTGGATGTTTTCATCATCTTCCACGACAAGGATGGTTTCTCGGGCCATTGTTTTCTCCTGGGCAATGTTCGCGGCGGCAGTTCCGGCGCGGCTATCGTGTTACATGATGGCGGACAATTCTGCCCTGCGCCATGTAGATAATGTCTTCGCAGATATTGGTGCAGTGATCGGCGATGCGTTCGAGGCTTCTGGCCACGCTGATCAGTTTGGCCAGATACACGTGCTGGGTCGGATCATGCAGGATTATCTCCTCCATCTGGGTGCGGATCTCCCCTTTGGCCCGATCCACCTCGTCGTCCTCCAGGCACACCTTGTAGGCCAGGTCGGTGTCTTCGTTGACAAAGGCATCCATGGTATTGTGAAACATCCAGACGGTTTTCTCAAACATGGCATTGAACATCTCCGGAATCTGCATGGTGTCGGAGGCAAACCTGACCGGATCAACGGCGTAAAGCAGGAGCACCTTGTCGGCGATCTTGGCGGCCAGGTCGCCGATGCGCTCAAGATCGTTGTTGATTTTGAGCACCGTGACGATGAAGCGCAGGTCGCCGGCCACGGGCTGATGCAGGGCGAGCAGCCGCAGGCATTCCTCCTCGACATTGATCTCGAAGGAGTCGATTTCGCCCTTGTCGCGATCGATAACCTGACGGGCCATCTCGGGATTTTTCCCCCACAGCGCCTTGACGGATTTCTGCATGTTTTCCTGCACCGCCGTGCCCAGGTAGACGATCTGGTTTTTGAGTTTTTCTATCTCTGTGTGAATATTTTTAGCCATGGCGTTGCTCCTTCTTTTGTGATGTGACAGCACGCAACAGGGGGTGATCCCTGGGGCGGATGCGGTGCTGGTGGGCGGTTGTCGTTCGGCCGAAACGGCCGGTAATGTAGTCCTCGGTTTCCCTCTCTCCCGAATTGCTTCTCCTCGTTAATCCATGATCACGGATAAGGCAACAGGTCTCTGCCTGATCCACATATGCAAGCGGTTTGCAGGGCGGTGCAGATCCGCGAAAGAGGCCTGTCCGCCATACACCAGGTATGCGGACAGGCCGATGACAAAGGAGATGCGCCGCCCTGTGACCGCTTGCCTGCATTATACATCAACCGCGGCGTTGCGCTGCCGCATTTTATCTTGCGCCGGCAGATGGCGGTGCTGGTCATGGCGAGCACGATCAGAATCGTGCAGCAGGGCAGGGACATGGAGCATGGGCTTGGCCGCCTCCATGTTGGGGGATTGAAAGCCGAGGTCGAAGATCTGAAAGCCCAAATGCATGAATTCCCGGCTCAGGTGCGGATAGGGGGGACGCCGTCCAGGGGCGCGACCCCCGCCGCAGCCCGGTCCATGGTCAGAGGAAGCCGGTGAGGATGTCGGGGGAGGCCACGGGCAGCAGGATTCCGGTCAGGTCTGCGGCTTGGTGGCGGCCAGGGCGGTGCTCCTCTCGTCCAGAGTGAAGGCGGCGATGTTGCCCGGCAGCTTTTTCGCGATCAGATCGGCCGGGAGGTCTGGTGTCGAATATGCGCTCTGTTTGTTAGATTTTTATTAAATATTCATTAAAAAATGAACAGAAGGCGACCTCTCGTGAGGTCCGATTTCCGCCTTCGCCTTTCTAATCTTTTTTTAACCGGCTTTTAACCCAAGGATGACCTGGCTCTAACATTTCTCCGTTAGCCTCTCCGTAACATTTCGGACCTGGCGATGGCCGGATTTTTGTTCTCCGCCATTGCCCTGCGCCGAAGGCAGGAGGCAATCTTTAATAATCATTATGGAGAAAGGAGAAGCAGATGAGAAAGGTATTCACAGCGGCAGCCGCACTGGGGTTGTGTCTCACTCTGCCCGCGGCGGCACTGGCGGGCGCAGGCATGAGCAATGAGCAGATTCTGCAGGAGCTTGAGTATCTGCGCAACAAGGTCCAGTCCCAGCAGGAGTATATTGATGCCCTCGGGGCCATGGTGGACAAAAAAGTCTCGGCAAAGGTCGAGGAGGAAGTGAAGAAAACCGGCGGCAGCGCCAGCAAGGTGACTTTGGCAAACGAGTTCATCGACCAGCTGACCTTGAAAGGCGATCTGCGGGTGCGTTACGAACGGCAGGCCAAGGAGTATTACGATCAGGCCCTCACCTCCGATGCGGCCCGTGACCGCTGGCGGACCCGCTTCCGGCTCGGCGGCGTGTGGGAGAACAAGACCGAGAATTGGGAAGTGGGTGCGGGCCTGGCCACCGGCGAGGCGGCAAATACCGACGGTTCCCATCTCGCGACCAGCACCAACGCAACCTGGTCGAAAAATACCCCCTTCCAGTCCAACGATCTCTGGCTTGATTATGCCTATGCCGCTCATAAGGTGGAGGATTTTAAGTTTACCCTCGGCCAGCAGCTCAACCCCTATGAAACCTCATGGGTGCTGTGGGACAGCGACGCGCGTCTGGCCGGTCTGACCGCCCAGTATGGCAAAAAGGAGGGTTTGTTTGCCACAGTGGGCGGTTACGCCGCGAAACTGGTGAATGACGACAACACCGCCATGCTGTACATGGGCCAGGCCGGTTACCGGGGCAAGGTGGGCGACGTTGCCTATACCCTGGCTGCCGGCTATCAGAAATATGACCAATCCTTCATCAATGACAAGACCAGCACCTTGCTCAACGCCGTTGACCCGGCCAAGTATGCCCTGGAGATCGGCGATCTCTATGGCAAGGTCTCCTTTCCGGTCGCTACCGCCACGCTCTCCCTCTACGGCCATGTCTGGCAGAATTTTGGGGCCGACGGCAACATAGGCCAAAGCCAGGCCAAGGATTTCACCAAGAAGCCGGGTGATGCCGACCTTGGCTGGGTGGCGGGGCTCGATGCCAAGATCGACAAGATTCGTCTTGGCTACGCCTATGCAGTGGTTGAGGCCGATTCTCTCTATGGCGCTCTCACGGACTCCGATTTCGGCGACGGTCTTGGCACGACCAACAAGAAGGGCCACCGGGTCCAGGCCGGCTACGATATCACCAAGAATTGGGCGCTTGATTTTACCTGGATGAACTATAAGCAGGACGAGGCGTATTACTCGGCCAACAACAAGGTGGACACCGTCAACCTGATGCAGTTCGACGTAAGTTACAAGTTTTAAAGGATTTCAGCTCCTCCCCGCTGAATCGGACAGGGGTGCCCGGCCTCTCCTCCCACGGGCAGGGCGCCCCTGTCCAAAAG
Organism: Deltaproteobacteria bacterium; assembly: GCA_021847425.1. GTDB lineage: Bacteria > Desulfobacterota > Desulfobulbia > Desulfobulbales > Desulfurivibrionaceae > Thiovibrio. The sequence goes on along the minus strand of JAJZRF010000010.1, from coordinate 34,589 downwards.
TAGTGGAGATCGGACGGAAAACGAACAGCTCTCCACTGCTCCTGTATTACACCTCCCACCTCCCACCTCCCTTACTCCCCTGTCGATGCTCCGGCAGGGGAGCTTTTTTTTGCAGCCACGCCCTAAAACAAAATTAACCGCGCCATAATCATCCCCTAATACAGGGGCGGTAGGTTGTTCTCCATGGAAACAAAATCACAACCGCATCTGGAGGATAACGCCATGCCCTGCAAGCATCTTCTGCATTACAGCCAAGGAACCCCCGCCTGGTCCGTGGCCAGCTGTTCAGCCAAGAATACGCCCTACGTCCCCAGTCTGGTCGAGCTGGAAAAATTTTGCCAAAGCAACAGGCACATCGTTTGCCCTGCCTATCTTTTCTCCTTTGGCCCGGGGTGTCTGGCAAAGGAAAGCCCTGTTCCCGCCAGGATCAGTTGAAGGCAAAGCAACCGGAAGAAAAGCACGATTCATTCATGCAGTATTAAGGAGGGCCCCTCATGCGCTGGAACTTGAAAAACAAGCTTGGCTTTTTCTTTATCTTTATCATGCTTTCCGCCGGACTCGGGATGGGTGTGCTGTACCTCATTTCGGTAACCACCCAGGAACAGCTTATTTCCGGAGCACACCAGGCAAATAAGGGCATCCAGATTTCCGGGGAGGACGGCACCGACAACGTGGTTCTGGTCCGAGAGCTGCAGGCAGCCCTGCTGGAGGAGATGCTGCAGTGGAAGAACTTTCTGGTGCGCGGCCAGTCTCCGGACATGCGCGAAAAGTACGGGCAGGAGCTGGCACAGGGTAACACCAGGATCACCGCCATGCTGGGCGCGCTCCGGCTGGCATTTGCCCGTGACGGGGCAATCCTCGGGCAGCTGGAGAAGATCGCCGGGGAGTATGACGGGTTCAAGCAGCAGATGGGGACGGCCCGGGGCATGATGGAGCTTCATGACAGTTATCTCGAAGGCATCCGGGCTGCGGACCAGTACACCGGCGACAAGGGAACGGAAGCCATTGCCATGACCAGCAAGCTGGCAGAACAGATTGCCAAGCAGACAGGGTTGCGTACCGGCGGGGCCATTGCCACAGCGCGGTCCGAGGATGAAGTCCTGTTCCGGCAGGCGAAAACACGTTCGGCTCTCGTGACCATTGGCTCCGGTCTGGGGGTGCTCATGGTCTTTCTCTTTATCCTCTGGTACCTCGGCCGCAAGGTCATGCAGCCCATGATGCAGATAAAGGAACGACTGCAGGGCGTGGTGGAACAGGTCTATGAGGAGTCGAGCCTGCTTTCCGCTTCAAGCCTGAGCCTGGCGGAAGGGGCGGGGCGTCAGGCCGCGGGGGTGGAAGAGACCGGCGCCTCCATCGAACAGCTTCTCGGGCAGACCCAGGCCAACAACGAGAGCGCCCGGCAGGCCAGCGCTCTTTCCAAGGGCATGCAGCAGGTGGTGCAAGAAGGCGGCGCCCAGATGGCCAGAATGATGGATGCCATGCAGGAGATGGAAGGCCAATCTTCCGAGGTGATGAAGATCATCAAGAACATCAACGATATCGCCTTTCAGACCAACCTGCTGGCGCTCAACGCCGCGGTGGAGGCGGCCAGGGCCGGCGAGGCCGGGGCCGGTTTCGGCGTGGTTGCCGATGAAATCCGGAGACTGGCCCATAATGTGGCCTCCTCGGCCAAGGAAACCGGCGAGATCATTCAGCATAATATCGAGAAGGTGAAACAGGGCAGTCTGCTGTGCGAAAGCCTGGACCGGGCGTTTGTCGAGATCCACCAGGGTATTGCCAAGGTGGATGCGGAGGTGCAGAACATCGCCGTGGCCAGCGACGAGCAGGTTATCGGCATCCGGCAGGTGAGCGCGGCCATGGGCGAGATTGACACGGTGAGCCTGGCCGCCTCGTCCGAGGCGGAAGAGGCGGCCAGGACCGCGGCTGAGCTGAGAACCCAGGCCGTGGAGCTGCGGCGCATCTCGGGGGCGCTGATTACCCTGATCAACGGACAGGATAAAGCGGCGGCGGCGGACGGTTGCTCGGAGGAAAAATCCGGGCAGCTCGTTCCTCGGTTGGTGGCGGCATGAGCCAGACGGCGGAGGTCATTATGCTGGAAAAAGGCGCAGGGCACAGAGGGTTTCAGCCGGGCAGAATTTCCCGGGGAGAGATCCTGGATCTGCTTGATAATAACGGACTTACCGCCTGGTTTCAGCCCGTTTTTTCGCGGCAGACCGGAGAGATCTTTGGCTATGAGGCCTTGGCCAGGCTGCGGGAAAAACGGACCCCTCCCCTCGATATCGGAGAGCTCTTTAAAAGAGCCCAGGCAGAGGGCATTATTTCCACCCTCGACATGGTCTGCCGGGAACATGCCTTCTGCCGTGCGGGGGAGCTGGGTTTTGCCGAGAGAAATGCTTATCTGTATGTGAATATCTGTCCGGCCACCCTTATGCATCCCGATCACCGGGGCGGCGCCACGGACCGGCTGGCCGAGGAATGCGGCATCCCCAAGGAGCGGATCATCCTGGAGATTACCGAGCAGGAGGCAATCCGGAATTACGATCTTTTTAAAAAATCGGTGGAGTACTACCGGAGACGGGGATACAAGATTGCCATCGACGACTTCGGCGTCGGCTATGGCGGGCTGAAGATGCTTTCGGTCATCGAGCCGGATTACCTCAAGGTGGACCGGCATTTCGTCACCAACATCGACCAGGATTCCTTCAAGCATAATCTGGTGGACGCCATTGCCACGGTGTGTCACAAACTCGGCATCACCGTCATTGCCGAGGGGATCGAGCGGCCCGAAGAGCTGGAAACCCTGGCCCGGTTTGATATCGATCTGCTCCAGGGCTTCCTGCTGGAGCGGCCCGGGCCGACTCTTTCCCGGCAGCGCCTCGCGCCGCTGGCCGTCCGGGACGATGCCTCCTATTGCCCGGAAGCGCATGGGGAATCCTGCGCCATAGGCGCCACCGTCAAATACCTAGAGCCGCTTTCTCCCCAGCAATCCCTCATGAACGCCTATCAACGGTTCACGGAAGATGTAAAACTGCAGGGCATCCCGGTTGTCGATGAGCAGAGGGTGGTGGGCATGCTGAACCGGACGCATTTTCTGGAAAAACAGATGGTCGGCCCCTATGGCTATGGCTTTGCCCTGTCTGTTAACCGGGTTGTCAGGGATGTGCTGGGGGATGATTTTCTGCTGGTCGAGGCGGTGACGCCCATCGAGGAGGTGGTGCGGAGGATCAAGAGCCGCCGGGGCAGGCATCTGTATGATGACATCTGTGTGGCCAAAAACGGCAAATACCTGGGAACCGTGGCCATCAACGCCCTGCTCGAGGCCATCACCCAGAAAAGCATCCAGCTGGCCAAGGGGGCGAATCCCTTGTCCGGCTTGCCTGGCAACGAATTCATCCAGAGAACCGTGGCCACCTTTTTGCAGCGCAAGGTCAATTTCGACGTCTGCTATATCGATATCGACGACTTCAAGCCCTATAACGACTATTACGGCTTTGAAAAAGGGGACATGGTCATCCGGCGGATCGGCCAGCTCATTGTCGATATCGTCCAGCCCGGAGTCAACGATAGTTTCCGCTTTGTCGGTCACATCGGCGGGGATGATTTCATCGTGATCACCCGGCCCCATGCCTCGCAGCAGATCTGCCGCCGGATCATCGACGGTCTGGAGGGGCTGTTGCCGGAATTTCATGGCGAGCGGGAGTTTAGCGAGGGGCGCTATTATGCCAGGGACCGGCAGGGGGAACAGCGTCAGTTTGCCCTGCTTTCGCTTTCCATCGGGATTGTCAGTACCGAGGAATGTCCGGTGAATTCATACGCGGAGCTGGCTTTTCTCGCCTCCGGGGTCAAGCGGGCGGCCAAGCAGGAAAAAGGCTCGGCCATTGTCCGCAACCGGCGGGAAAGTGTCCGCTCGCAGGGCTCCCAGGAAGAGGGGACAGCCGCGTGAGCGGGGAAACAAGCGATGGAGCAGCCATGATGCAATACAGCGAAGGCAGGATGTACCAGGGGCAGGGGCCCGGCATGGTGCTCGTGGTCGAGGATGATGAGGATATCGCCCATCTGTTATGTTATTCGCTGAGGAAAAAAATGGTGCCGGTGGCCGTGGCCCATGACGGCTTGACGGCCTTTGCCCTGGTGGAACAGCTGCGGCCGGCCCTGGTCCTGCTGGATGTCATGTTGCCCCGCCTTGACGGGCACCAGGTCTGCCGGATGATCCGCGCCCACTCGGACCGGGACCTGGCGGAAACCCCGGTGGTCATGCTGTCCGCGCTCGGAGCGCCCGAGGATATTGAAAAGGGCATGGGGCTGGGAGCCAATGCCTATTTCGCCAAGCCCTATTCGGTGAAGGATGTGGTTGTGGCCACCATGGAGTGGCTTGGAGACGAGAGAGGCTCAAGGTGAAAGGTTAAAGGGGCAAGGTTAAAGGCCCAAGGTTAAAGGTGAAAGGTTAAAGGCAAAAGGGCAAGGGGTTCATCCTTTCGCCTTTAACCTTGGGCCTTTAACCTATTTTTAGATCTTTTCTCCGCGCACGTGGAAAGCGAGCATGGCACCGGTCACCGTGCTGAATCCGGTATAGATGAACAGCAACAGCCACAGGGCCTGAAAGAAGAGCAGGGCGGTCGGATTCCAGAGCGAGGCAAGCCCGGCCCCCAGGTTGGTTCGGCTGCCCGCGCCGTTGCCGCCATACAGGGCCAGCAGCGTGCAGTAGCCGATTCCGGCCAGGGCCATGCGCTGGTAAGCGGAAAAATTCCCCTCCCCCCGGTAGTCGGCGCGGAAATATTCGGACAGGATGCGCCAGCCAAGGGCAAAGAGGCTGGCAAGCAAAAAAGCCGCGCTGAAATACCCCTCCAGAAAAAGATACATGGCCACCAGGCCGATGCTCACCGAAAGCAATGAGGTGAGGGCCTGGATCGGCACCACCTTCACCCCGGCAAGGCCGGAGGCGTAGGCAATTTTTTTGGTGGAGCCGTGAAAGGTGGCGGCGAATGGGGCGAAGATCCGGCGCGCCTTCGGCCCCAGTTCGGACAGGGGTTTGCCGTAGCAGCAGCCGAAGCTGAGGCAGGCGAGCCGGCCCACCCCTTCGCCCAGCAGATAGGCAACCGCCAGGGCGCCCATCACCGGGATGAGAGAGAGCTGCGGGCTGTCCAGCCGCAGGGCCAGGGTGTTATAGGCCGCCACTGCCGGAGGCATGCTCACCAGGCCGATGATGGCGGCGCCAGCCACGGTGAAGGTATTTCGTTTTTTTTCCACCGCCATGGCGAGCAGCTTGGCCGCGGCCACCGAGCAGCCCATCACCCCGAGGACCAGGCCGATGGTCCCCCACCTGGGCACACCCAGGGCGCCCAGAAGCAGAAAAAAGGCCATCACCCCGAAAAGAGTGCCGCTGGCGAGCAGCGCCCCGTAATAGGTGATATTGATGCCGTGCCAGCAGCCGTCCATGGCCCCCTTCCTGGCAGGAACCGCGGCGATGATCTGCCATTCCTCGCGGGGCAGAGCCGTGTAGGCCCAAAATAGCGGGGGAATCAGCGCCAGGCTCAGGATCAGGATAAACATGGAATTGCTCATGGTGGTTCTCCTTTATTTATTTTGATGTGTCTGTACCCTGGCGGAATTACATGGCAAATTCTTGTTTTATTGCCATGGCGATAAGGGAGCGGGCCTGGACCTCCACCTCCACCATGGGCTGGCCGAACCCCAGGCTGAAGCGGCTGTGCACATCGGTCCGCCTTCCTTTTTCCAGGAGATCTCCGGCAAAACGGATCCGGTCTTTTTCAAAAAACAGGATGTCGGTGCTGCTCCCCGGCCGGTAGAGGCTTTTGGGCTGCCCCCTGTTCAGGAACATGCCGGGCCTGATCCGCAGCGGATGGTCATAGCCCGTATCGCTGTAACATTGCACGATGTCGCCGATCATCATGGCCACCACCTCCACCATGGCCACATACCCCACGCCGGTGCCGTCCGCCACGTCGGTGTCGATGATGGTGACCACCCGTTTGTTCATGGAGTAAGGGGTGACCATCTCCACCACCGCGCCGGGATTGCAGGAATGATACACGCCGTCCAGGGAGTAGTGGTCAACCACCCGGCCGGAGACCGGGACATGGTTGTAATGGTACTTGTCCGGGGTCAGCCGGAAGACGGCGTAGTCGCCATGGCTGAAGGTTTCAAGCCAGCACCGGCGGTCAGCGCCCAGCAGCTCCTGGTAGTCGAAAAACTTGTCCTTGAGAAAAAGCGGAGAATCAGGGGCGAGCGCTCCCAGGGCGACCCGGGCATCGGCAGGTGAGGCCACGGCCCCGGCCGTCTGCGGCATGGGCCGACACTGCCAGTAGCGGATCTGCCGCTCGAATATTTTGCGCGGGGTGGTGAAGTGTGCAGGCGGGGCCAGGCATTCGGCAAGATCGACGCCGCAGCGCGCCAGGAAACGGGGATTGCCGTGCAATCGCGGCCCCAGCGCCAGATCGAAATGATACAGGCCGAGCAGGCTCGACATGCGGGCCGAGGTCGCCAGGCGAAAGAGAAACGGGGCCTTTTCCCTGGCCCGGGAATAGAGGAAGCGCACGATCCGGTCGCCGAAGAGTTCCTCGTCCATGACCGTGCCGCTCAACCGTTCAACATACTGATGCATGTCTGCTCTCCTGGCCATTCTGATGAACGCTTACGTCTGTTTCTGCCGTTTGCTGTCCAGATCCTCGGCAATGATCATGAGCTGCAGCAGTTGCGCCGCGGTTTGCGGGGCAAGGCAATCGCTCAGCAGCGCAGCGCGGGTTTGGCGGAGGAAACCGTCGACCTCCTGCGTGCCAAGGATGGCGTTCACTTCGGCGCGCACCTCAAGGGAAAGCGGAACCTCGCCGGCAGCCATGGTCCGGATATCCTCGGCGATAAACTCCCAGCCTTCGCTGATCTGCTCCTGCCGAAGATCCTTGCGGTAATAACGCTCCGCCGCCAGGTTGAACTCCCGGGCCGGCATCGCGAAGGGGGAATCGGCGCCTTCCCTGGCGAGAATCCCGGTGGTCAGCCGACCCGAAGCGCCATGGAGGGCGGGCTCCCGCAACCGCAGCTCCAGATCGGCAAGCAGACCGGCAAAGCCGAAACCTTCCACCAGTTCGCCCGCCTCCTCGCGGATGGTCTGCAGCAGGGCGAGGCGGTAGTCCTGGTGCAGCACCCGCAGATATCCGGGGTAGCGGCGGCTGTTCCGGGTGTTTTTGGTCTTTTTCAGAATGGCGCGCAAAAAACGGTTGGGCGTTTCCTTGTGCACGAAAAAGGTGGGGATGTTGATGGCCGCGCCGAACATAATCTGGCGCCGTTCGCTTTCGACAAAAGGGGTGTCGGGGATATGCTGATGGCTGCAACTGCCCGCGGCGATGAGCTTGAAGGCCAGGGCATTGAGCAGCATCTGCAGGTCGGTGGCCCGGCCCAGATCATGATCGAACTTCTCAAAAAGCGAATAGTAGCGGGCCTCGAAGCCGGAAAAGCCCATGACCGCGAATTCGCGCAGCTTGTAGGGCAGGTAGACCGACATCCGCTTGTCAAAGATGCCGAGCATGTCCAGGTCTTCCTTGAGGCGGCGGTCGTTGTGGAGCCGGCCATCCTGGCTGCCGCTTTGCTCGGTGGAAAGCAGGGCCACCGGGTAGTCGATGAGCCGGAAATCAGGGATGAAATCCCCCTTGCAGCGGCAGGCCCCGCCGATGATCTGGTCGATGCGCGGCGGCCCGAACGGGGTGAGGGCCTGGCCGCAGAACTTGTTGCGCGCCTTTTTCCGCCAGCGCCGCCAGAGCATGCGCAGGTGGGTATAGTCCAGCTGGTGCGGCAGAAAGCCCAGGGCCTGTTCCGGATGAAAGTCCTCGAAACCGAGGCGGTAAGGCGCGGCGCTGTATGTGGTGACAAAAAGAGGGAGAAAGTGCTCCATGATCTTGGCCACCAGGTCGCCCAGGCATTTTTCGTGGCGGGGGGTGAAGCCGGAGGCCGGGTCGCGCAGCAGCCGGCTCAGCTTGCGGCTGCCCATGCTGACATGGGTCCCGTTGTTGGCCAGGCTGATGTTGGAGGTGTGGGGCATCATCACCAGGTTGGAGGTGATGATGCCTGCCTCGCGCATCTTCATCACCGCGTTCAGGTGGCTGCGGCTCAAGACCTGGTGGCAGAGGATCATGTACTGGTGCTTGGCCTCGCCTTCGTCCCAGCCGGAGAGACAGGGACTCATGAACAGCTTGCGGTAGAAGGCGTCGGAGATGCATTCGTTCAGGGCCCGCTGCCGCATGGGCGGATGCGGGGAGAAAAAAAGGGTCGCCTTCTGCCCCCGGTGGATCAGTTCGAACTTTTCATTGGCATACATGATCAACAGCTGGGTAAAGAGGAAGCGCTTGGCGGTTTCCCGGGCCAGGGCAGACCCATAGCCGGTGTGGGGGTGCATGGCGGTGACATGGAAGGAAAAGGTTTCCGGCGAGGTGTTGTCGCTCAGCAGATGGGTGAGCAACCGGCTTCCGGTTCTGCGCACCGTTTCCTGGCTGCCGCTTTCGCCGATGACATCGGCCAGGGCCAGCTTGAGCAGATAACTGATGGGGATGTGCAGAAGTTTTTCTCCGCCCTCCTCCAGAAAAAAACGGGCGGTATCGCTGCGTTCGCCGCTGCCGGGATCCTGTTTGTCGGCCTTGAGATCACCGGCCAGAACCTCCCTGGCGTGTGGGTGCAGGCTGGAGAGCGGGAACCGCACCCAGCTGTTTTCCCAGACCTGCTCCACGTTGTCGCCGAGGTAGCGCTCCAGATTCCGGAGGGAGCGAGACGAGGTTTCGCCCCGGCCGGCCCGTTTGATGATGTTGGCGTAGTAGCTCGACTGCTCGATGGCCCGGGGCAGATCCACCGCCTCGCGCCGGCCGGTCACCGCCACCTGCAGCTCGTTTTCGCAGCCGGTGGTGGCGTCGGACCCGAAAAAAGGCAGGCTGGCCGGGCAACGGGGATCAAGACCGAGCAGGGAGATGCACTCGCGTTCCGTGGGTCTGGGATCCTGTCCCGCCTCTGCCCGGAGCATGGAAATGTCTGCGAAGGAAAGTCTGCTCACCGTTTCACCCCTTGTTGATTATTTGCCGTCTGCAGTCGTCCTCTTTCCTTATAGCTATAACGGCTCTTTGTCAGGGGTGTGTTAGAGTATCAATATGGTTTGATTCAGGAGGGAAGGGGCGGGCGGGCCGGGAGGGGATTGCCGGGGATGGGGCGTCCTCGTCTTTTTTACGGGTCCGTCAGGATTTGTTGAAATCGCCAGAAGCCGCGATTACAACGGTTGTTTCTGTGGAACTCGTTGATGTCATGTCGCGGACCTGTGACTTTTTCTCCTTTATTACGGGTCCGTCAGGATTTGGCCCGGTCCAGGAAGAATTGCATCCAGCATTCCCAGGCCATGGTGTCCAGGGTGCAGTCGTGGGGGCAGGGATACTGCATCGCCGCATGGGGGCACAGCCCGCATCGGGTTGTGCAGATGTGCTTGGCCGCCTTTTCCAGGGCGGTGGCCAAGATGGAGTTGTCATGCTCCGCTGGTGTTTTCATGGTGTTTCTCCTTGTTGAGCAGGATGGTGAAGGTTGTGCCCTTGCCGACTTCGCTTTGGACGCCCACCTCGCCGCCATGCGCCTGGACAATGTGTTTGACGATGGCCAGCCCCAGGCCGGTGCCGCCGAGTTTGCGGTTGCGGGCCGCATCGCTCCGGTAGAAGCGCTCAAACAACCGCGGCAGATGCTGGGGCGCCACGCCGGTTCCGAAGTCCTGCACTTCGATGGCGATTTTTTCTCCCCCATGCTGTCCGGCACGGACCAGCACCCTGTTGCCCTCGTCGCTGTATTTGATGGCGTTGACGATGAGGTTGGTGACCGCCTGTTCGAGCAGGGGGCTGTTGAGGTCGGCGGTCAAATCATCCGGCGCGTTCAGTTCGATGCTGATTTTTTTCTTGGCGGCCTTGAGTCCGCAGGTCTCTATAGCCCTGCGCAAGGGGTTGATGATTTGTTCTTCCGTCAGGAGAAGTTCGCTCTGCTCCTGATCCTGTTCGAGCCGGGACAGGGCGAGGAGATCCTCGATGATGGCATGCAGCCGTTTAGACTGTTTGGCGATTATTTCCACAAACCTCCTGGCGTCCTCGGGGGTATCCAGCGCGCCGTCCAGCAGGGTTTCGGCAAAGCCCTCGATGGAGGTGATCGGGGTTTTCAGTTCGTGGGAAACATTGGCCACGAAGTCTCGGCGCATGTTTTCCAGCCGCCGCAGATTGGTGACATCATTGATGACGATGATCGCGCCGCCGGTCATGTCCGCGGCATCCTGGAACCTTGTGCCGTGGGCGTAGAAGTATTTTTCCCGCCCTTCCCTGCTGGTCAGGTCTATTTCACCCTCGATGGGTTTGGCAGAGGCAAGGGTCTGGCTGACAAAGCGCTGCAGGGCCAGATTACGCACCGCGACCAGGGTTGTTCTTCCCCGGAGCTTTTCGAGGGGGATGCCCAGCAGTTTGGCGCCGGCCTGGTTTATGTCAAGGATGCGCTCCTCGGGGTCCACCGTAATAACCCCCTCCACCATGCTGGAAAAGACCGCCTGGAGCTGGCTGTGTTGCCGGGCAATGGTTTTAATCCGGCCGTCAAGCTGATCGGCCATGGTATTCATGGCCCTGGCCAGGCTCGCCACCTCTTCGGCCCCTTCTTCCCGAAGCTTGCTGGTAAAGGCGCCGTTGGCAAAGCGCTCGGCGCCCCGGCGCATTTCCTCCAGGGGCCTGCTGATGCGTTGCGCGATAAACCAGGCGGCCAAGGCCACGAGCAGGGCGACAATCAGGCAGCCCCAAACAATCTTTAAAAGGATTTCCTTGAGCACGCTGTCGATGAAGGTTACCGGGATCGCGGTGCGGAGCACCCCCAGGGTTTTGCTCCCCTGCGCCAGGGGAATCGCAAAATACATCATCTTTTCCTGGAGGGTGTTGCTGAAGCGCAAAGAGGGGGCGGGGCGGCCGGAAAGGGCGGCAATGATCTCCGGCCGGTCGCCATGATTTTCCATGCGGCCCGGGTCTTCATCCGAATCCGCCAGGACCACGCCGGTTGGAGTGATAACGGTCAGGCGGGTGGAGGAATCCTTCCCGGCGGTTGTGCAAAAGGACCGAAGTGCGACCAGATCGTTTTGGGCCAGCAGGGTAAGAACATTTTCCTGGGCCAGGCGGGCCCTGGCCTTAAGGTCAACACCGGTCTGGGTCAGCTGAAAGGCGCGGAGGGAATATGTCCCATACCCGGCCGCGGCCAGAAGGGCGACAATGGTGATAATGAGCTGGCTCGGATAGAGCTGCCAGATAAGGCGTTTATGGCGCATGGTAATCCCCGCGGGGTTGGAGTTGATAGGGGTCAACTCCAACAGGATAGCACGGGATTGTTAGTTTCTGGTCAGGATATTGTAACGATTCCTCCCCTGGGGATTAAATATTTGCCGGGGAAGGGTTCTCCGGACGGGTTTTCCCGGAAACCTGTTTGTAAAAAGCGTTCTTGATCTCGATGCCCCACCTCCGTGATGGAAGGGGGAATCGGGCGAGTGAGGCGTATCGGCTCAGTCGGAGAAGGGTTTTTTCTTTCCCCGTCTGGGAATGCCCGCGCTTGGGGGTCTGGATGGGCTCGCCGGTTTGCCCGGGGTTGAGGGCCTTGCCGAGGAATATGGTTTTGCCGGGCTTGCAGGCCTGGATGAGCCGGAGGATTTGTAGGAACCTGAGGGCTTGTAGGCGCCGGAGGGCTTATAGGATTTAGGCCCCTTGCTGTTACGCCCGGGATAACCGCCAGCAGCTGGTTTCGGCGGGCGGCCTTTGGGCGCGTCCAGGGTCTTTACCTCGACATCCCTCCCATTGACCTTGAGGCCCTGGAACACTTCGAGGATCTTTTGGGCAAACCGGCTGTCCGCCTCAAGCATGGCGGTGTTGTCCAAAATCTCGATCCGGCCGATCTTGATGGAGGCCGAGCCGCTGGCGTCATTGATCTGGCCGATGAGCCGCGCCGGGTAGAGGCCGTCCTTCTGGCCGATATTGAGATAGAAACGGCTGAAATGCACGCGCTCGCCGCGGTCACGGTCGTCCTGGCGGCCGAATCTGCCCTCCGGGCGCTCCGGCCTGGAGAACCTGCTTTCCGAACGGTTGTAGCCCTCATCCTGGCTGCGGCCTTTGTCCGAAACATTGATATCCGGGGCATTCTGGTAATGAGCCAGGACACTGTCAAACTCCTGGGAAACAAAACGCAGGATCAGTTCGTCCCGGTCGAGATCGGCCAACGCCTCGGTGATGGTCTCCATGAAGGGGGCCAGCCGAGCTGTGTTTACCTCGACATTTTTGATGGTTTCTATTTTATGGAGGAGCTGTTTTTTGCAGACCTCATGGCCGGACGGAACTTTACCCAGCTCGAACTGTCGTTTCAGCTTGTTTTCGATCTCCTTGATGCGGAACCGTTCGCGCATATGGATGATGGAGATGGAGATCCCGGTCTTGCCGGCCCGGCCGGTGCGGCCGCTGCGATGGGTGTAGTTGGCGGAGTCGTCGGGCAGGTTGTAGTTGATCACATGGGTAAGATCGGTGACGTCAAGGCCGCGGGCCGCCACATCGGTGGCCACCAGCAGCTGCACCGATTTGCTGCGGAAACGCTGCATCACGTAATCGCGCTGGCTCTGGGAGAGCTCGCCGTGCAGGGGGTCGGCGCTGTAGCCGTCCTTGCCGAGCTTGTCCGCGACATCGTTGACCTCCTGGCGGGTGCGGCAGAAGATGATGGCGTACATGTCCGGGTTCATGTCCACCAACCGGCGCAGGGCCAGGTAGCGGTCCTTGGCGTGGACCATGTAGTAGATGTGGCGGATGTTTTCCGAGCCGGCGTTGCGGGTGCCCACCGTGATCTCCAGCGGGTTTTTCATGTATTTCCTGGAAATGGAAGCCACGCTTTGCGGCATGGTGGCGGAAAAAAGCAGGGTGTGCTTGTCCGCCGGGGTTTGGGCGAGGATGGCGTTCAGCTCGTCCTGGAACCCCATCTGCAGCATCTCGTCGGCTTCGTCCAGCACCACCGAGCGGATGGCGGAAAGATCGATCTCCTGGCGGCGCATCAGATCGTGCAACCGGCCCGGGGTAGCCACGATGATCGGCGCTCCTTGGCGCAGGGAGCGGATCTGGTTGTCGATGCTGGCGCCGCCGTAGATGGCGCAGACCCGGATGGTCGGAAGATTCTTGGCAAAACTGTTGAGGTCGCGGGCCACCTGCATGCAGAGTTCCCGGGTCGGGCAGAGCACCAGGGCCTGGGTCTTGCGGCTCGTAGGCTCGCAGAGCTGCACCAGGGGGATGCCGAAGGCTGCGGTCTTGCCGGTGCCGGTCTGGGCCAGGCCGACGATATCCACCGGTTTTTCAAGGAGAAGCGGGATGATCTGTTCCTGAACCGGGGTTGGCGCGGTAAAGCCAAGGGCTTCAAGGCCGGAGATGATGTCGGGATGGATGCCAAGGTCGGCAAAGGTGGTCATGGGCGGTATTCCTTATTGAAGGGCGTGTGGGTGAAGGGTTGCTGTGCAGGAGAAAAATCATCCTTGCGGCCCAACGCCCTAAACAAAAAAACCGCACGCCCTCGGCAGAGGCTTTGTGCGGTGCGCTTTGGTTCGTTTAGCGATTGCAGGCAGAGGCAACACAATGAATTTTTCTGATTACCATGATCCGTCAGGGAGCGCAAGCAATATCTTTATTTTTTGCGGCGCATTTTAGATCGAAGTCCAGCGGGCCAAGGCAGGGCAGGTCATGGGGTATGGGCGGCCAGGGCGGCGGGCAGGCCGGCCAGGTATTTCCGGATAAGGTCCCGCACGGCGCGGTAATGGTTGAGGGCCTCCTCTTCGCTGGCGGCGTCTTGGGCAAGGCGGGGGGGATCGGGAAATTCCCGGTGCAGCCGGATCGCCTTGCCCGGAAACAGGGGGCATTGTTCGTTGGCATGATCGCAGACCGTGATCACGTAGTCAAAGTCGGTGGTTTCCAGCTCGGAAAGCAGTTTCGAGCGCTGGCCGCTGATGTCGACCCCGGCCTCGGCCATGACCCGGACGGCCAGGGGGTTGAGGCCATGCTTTTCGATTCCGGCCGAGAAAAATTCGTAACGGTCCGGGTGCAGATGTCTGCCCCAGCCCTCCGCCATCTGACTGCGGCAGGAGTTGCCGGTGCAGAGGAAAAGGATCTTTTGTTTATGCATGGGAAATGTCCTCTGTGTTGACTCCGGGGTCAGCAGCAGCCAGCGACCCTGCAAACCGCCTCCCTGATGAATTCCCGGGGAATGGCCTCATATATCTGGCCGTGTCTTATAAGTGTCCGGCAGGATTCCTCCCTGCCGGTGAGTTCGCCGCAGGAGCAGCAGGGGCTTTCCGAGGCTGTTGTTCGCGGCAGCACAGCCTCAATGGGCCTGCCGTTGATGAGAACGAGGTTTGATTGGCCGATTTCCGCCTCACTCACCTTGGTTTCCGTGAAAAGGATTGCCACCCCCTTGGGCTTGCACTCTTCCTGCATGCACTGTACCAGCTCCGCGATCCCCTGCCCGGTCTCGGCGCAACGGTCGCAGGTTCTTCCCTCTTTGTCCAGATGTCGCCATTCCACCGTGACTGTGTTCATCGTTTTCCTTTAAATAATCAGATTGAAAAGATAGCTCACCCGCAGGATGCCGCTGCCGCTCATCATGAATGCCAGCTGGCAGGGATACTATATAGCCATTTCACTATATAGCTATAGTTCCTCATTGTCAATGGGGGCAGAGGAAAACGCAACGGTCATTGCTGTCGCGGCCTTGGGGCTCAATAAAATCACAAAACGAAGAGTTGCGCCACTGAACGGGACAAGCCGGTTTGGGCAGTGCGCATTCAGGAAAGAGGCGGAAAAAACAGTTTGACAAGAGAGGAGTGGCCACCTATTTTAGGAGTGAACATTCACTCCTAAAATAGGTGGCCCGGTATGGCGACTTCCGAGAAACGTCAAGAGATACTGCATGCGGCATTGGAACTGATTGCCGAGCATGGATTCCACGGCGCGCCCATCGCCAGCATCGCCGATCGAGCCGGCGTGGGGGCCGGGACTATCTACCGCTACTTTGAAAACAAGGATGTGCTTATCACCGAGTTGTTCCGGGAACTGCATGACAAAATCCAGATGGCCCTCCTGGAGGGATATAAAACGGACAGGTCGCTCAGGGAGCAGTTTCTCCACGTCAGTACGGCGCTGCTCCGGTATCTAATCGCCAATCCCCTGGATTTTCGCTTCTTGGAACAGTATCTCAATTCGCCTTATGGCGTGGCGTTCCGCAGGGGGAGGCTTTTGGGAACCGGGGATGATAACGACCTGTTCCGTATGCTTCTTGAAGATGGAGTAGCCCGGCAGATCGTGAAGGATCTGCCGCTTGTCGTTCTCTGTGCCCTGACCATCGGCCCTCTCCTGGCGGTGAGCAGAGATCATATCCTCGGCTTTATCGATCTGGATAATGCCTTGATCATGCAGACCGTTCAGGCCTGCTGGGATGGAATCAAGAGGTAGCAGCGTCACGGGGGCAACCAAGGTTTTCGCGGCCTCTGCCGGAGTGAGTGTCCACTCTTTGTCGATTGCAACCGCCTCCTTTCCCTTGGCCTCCGGTCCGGCGGTCAGGCGATCGAATTATACGGTTAATTATTATCAAATATTGAGGTATCTGATGGATATTACAAAAAAAGTCAAACAAATCGCCTGGGTGGGACTCTTGATCGGCACGGTCGCGATAACCGGTTGCAAGCAAAATCCCTCCACGGGAGGGGTGCCAACCAGCGGCCCTCCCGTGGTAGGGGTCGTGACCATAGCCGTTGCCCCGGTCACCTTGACCATGGAGCTGTCGGGCCGGACATCGCCTCACCTGATTGCCGAGGTGCGTCCCCAGGTGGGAGGGATTATTCAAAAAAGGCTCTTTACCGAGGGTTCCGACGTGAAGGCCGGGCAGCTGCTGTATCAGCTTGATCCCGCCACCTATCAGGCCGCCTATGCCAGCGCCAAGGCTGCCCTGGCCCGGGCCGAAGCCAACCTTATGCCCGTCCGGCTCAAGGCGGAACGCTTCCGGGAGTTGGTAGCAATCAATGCCGTGAGCCGGCAGGATTATGATGATGCCAGCGCACTGCTGAAGCAGGCTGAGGCCGATGTGGCGGCCAATCAGGCGGTCGTTGAAGCCGCTCGCATCAATCTGGACTATACCAGGGTGAAGGCGCCGATCTCCGGGCGGATCGGCCGGTCGACCGTGACCGACGGGGCGCTGGTCACGGCGAACCAGGCGGCGCCCATGGCCACGATTCAGCAGCTTGATCCGGTCTACGTCGATGTGACCCAGTCCAGCGCCGAGCTGCTCCGCCTGAAGCGCAATCTTGCCAATGGCGAGATCGAGGGGAAGGACGGTGATCAGGCAAAGGTAAAGCTGCTGCTGGAAGACGGCAGCGCCTACCCGCAAAAGGGAATCCTGAAGTTCAGCGAAGTGACCGTGGACCAGACCACCGGTTCCGTCACCCTGCGGGCGCTCTTTCCCAACCCGAACCAAATGCTGCTGCCCGGGATGTTCGTCCGGGCCATTATGCAGGAAGGGGTCGACGAGCAGGCGATCCTGGTGCCGCAGCGTGGGGTTACCCGTAATTCGAAAGGTGAGGCCATGGTCATGGTGGTCGGCGCCGGAGAGAAGGTGGAGCCGCGGGTCATCAAGGTTTCCCGGACGGTTGGCGATAACTGGCTGGTGCGCGAAGGATTGAAGGCCGGAGACCGTGTTATCCTGGAAGGGAGTCAGAGGGCGCTTCCGGGGACTTTGGTCAAGGCGGTGCCGTTCGCGGTCAAGACGGGAACAGCACTTGGCGCAGCACCGGCAGGGAAGAAATAATCATTCAGCATCTGCCATGGAAACATGGAGGCGCGGAGAACGGCAAATTTTTTCTGTTTTCTTGTCTCCGTGGGGAAGGATTTTTAAAATCCTCGTATAATCCGTTTTGAGTAAGGAGCTACTACTGCCATGCCCCGATTTTTCATCAATCGCCCGATCTTTGCCTGGGTTATCGCCATCATGGTCATGCTGGCCGGTTTGCTGGCGATCAAGACCATGCCGGTCTCCCAGTACCCGCCCATCGCGCCGCCCCTGATCACCATCAACGCCATGTATCCGGGGGCCTCGGCCCAAACGGTGCAGGACACCGTCACCCAGGTCATCGAGCAGAAGCTGAACGGGATCGATAACCTGATCTATATGTCCTCCACCAGCGATTCCGCCGGGGCGGTGGCCATCAATCTGACCTTCAAGGCCGGCACCGACCCGAACATCGCCCAGGTGCAGGTGCAGAACAAGCTGCAGCTGGCCACCCCGCTCCTGCCCCAGATCGTGCAGCGCCAGGGGATCGCGGTGGTCAAATCGAGCCGGAACTATCTGATGATCGTCGGGCTGGTCTCGGAAGACGGCTCCATGGACCGCAATGACCTGACCGACTATATGGTCTCCAACCTCCAGGATATCATCAGCCGTCTGGACGGGGTGGGGGAAGTGCTGCTGTTCGGCACCCAGAACGCCATGCGGATCTGGGTGAACCCCGCCAAGCTGGACAACTTCCACCTGACCACCAACGATGTGATTGCGGCGTTGCAGGCCCAGAACGTCCAGGTTTCCGCCGGTCAGTTCGGCGGCACCCCCGCCGTGCCGGGGCAACAACTCAACGCCGCCATCACGGCCCGCACCCTGCTGCAGACCCCGGAGCAGTTCGGTGCCATCATCCTGCGCACCAACAGCGACGGCTCCACCGTCAGACTCAAGGATGTGGCCGAAAGCAGGATAGGCACCGAAAGCTACGATATCCAGTCGTTTTACAAGGGAAAACCGGTGGGGGGCATGGCCATCCGGCTGGCCGCCGGCGCCAACGCCCTGGATACGGGCGAGAGGGTCAAGGCCAAGATGGCGGAGTTGGCGAAATACTTCCCCCCCGGCATGAAGGTGGTCTACCCCTACGATACCACGCCCTTTGTCAAGATCTCCATCGAAGAGGTGGTCCAGACCCTTTTTGAGGCGGTCTGCCTGGTCTTTATCATCATGTTCCTCTTCTTGCAGAACTTCCGCGCCACCCTGATCCCCACCATCGCGGTGCCGGTGGTTTTGCTTGGCACCTTCGGGGTGCTGGCGGCCAGCGGTTTTTCCATCAACACCCTGACCATGTTCGCCCTGGTCATCGTCATCGGTCTGCTGGTGGACGACGCCATCGTGGTGGTGGAGAACGTCGAGCGGATCATGTCCGAGGAGGGGCTGTCGCCCCACGACGCCACCCTCAAGTCCATGGGCCAGATCACCGGCGCCCTCTGGGGTATCGCCACCGTGCTGGTGGCGGTCTTTTTGCCCATGGCCTTTTTTGGCGGCTCCACCGGTGTCATTTACCGCCAGTTCTCCATCACCATCATCTCCGCCATGATCCTTTCGGTGCTGGTGGCCATGATCCTGACCCCGGCCCTGTGCGCCACCCTGCTCAAGCCGGTGGAGAAGGGACACACACCGGGTGAATGCGGCTGGTTCTGCTGCTTTTTCCGCTGGTTCAACAAGTGGTTCGATCGCGGCAGGGGGCAGTATGAACGAATCGTCGGCCGTTCCTTTGGCAAACCGGCCCGCTACCTCGTGGTGTATGGCGCCATTGTGACCGCCATGGTCTTTTTATTCCTGCGTCTTCCCACCGCCTTCCTGCCGGACGAGGACCAGGGGTTCCTTCTCTGCCAGGTGCAGTTGCCGGCGGGAGCTACCCAGGAGCGGACTATTCAGGTTCTGCGACAGATGGAACAGCATTTCCTGCAAAAGGAGTCCAAGACGGTGGAAGGGATAATCACCGTGGCCGGGTTCAGTTTTGCCGGCCGTGGCCAGAACATGGGACTGGCCTGGGTGAAACTCAAGGATTGGAAGCTCCGCAAGAGTAAGGATCTGAAGGCAGCGGCCATTGCCGGCCGGGCCATGAAGGCCTTTTCGCAGTTCCGTGACGGTCTGGCCTTCGCTTTTTCCCCACCTGCGGTACTTGAATTGGGGGTGGCCAACGGTTTTGACTTTCAGTTGCAGGATCGGGGCGGCCTGGGGCACGATAAGCTGATGGCGGCGCGCAATCAGCTGCTCGGCATGGCCAAAAAAAATCCCAAGTTGATCGCGGTGCGTCCCAACGGTCAGGACGACGCCCCTCAGTTCAAGCTGGATATCGATGACGTGCGGGCCGGGGCACTGGGGGTCTCCCTGGCCGACGTCAATAATGTGCTGGCCACTGCCTGGGGCAGTTCCTACGTGAACGACTTTATCCAGAACGGCCGGGTCAAAAAGGTTTATCTCCAGGCCGACGCCAAGTACCGGATGCTGCCGGAGGATATCAACCGCTGGTATGTGCGCAACGGCAAGGGCGAGATGGTGCCGTTTTCGGCCTTTGCCACCGCCCGTTGGCAGTCCGGCTCGCCCCGTCTGGAACGATATAACGGGATTCCCTCCGTGGAGATCATGGGGCAGGCGGCGCCTGGGGTAAGCACCGGCGAGGCGATGGCCGAGATGGAGAAGATGGCGGCCAAACTGCCGACCGGGATCGGTTACGAGTGGACCGGTCTCTCCTACGAGGAAAAACAGGCGGGCAAACAGGCTCCGGCCCTGTATGCCATCTCGCTGCTGGTGGTGTTTCTCAGTGTGGCTGCGCTGTATGAGAGCTGGACCATCCCCTTTGTCAACTTGCTGATGCTGCCGCTGGGGTTGGTGGGAGCGGTTACGGCGGTCACAATGCGGGGGTTGCCCAACGATATTTATCTCCAGATAGGGCTTCTCACCACGGTGGGGCTTTCGACAAAGAACGCCATCCTGATCATCCAGTTCATAAAGGAACAGATGCATCAGGGCCATGAGCTGGTTGAGGCGACCCTGGCGGCGGTGAAGATCCGGCTGCGTCCGGTCATCATGACCTCGTTGGCCTTCTTTTTCGGCACCTTGCCCTTGGCCCTGACCCGCGGAGCCGGGGCCGCGGCCCAGAACGCCATCGGCACCGCCGTCACCGGCGGACTGCTTTCGGCTACCTTCATCGACTTGATCTTCATCCCGTTTTTCTTTGTCCTGGTTTCCCGGCTCTTTGTAAAGAAGCAGCCGGCCGCTCAACCTGCCGTTGCCACCAAAGCCCCGGAGGTACATTGATATGAAATGGAAGACCACGGCCCTGTGTCTGCCTTTGGCAGCATTGCTTTGCCTGGACGGCTGCACCCTGGCGCCCGGATATGCCCGGCCGGAGGCGCCGGTTCCGGATGCCTGGCCAAGCGGCCCGGCGTACAAAACCCAGAAGCCGGACCCTACCGTTGTAGCCGACATCCCATGGCAGGAGTTTTTTGTCGATCCGCAATTGCAGAAACTGATCGCCCTTGCCTTGCAGAACAACCGGGATCTGCGGGTGGCAGCCCTTAACATTGAAAAAACGAGGGCACTGTATCAGATCCAGCTTTCCGAGCTTTTTCCGAACGTAGATCTCTCCGGCAGCTGGAGCAAACAACGGCAGTTGCTCCCCGGAAATTCAGTGCCGGACCAGACTATAACGACCAAACGATACAACGTTAATTTGGGGGTCAGCTCCTGGGAGCTTGATTTTTTCGGGCGCATTCGAAGCTTGAAGGATCAGGCTCTGGAACAATTTCTCGCCACCGAACAGGCGCGGCGAAGCGCGCAGATCAGCCTGGTGGCCGAGATTGCCAATACCTACCTGACGCTGGCTGCCGACCAGGAGCAACTGAAGCTGTCCCAAGATACCCTGGAAACCCAGCAGACCACCCACCAGCTGATTCAGCGTCGCTTTGAGGTGGGAGCCTCCTCCGAGTTGGACCTGCGGCAGGCGCAGACCCGTGTGGATGCGGCGAGAGTGGATGTCGCCCGTTACATCACCCTGGTGGCCCAAGACAAAAACCGGCTCAACCTGGTGGTCGGCTCCACCGTGCCGCCCGAACTGCTTCCGCAGGCACTCTCCGAAACACTTGCCGCGGTGAAGGATATCGCCCCGGGCCTGCCGTCCGAGGTGCTGCTGAAGCGCCCCGACATCCTGGCGGCCGAGAACCTTCTCAAGGGGGCCAACGCCAATATCGGTGCTGCCCGTGCGGATTTATTCCCACGCATAACTCTCGCCACCAACATCGGCACCACGAGCAGCGAACTTTCAGGACTCTTCAAGCCCGGGTCGGACACCTGGAGTTTCGCGCCGCAAATCGTTCTTCCGATCTTCGACGCCGGGGCAGGGAGGGCTAATCTGAAGGCGGCGGAGGTGGACCGGGATATCGCCGTTGCCCAGTACGAAAAGACGATTCAGACCGCCTTCCGGGAAGTGGCCGACGCCCTTGCCCAGCGGGGAACCATCGACGAGCAGCTGGCGGCGCAGCAGTCGCTCACCGGCGCCACGGCCACGAGTTACCGTCTTTCCCAGGCCCGCTACGAAAAAGGGGTGGACAGCTATCTCACCGTGCTCGATTCCCAGCGTTCGCTCTATGGGGCCCAGCAGGGGCTGATCGCCACCCGTTTGACGCGGCTGCTGAATCTGGTAACATTATACAAAGTGCTGGGTGGCGGAGGAGAGGTCGCGCCTGCTTCACAAACTCCGTGATCCGCTGCCGGGGTGAAGAACCAACCGTGTAACCGGAGGGCGTCATGAAACCATTCAGGTTGGCTTTCTATATCGCTCTCGCCTTGCTTGCCATGGCGGCGGCATTCTTTATTTTAGCCAAGGAACCGCCGCCGGGCTGGCCGATCAATCTGATTCACCTGCTGTTCAAACACTGAGGCTGTCAGGTGTCGCGCTGACGGGTTATTACCTCCTCCCAAGGCCGGAAAAGGAGCTTTGTTATGGCAGGGCAACAGAAAAGATGGTTGATCGGGGTTGCCGGGCTGCTGGTTCTGGCTGTTCTGGGAGGCGTCGGCTGGCGGATGTTTGCCGGCACCGGCCGGGAAAAAGGCATTGTCAGCGGCAACGGCCGGATTGAGGCGGTTGAGATCGATATCGCCGCCAAGACACCAGGCCGGGTCAAGGCTATTCTGGTAAATGAAGGGGATTTCGTCACTGCCGGGCAGATCGTCGCGCGCATGGATATCGGGGTGCTCGAGGCCCAGCAGCGTGAGGCCGAAGCGTATCTGCGCAAGGCGGAAAGCGGGGTCGCGACCGTGCAAAACCAGGTGGCGCAGCGCCAGAGCGAGAAAGCCGCAGCCCTGGCGCTGCTCGCGCAACGCCAGGCGGAACGTGATGTGTCCCAAAAACGTCTGCTGCGCTCCGAACCCCTGGCCGGCACCGGCGCCGTCTCCATCCAGGAAGTCGACGATGACCGCGCCCATCTTTTGAGCGCCGAAGCGGCGATCCGGGCGGCAAAAGCCCAAATAGCGGCGGCGGAAGCCGCGATTGCCACGGCCAAATCCCAGGAGGTTGAGGCGCTGTCGGTTGTCGAGGCGACAAGGGCCACGATTGAGCGGCTCCAGGCAGACATTGACGATAGCGCCTTAAAGGCGACCCGTGACGGCCGCGTGCAATACCGCATCGCCCAACCCGGCGAGGTGGTTGCCGCAGGGGGCAAGGTGCTCAATCTGCTCGACCTGGGCGATGTGTACATGACCTTTTTCCTGCCCACCGCCGCTGCGGGCCGGGTCGCCATCGGCTCCGAGGTGCGGCTGGTGCTCGATGCCGCGCCGGAATACGTCATCCCGGCCACGGTTTCCTTTGTGGCCGACGTGGCCCAGTTCACGCCCAAGACCGTGGAAACCGCCAGCGAGCGGCAGAAGCTGATGTTCCGGGTCAAGGCGCAAATCGCACCGGAGCTGCTCAAGAAACATATCCATAAAGTTAAGACCGGGTTGCCGGGCATGGCCTATGTGCGGCTCGATCCGGGAAGTGCATGGCCGAAAGCCTTGCAGGTGAAGCTGCCGCAATGATCAGCGGCCAGGCGACTCCTTCCTCTGTTGCGGCAGGAATCGCGCCGGTCGCGCATTTAACCGATGTCAGCTTGCGTTACGGCAAGACGCTTGCCTTGGACGGGGTCACTCTCGATCTGCCGACAGGGCAAATGGTCGGCCTGATCGGGCCGGACGGGGTCGGTAAATCCAGCCTCTTCTCGCTGATCGCCGGGGCCCGCGTCATTCAGGCGGGCCAGGTCGAAGTGCTGGCCGGGGATATGGCTGAAGCGCGCCACCGGAAAGTTGTCTGTCCGCGCATTGCCTACATGCCACAAGGGCTGGGCAAAAATCTCTACGCCACCCTGTCGGTATTCGAAAACATCGATTTCTTCGGCCGGTTGTTTGCCCAGGACAGCGGCGAACGGCACCGCCGCATCGACGACCTGCTCGCAAGCACCGGTCTGGCTCCTTTCCGGGACCGTCCGGCTGGCAAGCTTTCCGGCGGCATGAAGCAAAAACTCGGCCTCTGCTGCGCGCTCATCCACGACCCTGATCTGCTGATTCTCGATGAACCCACCACCGGAGTTGATCCGCTCTCGCGCAGGCAGTTCTGGGAGCTGATCGGACGTATCCGCGCCAGGCAACCCGGCATGAGCGTGCTGGTGGCCACCGCCTATATGGAAGAGGCTGCCCGCTTCGACTGGCTGGTGGCCATGGATGGCGGGCGGGTGTTGACTTGCGGCACCCCCCGGCAACTGCTTGACCGCACTGCCAGCGATACCCTGGAGGGGGCCTTCATTGCCCTGTTGCCGGAAGAAAAGCGCGCCGGTCACCAACCGGTACACATCCCGCCCCGCGCCACTGATGGCGACGAGGTCGCGATCGAGGCGAAGGATCTGACCATGCGTTTCGGCGATTTCACTGCGGTGGACCGGGTGAGTTTCCGTATCGCCCGCGGCGAGATCTTCGGCTTTCTCGGCTCCAACGGCTGCGGCAAGACAACGACCATGAAGATGCTGACCGGCCTGTTGACGGCCAGCGAGGGAGAGGCCTGGCTGTTCGGCCGGGCGATAAACCCCAAGGATCTTGCCACCCGCCGGCGGGTCGGTTACATGACCCAGTCCTTCTCGCTCTATTCCGAACTGACCGTGGAACAGAACCTGACTCTGCATGCCAGGCTCTTCAGCGTCCCGGCCGATCAGATCCCCGGCCGCGTAGAGGAAATGGCCAACCGTTTCGGCCTGGCCGGGGTCATGGCCGCGCGGCCCGACAGCCTCCCCCTGGGGCAACGCCAGCGGCTCTCCCTGGCGGTGGCGATGATCCATCATCCGGAGATGCTGATCCTTGATGAACCCACCTCTGGGGTTGACCCGATCGCCCGCGATGATTTCTGGCAAATCCTGATTGGCCTCGCCCGCCGCGACCGGGTCACCATCTTCATCTCCACTCATTTCATGAACGAGGCCGAGCGCTGCGATCGCATCTCGCTGATGCATGCAGGCCTGGTGCTGGTCAGCGATACGCCCGCCGCACTCATGCAAAAACGCGGAGCAACAACCCTGGAAGAGGCTTTTATCAGCTTTCTGGAAGAGGCAGTGCCCGAGAGCAAGCCCCCTGCGCGGTCAGCCGCCGCAATGGATCCTTCCCCATTGCCGCCACACGGCACAACCATCCCTAAGATAGGCTTCAGCCTGCGCCGCCTGTTCAGCTACAGCCGGCGCGAGGCGCTGGAGCTGCGCCGGGATCCGATCCGGGCCACCCTGGCGCTGCTCGGCAGCCTCATCCTGATGCTGATCATGGGGTACGGGATCACCCTGGATGTGGAGAACCTCTCCTTTGCCGTACTCGATCGTGACCAGACCGCGATCAGTCGCGACTATGTGCTCAATCTCGCCGGTTCGCGGTATTTTAGCGAACATGCGCCCATTGGGGATTACGCCGAGCTGGACCAACGCATGCGGGGTGGCGAGATCAGTCTGGCCATGGAAATACCCCCCGGCTTTGCCCGCGATCTGGGGCGCGGTACCCCGGTGGCGATCGGGGCCTGGATCGACGGCGCCATGCCGCAGCGGGCCGAAACCATTCAAGGCTATGTGCGCGGCATGCATGCCCACTGGCTGGACGAAATGGCCGCGCGCAGACTTGGCCAGTCCCGCTCCGCCGGGCTGATCAACATCGAAACCCGGTTTCGCTACAACCCCGAGGTCAAGAGCCTGGTCGCGATGGTGCCGGCGGTGATTCCGTTGCTGCTGCTGATGATTCCGGCGATGCTCACCGCACTCAGCGTGGTGCGGGAAAAAGAGCTTGGCTCCATCGTCAACCTCTATGTCACGCCGGTGACGCGGCTTGAGTTTCTGCTCGGCAAACAACTGCCCTACATCGGCCTGGCAATGGTCAACTTTTTGCTCATGTCCTTGCTGGCAGTGACCGTTTTCGGCGTGCCGCTGAAGGGGAGCTTTTTTGCCTTATCCGTCGCGGCGCTGCTGTACGTAACCTCGGCCACCGCCATGGGCTTGCTGTTCTCCACCTTTGTCCGCAGCCAGATTGCCGCCATCTTCGGCACGGCGGTGCTCACCCTCCTGCCTGCCGTGCAGTTCTGCGGCATGACCTCCCCGGTTTCCGCACTGGAGGGGTTGGGCAGGATGATCGGCAATATCTATCCCACCACCTATTTCCTGACCATTGCCCGCGGAACCTTTTCAAAGGGGCTTGGTTTCGCGGACCTGCAGGCATCCTTTTTGCCGCTTATTCTGGCCGTACCGTTGCTGACCGGACTCTGCGTGCTGTTGTTACGAAAACAGGAGCGCTGACCATGCGGCTCGACACCATTCGACAACTGGGCATCAAGGAACTGCACAGCCTGGCCCGTGATCCGATAATGATGGGATTGATCCTCTTTGCCTTCACGGTGGCAATCTACTCGGGCGCCACGGCAATGCCGGAAACCCTCAACAAGGCGCCGATCGCCATCGTTGACGAAGACCGGTCGCCGCTGTCGGCGCGGATCGTCGACATCTTTTATCCGCCGCATTTTCTTCCGCCGGTGCTGATTACCCAGGCCGAGATGGACAGCCGGATGGATGCAGGCCTCGACACCTTCGCCCTGAATATTCCCCCGGAGTTTCAGCGCGATCTCCTGGCAGGGAGACAACCCACGATTCAACTGAATGTGGATGCGACCCGCATGACTCAAGCCTTTAGCGGCAGCGGCTATATTCAGACCATGATCAGCAGCGAGGTAGCCGAATTCGCCCAGCGTTATCGCGGGACTGCACCGCTGCCGGTGGATCTCGAATTGAGGGCGCGCTTCAACCCCTCTTTGACCCAAACATGGTTCGGGGCGTTGATGGAACTCATCAACAACGTCACCATGCTGTCCATCGTGCTTACCGGCGCCGCGCTGATCCGCGAGCGGGAGCATGGGACCATCGAACATCTGCTGGTCATGCCGGTAACGCCCTTTGAGATCATGACGAGCAAGGTCTGGTCCATGGGGCTGGTGGTCCTTGTCGCCTGTGCTTTTTCCCTGCTCTTTGTGGTCCAGGGCCTCCTCTCCGTGCCCATTGAAGGTTCGCTTGCCCTGTTTCTGGTCGGCACCGCCCTGCACCTGTTCGCCACGACTTCCATGGGGATTTTTCTGGGCACCATCGCCCGCTCGATGCCGCAGTTCGGGCTGCTGCTGATGCTCGTGCTGTTGCCGCTGGAGATGCTTTCCGGCGGGGTCACCCCGCGCGAAAGCATGCCCCCGTTTGTTCAGGCCGTGATGCAGGTGGTGCCGACCACCCATTTTGTCTCTCTGGCCCAGGCGATTCTCTGTCGGGGGGCGGGCCTGGATGTGGTGTGGCCGCAGTTCACCATTCTCGTCTTGATAGGCGCGGTCTTTTTCGGCATCACCCTGGCTCGCTTCCGTAAAACCATCGGGATGATGGGGTAGCGGTGGAGTAAAAATGGCGGGGATTCCCCAGAAGCAATCACTGAAGGCATGGATTTTATAATCGGCAGAGGGGAAGCAAAGACAAGGGCGTGTTTCAGCAGCAGTCTGTGAGCGAGACTGTGCCAAACAACTTGCGGGGTGGATTTTGGTCCCCTCTGTCGAGGAAACGCGCCGGTATCTGGCAGGGATTGCTTCAGTCGGTGAGAACCTGGTTGGAAATCTCGTTGGTGTCATCGGGCTTGATGGGGAAATGGCGGGCCAGGATAACGCCCACCGCTTCAATCTCCCGGCACAGGGCAGTGCAGGCCCGTCCTTGTTTTATTCCGGTGGCGATGTCATTGACATGGGCCATCAGGGTTTCCTGGGAGATTTTCTGGTAGATGCCCGTGTCCGCAAGAATCCAGACCTTGCGTTCAAGAAGGGAGATGAAAAAAAGCACTCCGGTGTTGTCGCGGGTTGCATGGAGTTTCTTTTCGTAGAAGGCGAGGAGCGCCCGATGGGCCACCCGGGTTTCCAGGCGGGTGGCCGGGATGAACAGCCTCAGCAGCGGCGGGAAGATTTTGGCCAGCCTGCCGACCCCAATGGTGCCGGCGGCCATGAGGGGCAGGAAGTATCCGAGGCTGTTGCCCAGGAAAAGGTCGGTGATGAGCAGGGCGCTCAAGCCGCCGATACTGAGGCCGGCCAGAAGCGTTGCCTCGGGATAGGTGTCGCTGGCAGTCACCACCATCGCCACAATTTCGCCGGAGGTTTTTTTCTCCGCCTCATCGATGGTCGCGGCGATCTGCTGCTTTTCCGCTTCTGTAAAAAATGTTTCTGACTTGGTCATTTACCAGCCCCCCGAGGCGCCGCCGCCTCCGAAACCACCGCCGCCGAAACCGCCAAAACCGCTGTCCCCGCCGCCGAAACCGCCGCCGCCCATGAAAAAACCGCCGCCCCCACCGGCATTGTCAAACAGGATCGGGAGCAGCAGGCCCAACAGGGCGCCGCCCGGAATGAGCAGGAGCAGGATCAGCCAGCCCAGGGGCGAAGAGACTCCGAGGAAGGCGAAAAGGGGCAGGAGGGCAGCGCCGGTCAGCGCGCCCACCGGTTTGCTCAGCCGCCCGAGAAAGCCGACCAGGATGGCAAAGAAGATAAGGTAGCCAAACAGCGACGATTGGCCGTCTCTGCCTTGCGGCAGGCGGGAATTTGCCCCGCTGCCCTGGAATTCTCCCCTGGTGGCGCTGATGATCGCGGAAATCCCGGCCTCAAAGCCTTCATCAAGCTGGCCCGCCTTAAAGCGCGGGGATATGACCTGATCCACGATGCGGCCGGCAAGCAGGTCGGTCAGCACCCCTTCCAACCCTTGGCCAACCTCGATGCGGATCTTGCGGTCGCCCTTGCTGACCAGGAGCAGCACCCCGTTGTCCTTGCCCTTCTGGCCGATCTTCCAGGCATCCACCGTGCGGATGCTGAAATCCTCCAGCGAATCGCCTTCGAGAGAGGGAATGGTCAGCACCGCGATCTGGGTGGAATCGGACCGGTCAAAGGCAAGCAGGATCTGATCAAGTTTTTGCCGCTCAGCCGGAGAAATCATTCCGGCCAGATCGGTGACATATCCCTGGTATTGCGGAACATCCAGCGCCCTGGCAGGCCTGGAACCGTCGGCCCAGAAGAGGCAGAGGGCCAGCAGGCAGACAAGCCCCGCAGCCCTGCTCAAACGGTATGCCGTATGCCGTATGCGGTGCAACATCGTTTAGAACTTTACCTTCGGGGCCGCGGCCGCCCCCTCTTCCGCCTTGAATGCCTCGCGGCGGGGCAGGTGGAGCAGCATGTCGTTGGTCAGGTTGTTGGGAAAGGTGCGGATGGAGGTGTTGTAGATCTGCACCGCCTCGTTGTATCGGACCCGGGCCACGTTGATCCGGTTTTCCGTGCCTTCGAGCTGGTGTTGAAAATCAATAAAGTTCTGGTTTGCCTTGAGGTCGGGATAGCGTTCCACCACCACCATCAGGCGGGAGAGGGCGGAGGAAAGGCCGCTTTGCGCTTCCTGGAACTTGGCAAAGGCCTGGGGGTTGTTGACCACCGCGGCGCCCGCCTGAATGGTGCCGACCTTGGCCCGTGCCTCGGTAACGGCGGTGAGGGTCTCTTTCTCGTGCGCCGCATAAGCCTTCACTGCCTCAACCAGGTTGGGGATGAGATCGGCCCGCCGCTGGTAGGATGCTTCCACATTCCCCCAGGCCGCGATCACGGCTTCATCGTTTCGTTGGATGGTATTGTAGCCGCAACCGCTCAAGCCGACGGCGAGAAGCACAAAACTGACCAAAATGAAGAATCTCTGCATGGTGTTTCTCCTTATAAAAGGAATTTTGAAAAATCGTGGCATGGCGGCCCCGCCTCTGTGCGTTTTGCGGTGGCTCTAACAGAAGGAAAATACTCGGGGTTAATGGTGCCCTCGGTACGACTTGAACGTACGACCTACCGCTTAGGAGGCGGTTGCTCTATCCCCTGAGCTACGAGGGCTGATATCTTCTTTTGCAGCACAAAAGAAGACTCGCATTATACCATCGGGGGGGCAATGCGCAATATCTTTCTTGGCTGGAAGCGCTTGTGCGCCGGGCATCAGCCTGATCTTGGCGGTATTGCCAAGGGGCGACCATCTTGCCGCGGCAAGGGGAAAGATATGTGAAAAATGATGGTTGCGCGCAAAAGAAACGATGGCACAGGTCGGCACATAAATTCAAAGAGTTGCAAGACGACTGCTATTCGTAATCACGGTTTTTGCGATGACAACAAAAAAACTGGTTCGCATGCCTGGATATGCTAGAATGACGCAGTGCCCATCGTTTTTTGTGAGGGAAAACAACTCCGGGGTGAGTGTACCGCATGCGATTGAGGACCATAACCTTTCTGGTTTTTTTCATTGTCGGGCTGTTTCCCCTTGCCATCTCCATTATCATCAACCACCCTCAGCTTCTTGCCACCCTTGAACAGGCGGTTCAGGAGCAACGCCTTGCCCGGCTGCAGGATGAGTTCGCCGCTCTGCAGCGGAGGGTGGAACAGGGCCGGGAAACCCTGCGTGTTTTCGGGATGCTGTCGGAGACCGTGGATCTGGTGGGAAGCCCGGAGCCGGGGATTCCCCTTGCCCAGCTGCGGGGGCGTCTTTCCGACGTGGTTGCCAAGCGCTGGTTCAGGAATCGGCCCGAGGTCCTCTCGGTGTCGGTCCTTGATGGACTGGGCCAGGAACAGTTTCGGGTGAGCCGTCGGGAAAACGGCGAACTCGGGCTGGATTTGGCCATGCCTCAGGACAGCATGGAAGAAATGATATCCGCCAAATCCAGGGCTTTTTTGCCGGGGACGACCTTTGTCGGGGCAATACAAGGGCTTCCCGGCCCGGGCAAGGAAGGCCGGTTGCGGCAGCTCATCGCTTATTTTGGGGTCCCGGTTCAGAATGAGGCATACGGCACCTCCGGGATTGCGGTGCTGGTTTTGGATCTCCGCCGCCTTATCCGGAACTTGGAAAAATATGATTTGGTGAGCCAGGATGGCTCTTATCTGGCGACAGCGCACGACCGGCAACGGCATGAGGCTCGCCCTGGCCAGGCTTTTGCCGATTTTCCCCGGTTGCGGCAGGCGGTGTTTGAGGGAAAGCCGATCATTCTCAAGGACGCGCGCGGCGAGGCCCATGCTTGGTTGCCGCTTATCAGTGAGGCGGGAGGGGAGCACAGCCTTTGGGTGGGGCAGCCGGTGGACAGAAGCGCCATCGAGGTCTGGTTGCTGCAATACAAGTGGAATCTCGCCATTATTGTTTTGACTCTGGTTGTGTTTCTTGTCGGGGTGTCGGTGGTCATGGCGTATTATGCCAACCGCCTGCAGGGGCAACTCATGGGAGGGATTGCCTCGATTCTTGATGGAAAAAAGAAGCCGCACCTCAACTGGCGCTGGCCAAAAGAGCACGCCCAGCTTGCCGCGGACCTTGATGCGCTGGCCGGGAATTATCTGGCCGACAGCGCGGCCCGCAAGGCGGCGGAAGAAGAGGTGCGGCGGGAAAGAGAGCATGCCCTTGTCACCTTGCGCTCCATCGGCGACGGGGTGATCGCCACCGATACCGCAGGGCTGGTGACCCGGATGAATGTGGTGGCCGAGCAGCTGACCGGCTGGTCCCAGGGTGAGGCCCTTGGCCGGAAGCTGGACGAGGTCTTTGACATTATCGATGCGGAAACCGGGGAAAGATCCGTAAATCCGGTGGCGCGGGTTCTTGAGACCGGCAAGATAGTCGGCTTGGGCAACCACACGGTGCTCATTGCCCGTGATGGCAGGAAATATCAGGTGGCGGACAGCGCTGCTCCGATTCAGGGAGAGGATGGCGCTGCGGTCCTTGGCGTGGTTCTTGTCTTCCGGGATGTGACTGAGGCGCACGCCCTGCAGGAGCAACTGGCCCATGAACTTACGGTGAAGCAGGCCTTGGCCGATCTGGCCGGACAGCTGGTCGGCTCGGGGCAGAGCCTGAGCGACATTGCCGGGATAATTCTTGCCTCGGCCAGGGAACTCACCTCCAGTTCGCAAGGTTATCTGGGCGTTATTGATCTCAAAACCGGGCATTTTGTCTGCCATGCCTTTACGGAGATGATGGCAAACAACGGTCAGGAACTGGAGTTGTCACCCGGCCCGGATGGCAGGTATCCCGGATTGTGGGGGCAAGCGCTCAATGATGGGCAGGGATTTTATACCAACGCCCCAGGCCCCCATCCGTCAGCGGCCGGCTGCCCGGAGGGACATGTCGCGGTTGCGCGGTTTCTTGCCGTGCCCGTGCTGCTGGCTGATCAATTGATTGGTCAGATCGCCGTGGCCAATGGTGGGCGTGATTATACGGAAAAGGATCTTGACCTGCTGCGCCGGGTGGCTGTGCCGTGCGCCCAGGCCATCAAGGGGGTGCGCGCCGGCGAAGAGCGTGAGCGGCTCATGGCCGCCCTGCGTCAGTCCCAGAAGATGGAAGCCGTCGGCACCCTGGCCGGCGGCGTGGCCCATGATTTCAATAACATGCTCACCCCGATCCTCGGCTATACCGAGCTGGTCATGACCAGGCTGCCTGCCGGCGACATCTTGCGTCAGGAGTTGGGGGAGGTGAAGAAAGCGGCGCTTCGGGCAAAGGACCTGGTGCGGCAGATTCTCGCCTTCAGCCGGCAGAAGGGGCAGTCGTTTGTCTGTGTGGCGCTGCCGCCGGTGTTGGGAGAGTGCCTGAAGATGCTGCGGTCCACCCTGCCAGCCACCATTATTTTTCGTGAGGATATCGCCACGGATTGCGGACGGATTATGGCTGATCCCATCCAGATCCAACAGATTCTCATCAACCTGTGCACCAATGCGGCCCATGCCATGGAACCGGGTGGAGGCACGCTGGAAGTCAGCCTGCGGGAAATCGGGGTGAATCCGGGTGATCCTGTAGCCGGTCAGGATTTCCGGCCCGGGAAATATCTGCGTCTGGTGGTCAGTGACACCGGTTGCGGCATGGATAAGGTCACCCTGGAGCGGATATTTGAGCCCTACTTCACCACCAAGGCGCAGGGCAAGGGAACAGGCATCGGCCTTGCCCTGGTGCATGGCATTGTTAAGGGGCATGGCGGATATCTTGCCGTGTTCAGCGAGCCAGGGCAAGGAACAACCTTCTCCCTGTATTTCCCGGTATGCTGTGATATGGAGGGGCAATTGCCCAAGATCATGGATACCAGCATCCCGCGCGGTTCGGAAAGGATGCTGCTGGTTGATGACGAAGAAAATGTCCTGAAAATGCTCGCGGAAATGAGCGAATATCTCGGGTATCAGGTGGTGGCCGTCTCGGACAGTATGGAGGCCTATGCCCTGTTCAGCAGCAGGCCGGAGGATTTTGATCTGGTTGTCACCGATCAGACCATGCCCGGCTTGACCGGCATCGCTTTGGCCCGGAAAATTTTTACCCTGAAACCACGGATGCCGGTTATTATCTGCACGGGGTTCAGCGAGGCGGTGACCGAAGGCAAGGCCAGGGAGCTTGGTCTTGCCGGATATATTATGAAACCGGTGGTGATGGCCGATTTTGCCCGGGTTGTTCGCCGGGCGCTGGAGGAAAGGGTGGAATGAAGATTGCGACTGCGGAGCAGATGCTGCTGTGCGACCGGCTGGCCAGTGCGGAATATGGCCTCCCAAGTCTGGAGTTGATGGAAAATGCCGGACGCGGTACGGTGGCGGCAATGGCCCGTCATTTCGGGCCGCTGGCCGAAAAAAAGGTGCTCATTTTTGTCGGGCCCGGCAATAACGGCGGCGATGGCTTGGTGATAGCCCGTCTTCTTCTGGAGCAAGGCGCCCGGCCGCAGGTGGTGAGTCTGGTCGACCTGGAGAAATTGCAGGGGGATGCGGCGCGAAATCTTAAACGGGTCAAGCAACTGGCCATGCCGCTCTTTACCTGTCTTGGTGAAGAGGAGCTCTCCTGGG
This sequence comes from Deltaproteobacteria bacterium, assembly GCA_021847425.1. Lineage (GTDB taxonomy): Bacteria > Desulfobacterota > Desulfobulbia > Desulfobulbales > Desulfurivibrionaceae > Thiovibrio. Next base: position 1,345 of record JAJZRF010000010.1, on the reverse strand, counting down.
TGGAACGGTTGGTGGCGGAAAGCGATCTTCTGGTGGACGCTCTTTTCGGCACGGGTCTGCGCAGCAAGATAACCGGGGTCTTTGCCTCGGTTGTTAAATGTCTTAATGCCAGTCCCCTGCCAGTGGTGGCGGTGGATATTCCCTCCGGGCTTGCCAGCGACACCGGGATTCCCCAAGGAGTCAGTGTCCGGGCTCGTCTTACCTGCGCCTATGGGTTGCCCAAGTTTGCCCAGGTCGAGCCGCCGGGCAAGGAATATGTCGGGCTGCTTGAGGTTGTTGATATCGGCATCCCCGCCGAGGTTGTGGAGCGGATCGGGGTTAAGGTTGAGTGGTTGGATCACGCTGCGGTGAAGGGTTTGATCCCGGAACGTGGCCTGGCTTCCCATAAGGGCACCTTTGGTCACCTGCTGGTGCTGGCAGGTTCGCTCGGCAAGGGAGGGGCGGCGGTGCTCTGCGGTTTGGGCGCGGTGCGATCCGGGGCAGGGTTGGTGACCATCGCCGCGCCGAAGACGCTCAATGCCATGGTGCAGGGGGCATTGCCCGAGGCCATGGCCGAACCGCTCTCTTTTTCGCAGCATTGCCTCTCCGACACCGATTATGAGCAACTGCTGGCCGCTGCCCATGGCAAGGGGGCGGTGGCTGTTGGCCCCGGCCTGGGAACAGCGGAAGAAACCGGGCAGGTGGTGCGCAAGCTCTATCGGGAACTGCGGCAGCCCATGGTGGTTGACGCCGACGGCCTCAATCTGCTGGCCGGAGAGGTCGCCGTGCTCGCCGCCGGCCCCAGGGTTTTGACCCCCCACCCAGGAGAAATGTCGCGCTTGGCAGGGATTTCAGCCTTGGAAATCCAGGGCAAGCGGCGGGCGGTGGCTGCGGAATTTGCCAAACGTCATGGCGTGTATCTGGTCCTGAAGGGGGCGGCCACAATCATTGCCGCGCCGGATGGGCGGCTGGCCATAAACCCCACGGGCAACCCGGGCATGGCCGCGGGCGGCATGGGCGATGTGCTGACCGGCCTCCTCGGCGGCCTGCTGGCGCAGGGGTTGGCTCCTTTCGAGGCATCCTGTCTGGCGGTCTACGTCCATGGCCTGGCTGCGGACCGGATTGTCAGGGCAGGGCGCCCCTTTGGCTTTCTGGCCAGTGAGTTGGCCACGGAGATTCCGGCGGCCTTTCAGGAGGTGTTGAATTCTGGCTGCGCAAGGTAGAATGAAATTTGCAAATGGGAGAGACTTGTAGCTGGTTGTTTCAGCTTTTTTGCGTTAATTTTTTAGTTTTGGAGAAAGCACATGCTGATTGCCAAAGAGATCATGGCGAAAAATGTTATTTCGGTTAAAGCTGATCTGCCGGT
>JAJZRF010000009.1 GCA_021847425.1 Deltaproteobacteria bacterium | reverse complement strand
ATTCGTCAAAACAGCCACGCAACCAAACACCACGAGCCAGGGTCTTCGTCTTCGTTTTGAGTTACAGCTTGAGTCACGGTCGGGCTACTACTGCCATCGGGGCTACTCATACATTCCTCCAAAATTTAACATCAAACAGGCGGACAGCTCCACCATTTACCTGGAAAGCTCATACCCTTTTCTCTGGAATCTTTCAATCACAAAATCCTCCTGCCCAAGATCGATTGCCCTACCTGTCATCATCGTGAATTTCTTCGTAAATAATTTTGATTTTGGTTCTTCATCCCATTCTCGGGGTGATGGGCAAGCTGCCACACAAAAAAGGCGGCGAAGGAATCTTTCCGCCGGCGCGGAAAAACCCTTCGCCGCCTTGAATGGACGGGTCTACAAAACCGTCAATAATTGAACCGATGTTTGAAATTCAGCATCGCCGTGGCCACATAATCGGTACCCAGCCCGTAGAGATTGACATCTTCATAGAGAGGGCGCCCATAGCTGCCGTTCAGGCTGAAGTTTCCGCCAAAAGCTGAGAAAACCCGCCAGCTGGCCACACCGGTCAGCAGGACCTCCCGCCCCCCGCTGTTCTGGACCTTAGCGCCAAAGCTTTCATTCTTGCCCGTATCGGTGGCGTCCAGCTCCAACCCCAGCATCAGGTCGTAATTCGGGGTGTAATGGAGCGCCGCGCCAAGCTTGGTGACATCGCCGAAAGCATAATCATCCCCGTTTTCCCGGTTGGCCAGATAGCTCATTTCGCCATGCAGCCAGAAATCCCCGAAGCGAATCGAGCCCAGCAGACCGCCGCCGATATCGAGACTGCCGGTGCCAAGCTGCAGCCCCGGCATGGTCCGGAAGGCGGGGTCAAAATCGCCGATGGGCAATGTCATGTTGCCCATCAGGCTGACGAACTTGCTGTAATAGTCATCCCGCCACAGATTGTAGACCAGCTTCGTCTCAAGATCGCTGATCCCCTTGTGCTCGGTGACTCTCTCGGCGCTGCCCATCCGCATAGCCGAGGTCATGGTCTTGTCCAGATCCGAGATCTTGGCCGTAAGCGACAACCGGTCCGTGATTCCGTAATTGGCCATCAGCATGGGGCCTGATGCTTCCATCTTCTTGGAGATCATCGGCTGGGGATTGAGCGCAGTGGTGGCTGCCAAAAACTGGGCGGTAGAGACCTTGTTTGACCCCATCATCAAATCATCCTTGACCATGGCCATATAGCCCGCCCCCGCACTCATGGAGCCCTTTGGCGGCGGCACCGCCGAGTTGACCCGGTTGGGCATGGTCATGCCCATGGGGGAAACCGCCAGCAGGGCCTGGGAAAAGGTAAGCGATTGCCCGCCATGCTCGGAGATGAATTTTTTTGCCCCGTCCTGATCGGCAAAGGCGATGATATTGGGGATCATATCCGGCACCGTGTCGCTGCCAATGACATAGGTGGCCCCGGCCGCCGCAATCTCCTTGCCGCTCACCCAGTCGTGCACCACCACCGAGGCAAAGGCCCCGACCCCGCCTGCGTCAGAAACCAGCCGCAGCATATCGGCTCCCCCGCAGGTCTTTTCAACCCGGCCATCCTTGCCTGTGACAATGGCGCTCGTGGCCTGATATTGATCGATGTACATCCCGCACAGGCGACAGCCCTCGCGCTCTCCGGCGTGCGCTGCCGAAGCCAGCATGACCGCCGTCGCCATAACCACCCCATACTTTTTCACCATTGCGCCCTTCCCGATTTTTTTTATTTGCCAGCGGAAAAAATTGAAGGGGCACCCTACCACAATGTGCTACAATAATGTATGCGACAAATTGTCGCATACCGAGGTGCGACAAGAGATGGCCAACAGAGAAAGAAGACCGCGTTTCGGATATTGATTTTATCGAGAAAACAGAGGAAGAACCGCTGCGGAGGCATAAACGCCCACCTCGCAGGGATAAGAAAAAAAGCGGCCGGAATGAGGCTCTTCCCGGACAACTCCGGGGCAGACAGGAGGCGTTTTGTCTGCCCTTTTGTGCCGGGTTACCGAGAATAACCTTGCGTTACTCTCGGTACAATTACCGGCTCACACTGTCCTGCTTTTCCGGCCGCCCAAGAACCGGGGCGGAATATCCGCCCCGGAAAACTGTCGGCAACCACTCAGCTTGTCAGATTCCCGTTACTGCGCCAAACCAGCTGACGACAAGAGCAATGGGGCCTCCCGCCGCGATAACTCCGGCAACGAGACAACTCACCGCCCAGGCGCCCGCCAACCCAGCCGCCATGGCGCCCAAGCCCACTACCGCACCCTGCAGTATGTCGGTGCCGACTCCGTCTGTTACCAACACGTTACTTTTTGTCCTGGTCTTGACCATCATGCGTGTATTTTTCATATCCGGCCTCCTATAAAATGTTGTGTCCTTAATTTTTAATATAAGGATTCACACCCCATAGTCAAGCAATTTTTTTATATAAAATCAAATAGTTACATGTAAACTACAGGGGTAAGAATTAGCGTGCATCTTGAGATGCAGGATATTCGCACACCCCATATTCGACTGATTATGACAACGGGAGTTGGCAGGGCACGGCTTGGTTATAACCCCTGCAGGGGACAGCTGTCGCAGAGCGGATTGGATTTTTTGCAGTATTCTTTGGCAAGGCGGACCAGAAGAGCGTGGTACTCGTTAAAAAGCTGGGTGTCGATGGGCAGCTTGCCGAGAAACAGATCCTGGATCTCCTCATACCCTGCGTCTTCACCAATGAGGTCGTGACGGAGCAGGATGCGGTAGGTGTAAGCATCCACCACGAACACCGGCTTAGCCGCGGCATAGAGGGTGATGGAATCGGCGGTTTCCGGGCCGATTCCCTTGATGGCCAACAGCTTTTCCCTGAGGATGCGGGTGTCCTGCTCGAAAAAATCCTCCAGGCTGCCGCTGTCCTCACGGATGGCGGCGAAGAGGCCCTTGAGCCGCTTGGCCTTCTGGTTGTAGTACCCGGAAGGCCGGATTTTTTCGGCCAGAACCTCTGTGGGCAGATCCTCCAGGGCAGCAAAGGAGAGAAGCCCGTCCTGCCTCAAGGCCTCGATGACCATGCTCACGTTGCGCCAGCTGGTGTTCTGGGTCAGGACCGCGCCGAGCATGATCTCAAAGGGGGTTTCACCGGGCCACCAGTGCTGGGGTCCAAAATGATCGACGAGACGGGTGTGGATCTCCTGAATCCGGTTGCTCACGGTAGCCCTTAATCAGTCGGAGCGCATGAAGAGGAAATAAATGGCGATGGCGATGGCGCCGATGAACACTCCGGCCACGGGCAGCACCTTGTTCAGCTGGAGAATCCCGTTCACCACCATCCCCTCCATGTAGCTGCTGCCGCTGAAGAGCCAGAGGCCGAAACCAAGACCGGTCATCACCAGGGTGTTCACCGCCTGCTTGTAAAGATTGTAACAGATAAAGGCGATGAAGGGGACCAGGAACCAGGAGTTGGTGAACAGCCCCCTGGCATCTACCTCGCGGAATTGTTGCGGCACATTGGTGCTGTTCATGAAATCGACAATCTTCCCCAGGAATTCGGTCATGCGGTGCGTCCTCCTTCTGTGGTGATTAGGAGCCGTTACAAAACAACCTCTGCTTTACTGACCATTTCGTTACGGCTCTCTATGCCGTTTAGTCCATCCAGATGACGATATTATAACGGCTTATTTTTGCAGCCGGTCCGGCGCGGTGGCCTGCTTGTAAACCTTGATGGCGCAGTAGGAGCCGCACATGCTGCAGGCGTCGCCCTTGTAGGAACTCCCCTCCTCCCGGAAACGCCGGGCCTTGTCCGGGTCGATGGACAGCTCAATCTGGCCTTTCCAGTCCAGATTGTTGCGGCACTTGGCCATGGCGATGTCCTTGTCGATGGCGCCGGGCAACCCCTTGGCAATGTCCGCCGCATGAGCGGCGATGCGGGAGGCCATGACCCCCTCGTGCACATCCTCGGCGCTGGGCAGCTTGAGATGCTCGGCCGGGGTCACATAACAGAGGAAATCGGCCCCTGCTGCTCCGGCAATGGCTCCGCCGATGGCGCCGGTGATATGATCGTAGCCCGGCGCGATATCGGTAACCAGGGGCCCCAGCACGTAAAAGGGCGCGCCGTGGCAGAGCTGCTTTTGCAGGAGGATATTGGCCTGGATCTGATTAAGCGGCATGTGGCCCGGTCCCTCGACCATCACCTGCACCCCGGCCTCCCAGGCGCGCTGGGTCAGTTCGCCCAGATGGATCAGCTCCTGGATCTGGCCCCGGTCGGTGGCGTCGGCCAGACATCCCGGCCGGATGCCGTCGCCCAGACTCAGGGTGACCTCATGCTCCTTGAGGATGGCCAGCAGGTCATCAAAATGTTCGTACATGGGGTTTTCTTTGTTGTTGTAGCTCATCCACTCGATGGTGAAGGAACCGCCCCGGCTGACCACGCCCATGAGCCGCTTGTGGTTGCGGACCCGGTCCATGGTGCTTCTGGTGATGCCGGAGTGGATGGTCATGAAGTCAACCCCGTCCTGGGCCTGCTGCTCAATCACCTTGAACATGTGATCCACGCTGACCTCGCCGATCTTTTTCTTCTGCTTCTCCACCACCTCGGCAATGGACTGATAGATGGGCACGGTGCCCAAGGGGATGGGGCAGCTTTTCAGGATCTCGCGGCGGATGGCGTCCAGCTCGCCGCCCATGGAAAGGTCCATCACCGTGTCGGCCCCGGCCTTGAGACAGACGCAGAGCTTCTGCAGCTCCTGGGACACCTCGGGATAATCCTTGGAGGAGCCGATATTGGCGTTGACCTTGGTGGACAACCCCTTGCCCACCCCCATGATCCGATCGAACCGGTGGTTTTTGTTCTTGGGGATGCAGATCGTCCCCTCGGCCACCCCCTGCATCAGGGCCTGGACCGTGATGTTCTCGTTGGCGGCACAGTTTTCAAAAAGGGGGGTGCACGTGCCCCTGATCGCGTCTTCTCGAATACTCATCACAGGTTCTCCGGTAACCAACGGCGCACGCCGCTTGGTGGGTGTTGACAGTAAAAAAAGGGAAGTTCAAGACGCAAAAACATACCAGCGGACCCTTGAGAATGCAATGGAAATGTATGGGAATACAGGGGAGAAATACCTATAACACCCCGTGTTCATGGAGAATTTTTAACCCCATCCCGATAAGAACCAGGCCGCCGGCAATCTCGGCCCGGGAGCCCAACCGCGAGGTCGCCCCCAGCAAACAGCCCAGCCGGAAACCAAGGACGGTGAGCGCCGAGGCGACCAGACCGATGATCAGGGCCGGAAGCCAGACACTGACCTGAAGCACGGCAAAACTCAAGCCCACGGCCAGGGAATCGATGCTGGTGGCGACCGAAAGGGTGATGAGCATCCGCCCCCGGGTGGGGTCCGCCCCCTCGCTCTCCTCTTTTGCCTCCCGGACCGCTTCCCAGATCATCTTGATCCCCACAAAGGAGAGGAGGACAAAGGCGAGCCAGTGACCAAAGGTCTCGATCAACGGACGGACGGTAAGGCCGCCAAGCCAGCCGAGGATGTTCATCCCGGCCTGGAAAAAGCCGAAATGGAAGGCCAGGCGAAACACCTGCCTTCCATTGACCCGGCACAGGCTGACCCCGGCGGCCAGGGCCACGGCAAAGGCGTCCACGGCCAAGGCCAGGGCGATAAGCAGGATTGCGGAAAATTCCATGGGGCAGGCTGCGCGGATATGGTTATGCTGAAAATGGTTTAGGTCGCGGTGCCAATTGACCATTTTCCCCGGGGAGTGGCAAGAACAAACCCACGCGACAAAAAAGAGCGGGATTCTCGTCATGCTTGCCTATCAAAGAAAACAGCAGAGAGATCCGCCTTGAGCGCTCATTATGAAACCTTCGCCCAAGTCGCGCCCGGAATAATTCTCCGGTCGCCGCACGTTGAGATCCCTGTCCATTTTTCCTTTTTTCTCCGTTGTTGTCGAAACCCCGTTCTTCATCTATATTGAAAAAAGGAGGTGGCACAATGGCCCTTGATCCGCAGATGAAGATTTTACTCGTTGAAGATGCCAAGACCATGCGCAAGATGGAAGCCCGGATTCTCGGCCAGGTTGGTTTCAGCAACATCGTCGAGGCGGTGGACGGCAACGAGGCCATGGAAAAGCTTGGCGCCGAACCGGACATTGCCCTGGTCATCAGCGACTGGTCCATGCCCAACTGCGACGGCTACCAGCTGCTGCAATGGATACGCGAGCAAGATGGTTTCAAGAAGCTGCCCTTTCTCATGGCCACCGGCCACGGAGACAAGGCCTATGTGGCCAAGGCCACGGAGGCCGGGGCCAACGGCGTGGTGGGCAAACCCTTTACCCCGGATGAGCTCAAGGTTCTCATCGAGGCGGCCTTTGGCCTGAAACAGGCGGCAGCCCCCAAAAAAGAGGAAGGCCCCAAGGTCAGCACCGAGGGCAAGGTTCAGCTCAAGATGGCCCATATCCAGATCACCGACCATCTGGCCCTGGGAGTGCTCAAGCACCAGATTGCCTCGGGCCAGAAAAATCCCCGGCACTTCAGTCTGGACACCCTCTGCATGCCGGGCTGGAACCCGGTGCAAAAGGCGCTTGAAAACGGCGAGGTGGACGGCGCCTTTATCCTGGCCCCCATGGCCATGGATCTGTTCAGCTACGGCGTGCCCATCAAGCTGGTGCTTTTCGCCCACCGCAACGGCAGCATCTGCGTGCGCAACAAGACCGGCAAGTATGTCAAGCCGTACCAGCAGTTCTTCAAGCACAAGACCTTCTATATCCCCCACAAGATGTCGGTGCACAACATGCTCGCCCACATGTACTTCACCCAGATGGGCTTGCGGCCCGGGGTGGCTGGCAAGGAAGCGGTTAACGTCCTCTTCGACGTGGTGCCGCCGGTGGCCATGCCGGAATTTCTAAAGGAAAACCCGGAGGCCAGCGGTTTCCTGGTGGCCGAGCCCATCGGCTCGCGGGCCATCACCGCAGGCATTGCCGAGCGCCAGTTCCTCTCCAGCGAGGTTTGGCAGGACCACCCGTGCTGCGTCGTGGTCTTCCGGGAAGAGATTCTCAGCAAATACCCGGAGGCGGTGCAGGAATTCACCACCATGCTGGTGGAAGCCGGCATCCATATCCGGGATCATGTTGACGAGGCGGCGGAGATCGCCGTGGCTTTTCTCGACCCGCAGAAAAAGATCGGCCTCGAACCCGGTCTGCTCCGCAATGTGCTCTCTGACCCCCAGGGGATCACCACGGACAATCTCTATCCGGTGCGCGAGGATCTGGAGACCATCCAGGATTACATGGCCTCCAAAATGGAGATCGGGAGGCGCATCGATCTCGCCGAGTTTGTCGACACCCGTTTTGCCGATATCGCCTGCAAGCATCCGCCGATGACGGCCGGAGCGGGCCAGGAAACAGCCGCGCCCCGGGGCGCAGCCCGGAAACTGGGCATCGACCAGAATCTTGTCTCCCGCGAGGGCAAGTATCTGATTTTCACCCTGGGCAAGGAGCGGTACGGTCTGGGCATCCTCGATGTCCGGGAGATCATCGGCCTGACAGCCATCCACGAGCTGCCGCAGATGCCGCCCTTTTTTAAAGGGGTCATCAATCTGCGGGACAAGATCATCCCGGTCATGGACATGCGGAGCAAGTTCGGCATGGAGGGCGCGGAGTATGATCCCCGCACCTGCATCATCGTGGTGGAGGTTTCCGGCCTCACCGGCTCCCGGCTCATCGGCGTCATTGTCGACGCGGTGTCCGAGGTGGTGACCATCAAGGAGCAGGAGGTGGAAGATCCCCCCAAATTCGGCAGCGCGGTTGACAGCCAGTGCTTGCTGGGCATGGCCAAACTCGCCGCAGGCGTGACCATCCTCCTGGACATTGACCGGCTCATGCATATCCAGGAAGCGGTGCTGGTCGGCGAAGCGGCTTAAAAAAATCACGCTACAGAGGGGCCGACGCAGGATTATTGTAAGAATTTTGAAGGAAGGGACAACTAAAGACTGAACACGGCGACAGCATCCTGGTACTTGTCAACAAACTCCTCTATAATCAGACGCATGTTGCTTTCAAAATTCGGCACCTCGGGCAGCTCCTCTTTCCTGCTCTCATAGGCCAGCACGTCAAAAAAGAAATCCTCGGACCCGCCGGCGTCGTATTCGGTAAGATGCACCAACTGGTCGGCCAGATAGATGATCTTGGCACCCAGCCTTTTCGACTGGGGTTGGGTCATGTCATGGTGCAGACCAACCGGCACGGCAACCGCCTCCGGCAAGCCCCATTTTTCCAGCAGGGCCATACCCACCTCGGCATGATCCGTATGCAGCAGGCTCCGTTCCACGCTCAGCAGATCCGCCTGCTCGCCGTTTTCATCCCGGCTGTAGCTTTCCACCTGCAAGGGCCGATCAAGGATAACCTTGCCCACGTCATGGAGGAGCCCTGCGGTGTAAATGGCGGCGGTGTCTCTGGCCTTGGCGTGGCGGGCAATGATATTTGCCAGGATGGCAACGGCGAAGGAGTGGCGCCAGAGCTCGCCCCTTCCCAGGGCATAAGCCGGTTGCGGCGATCGGAGCAAGCCGACCGAAGCGCTGGTGATGGAGATGATCTTGACGGTGTCCACCCCCATGCGGACGATGATATCCTTGACCGAGGTGATTTTTTTCATGTGGCCGAAGTAGGCGGAATTGGCCATGTGCAGCATGTTGGCGGTGAGGCCCGGATCCTGCTCTATTTTTTCCGACAGCTTGGGAATGGAGCAATCCGGGGCGTGGGCCATGGACAGCACGTCCAGCGCCACCTCCGGGCACGGGGCTATCTTGTCAACATCCCTGACATACTCTGCGGCTACATCCATCATTGCTTTTCCCGGGTCAAAAGGTCTGGGTCACCCCATGTCGCATGGCGGGCAACTGAAAACGATACCAACAGTGCGATTATCACACATCCGCTCGCGGTTGTAAACATTTAGGCATGGTTGCGAAATCACCATCGCGGATATTTACACCCGAGAGCCTGCCGCGGCTTGACAGGGCCTGCCGGATGATTATTTTTGACGCAACTTGCCGTTTCCGGCAGAAAAAACATTCCAGGCAACAGGTACAAACGCCCGCCTCGCCCCAACGAATCCCTTTCAGAGAGAGAAAAAAATGAGTCCCGAAAAAAACGCCAGCCAGACAGAGACCAAGGAGTTTCAGGCCGAAGTAAAAAAGATGCTCGATATCGTGATCCATTCGCTCTACACGGAAAAGGAGATATTCCTGCGCGAATTGATCTCCAACGCAGCGGACGCCCTGGAAAAATTCCGGCACCAGAGCGTGGTGGAACAGGAGGTCTTCGACAGCCATGTGCCTCTGGAAATCACCATCGAGTTTGATGAGAAGGCAAACACCCTCACCATCACCGATACCGGCATCGGCATGGACCGGGGCGAGCTGGAGGCAAACCTGGGCACCATCGCCCATTCCGGCTCCAAGACCTTTTTCAGCAAGCTTTCCGAAACGGACCGCAAGGATGTGAACCTGATCGGCCAGTTCGGCGTGGGTTTTTATGCCGCCTTCATGGTCGCCAAAAAAGTCACCGTTAAATCGCGCTCCTTCCGCATGGACGACATGGGGCACGAATGGGTTTCCGACGGCGGCGGCACCTTCACCATCGCCATGTGCCCCGGCATCCGGCGCGGCACCAGCATCACCCTGGAACTCACCGGCGAGGCCAAGGAGTATGCCAACGAACAGACTATCCGGAGGATCATCAAGCAGTATTCCAGCTTTGTCCCCTTCCCCATCAAGCTCAAGGGCGAGACAATCAACACGGTGCAGGCCATCTGGACCCTGGGCAAGAGCGAGATCAGCGAGGATGCCTACACCGAGTTTTATAAATTCATCGCCAATGCCTACGACGAGCCCCTGGCCAGGCTCCATTTTTCCGCGGACGCCCCCCTGGCCATCAAGACCCTGCTCTTCATCCCCAAGGAGAATTTCGAGGCCATGGGTTTCGGCCGCATGGACCCGGGGGTCAACCTCTACTGCCAGCGCGTATTGATCGAGCAGCACAGCAAGACCATTCTCCCGGAGTGGCTCCGCTTCCTGCGCGGGGTCATCGACAGCGAAGACCTGCCGCTCAATATCTCCCGCCAGGCCCTGCAGGACAGCGCCCTGGTCGCCAAGATCAACAAGGTGGTGACCAAGCGGGTGCTCAAGTTCCTGGAAGAGCTGGCCAAGAGCGAGCCGGAGAAGTACACGGAGTTCTGGAAGAACTTCGGCATGTTTATCAAGGAAGGGGTGATCTCGGACTTTGCCTACCGCGAAGAGGCTGCCAAGCTCCTGCGTTTCGAGTCCTCCAAAACCGATGCAGGGGTCTTCACCTCCCTGGCCGAATATGTGGAACGCATGCCCGAGGGGCAGAAGGAGATCTTCTACATCAACGGCCCCAGCCGGGAGGCCATTGAAAACGGCCCCTACATCGAGGCCTTCAAGAAACGCAATATCGAGGTGCTCTACACCCTGGAGCCCATCGATGATTTCGCCATGAGCCACCTGGGCTCGTTTGATGAGAAAAAACTGGTCTCCGCCGACCGCGGCAACCTCGATCTTCCCGAGGCCCCGACGGAAACCGAGGCCGACAAGGAAAAAGCCCAGAGCGAGGCCATGACGGCACCGGACTCCGAGACCCTTACCACCTGGATGAAGGAGGTGCTGGGCGAACAGGTGAAAGAGGTCATCGCCTCGAAACGCCTCACCGACAGCCCGGCCATGGTGGTCAACCCCGACGGCTTTGTCACCAGCAGCATGGAACGGATCATGCGCGCCTCGGGCCAGGGGCTGCAGCAGTTCGGCTCAAAGAACCTGGAGATCAACACCAGCCATCCCTTGATCAAGGGGCTGGCCGGACTGAAGGACAAGGATGTCGAGGTGGCCAAAAGCGTGGTGGAGCAGATCTTCGACAACGCCATGATCCAGGCCGGACTCATGGTGGAGCCCCGGAACATGGTGGCGCGGAGCTACAGGATTTTAGAGCGGCTGGTGGAAAAATAAAAGGCGCAAGACACGTGGTGCGAGCGGAAGGTGTTTCCTTGGCCTTGCACCTCGCTTCTTGCAAGCAGGGCTAGGGCTTCTGCTGGGGAGGATTCTCCCAGCTGCCAATGTCGGTGTTTTGTTTTTCCCCGCCGGGCTGGTTGTCCTGCCCGTAGGTATAGATATCCACCTCGCCATGCTTGCCGGGGTTGCTGTAGTGATAGGGATTGCCCCACGGGTCGTTGGGCACGGCCTTTTTCAGATAGGGACCGTTCCACTTATCCAGCTCCGGCTCACTCCCCGGATTGGTCACCAGGGCGGTCAGCCCTTCCTGCTGGGTCGGATAGCGGCCCACATCAAGCCGGAAGGCGGCCATGGCCGCCATGAGCATTCCGATCTGGGTCCTGGCCGTCTTCTGCTGGACCCTGCCCCGTCTGCCAAAAAACTTGGGGCCGATCAGGGAGGCGAGCAGCGCGAGAATGACCATGGAGATCAACAGTTCCATCAGGGAAAAGCCGCGCTGTTTTTTCGGGTTTTGTTGGTGCATAGGGGTGGTTTCTGCCTGAAGAAGGTTCTCCCTGTCCCGGCGCGCTTCGACCCGGAACAAGACGGCGAATCAAGAAAAGAGTCCATTGTGCTTACAATGGCGGGGCCAAACATGTCAAGAAAAAATGGGGGGCCGGCAGGACAGGCCGAGGTCATCATGACCTGCGCCGCACCTGCAGCAACCGCCCGGCAATAAAAGCGAGCACTCCGCACCCGGCGCTGAGCAAGGCGCCCATCTTGGCCGCGCCCTGGATGAGCGGGTCGGTGAACGCCTCGCCCGCCACGAACAGGGCCACCGTCAGACCGAGCCCCCCGATCATCCCCACCAGCAGCAGCTCTTTTTTGCCGACCTGCGCAGGCAGCGGATATCCGAGTCTCCTGCCCAGCAAGCCCAGGCCGAATATGCCGCCGGTCTTGCCGATGACAAGAGAGGCCAGGACCAGCCAGGTTGCAACGCCGATGGCGGCGAACTCCACCCCGGCGTTGGCCAGACCGAACATGAACAGGCCGAAATCAACCACCACCTTCCATTCGTGCTCAAAGCTGGCCAGGGGGGAGAGATCCCTGGGATCTTCCTCGAAGAGATGCTTGTGTTCCCGTGGCGGATGGGGCAGGAAGGGAACGATGAAAACCAGGGCCAGGGCCGGATGGACATGGGCCTTGAACAGGCCGGCCCAGCTGAGTCCGCCGCCGAGGGCAAGATAGGGCCAATAGCTGGCAGCCTTGCCCCGCCGCAGCAGAAAGGCCACGAGCATACCGCACAGGGTAAGCCCCAGCCATTGCGGGGCAAGAGGGTGCAGCGGGTCCGGATAGAAGACCGCGATAATGGCCAGGCCGATGGCGTCATCGGCTATGGCCAGCAGCAGGAGGAAGGCGACGGCGGGATGGCGCCTGCCGAAAACCAGGCTGGCGACCAGCCAGGCCAAGGCTATGTCGGTGGCGGTGGGAATGCCCCAGCCCACATGCAGCGAGGGGGCGCCGGCCACCGCATTGAGACTCAGGTAGACGATCACCGGACCGGCCACCCCGCCCAGTGTTGCCAGCAGGGGGTTCACCGCCTTGCGCAGGGGGTGGAGGTCGCCGCCCGGCAGACAGCTCTGGGTGATCTCCGCGGCGGCCATGCCAAAAAACAGCACCATGAACAATTCATTGGTGAGGAAATGAAAGCTGAGCGGCCCGAGCAAGGGCGCGTGGTTGAATTGGCGGTAGCCTTCCGGCGCCAGGTTCGCCCAGATCAGGGCGGCCACGACCCCGGCAAGCAGCGGGACCGAAAATTCCCGGAGCAGGTTAAGATGTTTTTTCACGATCCATCCCTTGTTGACCGACCAGAGAAACGCCCTCTGCCTTGAGCAGCGAGAGAAAAAGCAATCTGATAACCATACCGCAAAACCGGCGCCGGTCAAGGGGAATCGAACCTTCCCGATGCCCCGGCTGCGGCAGACAGAGGCCTTTCCCTGCGTGTGGCTGTGGCTATTTCCAAATATTTTCGGTATGCTTCCCGCGTTGCCGATGTGGCGTCAGGATAAAACTTCTCCAGCCTGCAACCTTGCCATGGCATTGCGCACCATTTCCCCAAGGAATATCCAATGGAATTTCCCCTGTCAAAGGTTCTGCAAATACTCGGCAAGGAGGTCGCGGGGTATGCGGCGCCCATTGTCGATCTCATTGCCGTGCAGACCAAGGACCCGTACAAGGTGCTGGTGGCCACCATCCTCTCGGCCCGGACCAAGGATGAAACCACAGCCAAGGCCGCGGCCAAATTGTTCAAGGAGGCGCCGGACCTGACGGCCCTGGCGGGTTTGAGCGAAGAGCGGCTGGCCAAGCTGATCTTCCCGGTGGGTTTTTACAAGAACAAGGCCGGGTTTCTCGCCCGGCTGCCAGGGGTGCTGGAAAGAGAGTTCAACAACCAAATTCCCGATGAGGTCGAACCCCTCACCCGGCTGCCAGGGGTGGGGAGGAAAACCGCCAACCTGATGGTGGCGGTGGCCTTCAAGAAACCGGCGATCTGCGTGGACACCCATGTGCACCGGATCATGAACATCTGGGGCTATGTGCAAACCAAGACCCCTCTTGAAACCGAGATGGCGCTAAGGAAAAAGCTGCCACCTCAGTACTGGCTGACCATCAACTCCACCCTGGTGGCCTTTGGCCAGGGCACCTGCAAGCCGGTGGGTCCCCACTGCGACCGCTGCGTCATCGCCCAGTATTGCCCGCGGATCAGGGTGACGCCGCGGAAGGTGCCGAAGCAGGTCAAAAAAACAACCGAGGATGGTATGCGGAGATTCGTCTCCTGGAATGTCAACGGCCTGCGGGCCGTGGAAAAAAAGGGCTTTGTCGAGATCCTCGCCGGATTGGACGCCGACCTGGTGGCGCTCCAGGAGATCAAGGCCCAGCCGGAGCAGCTGCCGGAAACGATCAAAAACATCCCCGGCTACATTGCCTACTGGTTTTCCGCCCAGAAAAAGGGCTATGCCGGGGTGGCCACCTACAGCAAGGAGGAACCGATTTCAGTAATCTACGGCATCGACCACAAGGACCACGACTACGAGGGGCGGGTGCTGACCCTGGAGTTTAGCGACTTCTTCTTCGTCAACGCCTACTTCCCCAACTCCCAGCCCGGGCTGGTGCGCATGGATTACAAGCTCCAGTTCAACAACGACCTGCTCGCCTTTGCCCAAACCCTGGCCAAGCAAAAGTCGGTGGTGATCTGCGGGGATTTCAACGTGGCGCACAAGGAGATCGACCTGACCAACCCCAAGCAGAACGAAAAGAATCCGGGTTTTGCCCCGCAGGAGCGCGCCTGGATGGACCAGTTTCTAGCGGCCGGGTTCGTGGACACCTTCCGGATGTTCAACCAGGAGCCGGGCCAGTACACCTGGTGGAGCTACCGCTTCAACGCCAGGGCCAGGAACATCGGATGGCGGATCGATTATTTCTGCGTGGATCAGAAGAGTGCTGGAAGGGTAAAAGCGGCGGGGATTTTGCCGGAGGTGTTGGGGTCGGACCATTGCCCGGTGAGCTTGGATTTTGAATGAAGAGTTGGGCAACCTGACCGGCTTGGCCGGTCTTGAGATCTGGAGAACGTTTACCTTGCAATCTACACCATTAAGGTGTAAAAATTATCATGGCCGAAAAACGGAAACCGACATACGATCTTGATGCGTTTAAGGCCACCTTTGCCAGTACTGAAAGGCTTGCCGTTACAGGCACAGCGCTTCGCAGTGCAGCCGCGCTTGGATACGGACGCGCCGAGATTGTGGCCACAATCCAGATGATGCAACGAGGCCATTTCTATAAATCGATGACGGCTTATGCTGATTCCCGGTTATGGCAGGACGTGTATCATGTCCCGTCTCCGGTGGGTCTGCTGTATGTGAAGTTTACCGCCGATGCCGTAACCGAGTTTTTGCTGCTGTCGTTCAAGGAGATAAACCATGACTAATCCTCTCTGTCCGGAAACGGGGACGCCGATGTATCGCGGAGTACGCCCCATGACTCTTACCTACAAAGAGAAGAGCATTACTTTCGATATGCCAGGTTGGTATTGTGACCAATCAGAGGAGAGTATTCATACCGGGGAGGATATGAAGGTTTCCGACCGAATGTTGAATCTCCTCAAGGCTCGCAGTGAAGGGCTGCTTGAGCCGGAGGAAATTCGTCGTATCCGGAAGAAACTTCATCTCTCCCAGGAAGCGGCGGGCATTCTGATCGGCGGTGGCCCGCGGGCTTTCCAGAAATACGAAAGCGGCAGCTTGTTGCCCAGCCGTGCTGTCAGCAGCGCTCTGGTCTTGCTGGATCATGACCCGGAGGCATTGTCGGTGCTGAAGGCTCACGGTAAAGCTGCTTAAACACCTTCTTCTTGTCCTTTGCATACGGGCAAGCCTCCTGAACTCAGATGCACCCTTGCTCATCTGTTCCTCAAAAAATGAATCTACCAACAGCGTTGAGACATTAAGGAACAAGACGACCTGACCGGTTTTTGATTGCTTCTCCGCCTTGATTCAGCATAGAATCTTGAGAGACGGCAAGGATGCCGGACCATTTTCGCGTATATTTCTGGCTATCATGCCGAAAATCATGATAGCCAGATCCGTAGAATAACTTGTTGGGCGACATAATTGTTCCTTCACCAGACTCAGCGGAGTAATACATGACCAAGTCCACTACCACCTACTGGAACGTATTGACTTCACAAGCACGGGAAAGCTGGGCGCCCGTCAAAGGACTGGAGGGCATGGCCGAGGAACTGACCCTGAGTATTGACGAAGAGACAGGTGAGTACACGAAATTGACCCGCTTTCTTTCGGGTGCGGATACCACAGCCTTCGGCGGCAAGGCGCATCTCTACCCTGAAGAAGTATTCATCATCAGTGGCCGCCTTTATGACAAAGCATTTGAAATGTGGCTGGAAACAGGACACTATGCTAGCCGGCCTCCCGGAGAACTTCATGGGCCATTCAAAACCGATGTCGGGTGCGTTGTGTTGGAAATATCGTTTCCTAATCGCATTGGTTAGCCAATGTCGCCCAACCCGGCAGTCAACCGGACGCCGAATAGGCAGGGTTGCTTTTTCATGAGCAGCCTCGCGCGGCGCCGGTTACTTCTACGTTGAGCCTGTAGGAAAACTTAACTTATTGTAATTTCGACTGTATTTGCACATCTGATTGTTGTATAATGCCTGCAATATCCAAGAAGGAAACCGGTTAACCACAGCAAAGGATATTGCAATGGCACGGTACAAACCTTACTCATACGCCCAGGGCAAGTTCATCCCCGTCCACTTCGCCAAGCAGATCCTGCCCGGCACCTTCGAATACTCCCTGAATCACCTCATCGACCACGAGCTTGACCTTTCCTTGTTCGACGCCCGCTTCGGCAATGATCAGACCGGCGCCACTGCCTATGATCCCAGGATTCTTCTGAAGATTGTGCTCTATGGTTACTCGCGGGGCATTGTCTCCAGCAGGAAGATCGAGCAGGCCTGCCGGGAGAATGTGATCTTCATGGCCCTGTCCGCCGACACCCGGCCCCATTTCACCACCATTGCCGATTTCATCTCCTCCATGGACAAGGAAATCATCCACCTGTTCCGAGATGTGCTGCTGGTCTGCGACGATCTGGGGTTGATCGGCAAGGAGATGTTCGCCATCGACGGTTGCAAGATGCCTTCGAACGCCAGCAAGGAATGGAGCGGCACCAGGGCGGATTTCGAGAAAAAGGCGGCCAAGCTGGAGAAGGCCATAGGGCATATCATCACCACCCACCGGGAACAGGACCGCAAGCAGACGGACAAGGATATCGTTGCCAGGGAAGAACAGTATGTGGAAACCCTGCGGCAGCGGGCCAGAAAAATCAGGGAGTGGCTGAAAGACAACGACGACAAACCGGGCAAAACCGGCAAGCCGAAGAAGAGCAACATCACGGACAACGAGTCGGCCAAGATGAAAACCTCGCACGGGATAATCCAGGGCTACGACGGGGTGACCACGGTGGACGGCAAGCACCAGATCATCGTGCATGCCGAGGCGTTCGGCGAGGCCCAGGAGCATGATCTGCTGAAGCCCATGGTGGACGGAACCAGGGAGAACTTCCAGGCCATCGGCAAGAACGAGAATATTTTCACGGAAACGAAGCTTGCGGCAGACAGCGGCTTTCACACGGAAGAGAACATGAAGATGCTGTTTACCAGCGAGATTGACGCCTATGTGGCGGATAACCTTTTCCGAAAACGTGACCCGCGTTTTGTGGATGCCGACCGGTACAGGGAGCGACACCGTAAAGAGCGGGCGAAACTGGCGGGAAGAAGCAGCGGCTTATTTTCAACCGCCGATTTTGTTTTTCCCGAAGATCTGAGCTATTGCGTTTGCCCGGCAGGAAAACGCCTGTACCGCAGCGGCAACAATGTCGCGGTAAGAAATTTTCTGGCGACCAAATTCAAGGGGCCGGAGTCGGCTTGCCTTCCCTGCAAGCTCCGCACGCAATGCCTCCGGCATCCCGAGCGGACGAAAATCAGGCAGGTGGCCTACTTCCATGGTCGATCCGCCAAGGGAAAGGAGACCTTCACCGAAAAGATGAAGCGAAAGATTGACTCCACCGCAGGCCGTGCCCTGTACAGCATGCGGGTTGCCATCGCTGAGCCGCCCTTTGCCAATATCTGCCACATCATGGGATTGGACCGTTTTACCTTGCGGGGTAAAACAAAGGTGAACATCCAGTGGAATTTGTTCTGCATCGTCCATAATCTAAAAAAAGTGGCGAGATACGGGCCGAGTTTTGCATGATCAGCGGGGAAAAGCTGAAACTGTTTGACAATAAAGCGGGTTCTGGCAAAGTTCGGAGGCGGCGAAAAAATCAATCCGCCCTCATTCGGCGAACCATTTGAAATCGAGTTTTTCTACAGACTCGTTAAAGCTACAAAAAGAGGACAAGTGGTCAGCCCGTAGGTCGGGTTAGCCCGTCAGGGCGTAACCCGACAATTGAGATCCCCGAGTTCGCCGCCCAGCCTATGTCGGGTTTCGCTTTGCTCTACCCGACCTACCACTTGTTAGGCTTTTCCCGACCAGAAAAAGAGCGCGACTTGAACTCAGAAAAAGACAGAATGGGCTTCATTTATAGCTTCGACATGAGCGAACAAATAGCCCACTTCAAACGCATGCCTGAGCACATCCAGTCAAGCGCCGAATGCAACGTTGTTGATGTCATTTACGAGTCTTTTGTGGTACCTGGCGATCAGGATTATCTGATGTCCCGTCTGCTAGCACAAAAGGGACTGCCACGTGGATTTTACTGGGCAGCAGCACAAGCGATAGAGAAATACTTAAAGGCTTTCCTATTAATGAATGGCGAGGGTGTCAAAAAATTTAAATCTCACCCGATAAAAAAGCTCTTTGAGGCCGCATGCAAAATCGACACTTCACTTGCCGACCTCGACATAATGCCACACCAGAGCATTCAGGTTGAGGCTAGCGTATCACACCATTTAATAAAGTTTTCTATCCCGGACTTCATAGACGAACTAGAGAGGCATGGCAGCGCAGACAACAGATATAACGCCTTTGGCGTTAAATACAACACAGGCCATCTCTGCGCAATGGATAGCTTGTCATTTCAGTTGCGGAGAAGGATTGGCGCGATACCAATTAATGAAAGCCTCAAAAATTTAAGCCCAGATTTAATCCTGATTTTTGAGAAGAACAACCCTTGGTTCCACGCAGAAGAGAATCAACCGCCTAGCCAAATCCCAAGCGACGAATTCCCTATTCAATATTCATCTAGCGTCACAAAATTTGAGTTCCTCATTAAAAATGAGAGCAACCCTGCTTGCAAGCTGGCTTTGCAGTGGTTGGGGGCAAAAATGAAGCTTCCACAATAACAAATCATAATAATGCCACTCACAAATCACAAATAAGGGACAGGTCTTGACATCACGCATTTCGCCTAACCCGACATTCAACCCGGACTCCGCAAAAGCGCGGAGCCGGTTAATTCCACGTTAAAGCTACAAAAAGAGGACAAGTGGTCAGCCCGTAGGTCGAGTTTAGCCCGTCAGGGCGTAACCCGACAATTGAAATCGCCGAGTCCGGCGGCCTAAGCCCATGTCGGGTTTCGCTTTGCTCTACCCGACCTACCACTTGTTAGGCTTTTCCCGACCAGAAAAAGAGCGCGACTTGAACTCAGAAAAAGACAGAATGGGCTTCATTTATAGCTTCGACATGAGCGAACAAATAGCCCACTTCAAACGCATGCCTGAGCACATCCAGTCAAGCGCCGAATGCAACGTTGTTGATGTCATTTACGAGTCTTTTGTGGTACCTGGCGATCAGGATTATCTGATGTCCCGTCTGCTAGCACAAAAGGGACTGCCACGTGGATTTTACTGGGCAGCAGCACAAGCGATAGAGAAATACTTAAAGGCTTTCCTATTAATGAATGGCGAGGGTGTCAAAAAATTTAAATCTCACCCGATAAAAAAGCTCTTTGAGGCCGCATGCAAAATCGACACTTCACTTGCCGACCTCGACATAATGCCACACCAGAGCATTCAGGTTGAGGCTAGCGTATCACACCATTTAATAAAGTTTTCTATCCCGGACTTCATAGACGAACTAGAGAGGCATGGCAGCGCAGACAACAGATATAACGCCTTTGGCGTTAAATACAACACAGGCCATCTCTGCGCAATGGATAGCTTGTCATTTCAGTTGCGGAGAAGGATTGGCGCGATACCAATTAATGAAAGCCTCAAAAATTTAAGCCCAGATTTAATCCTGATTTTTGAGAAGAACAACCCTTGGTTCCACGCAGAAGAGAATCAACCGCCTAGCCAAATCCCAAGCGACGAATTCCCTATTCAATATTCATCTAGCGTCACAAAATTTGAGTTCCTCATTAAAAATGAGAGCAACCCTGCTTGCAAGCTGGCTTTGCAGTGGTTGGGGGCAAAAATGAAGCTTCCACAATAACAAATCATAATAATGCCACTCACAAATCACAAATAAGGGACAGGTCTTGACATCACGCATTTCGCCTAACCCGACATTCAACCCGGACTCCGCAAAAGCGCGGAGCCGGTTAATTCCACGTTAAAGCTACAAAAAGAGGACAAGTGGTCAGCCCGTAGGTCGGGTTAGCCCGTCAGGGCGTAACCCGACAATTGAAATCGCCGAGTCCGGCGGCCTAAGCCTGTGTCGGGTTTCGCTTTGCTCTACCCGACCTACCACTACCACTGCATGCATAAACAACACCCCAAGGAGGTGTCCCCATGAAGGTACTCATCGTGTATTACTCAATGTACGGCCACATCTACAAAATGGCGCAGGCTGTCGCGGAAGGGGTTCGCTTGGTCGAGGGCGCAGAGGCTGTTCTGCGCCGTGTCCCGGAAACGCTCCCTGATCCGGTGCTGGAGAAGATGGGCGCGACAGCGGCGCAGAAGCAGCAGGCCCAGGTGCCCGTCTGCACGGTGGAGGAACTGGGCGCGGCGGATGCGGTCATCTTCGGCACCCCCACCCGTTTTGGCAACATGTGCGGGCAGATGCGGCAGTTCCTTGATGCCACCGGAGGTCTGTGGGTAAAGGGCGCTCTGGTGGGCAAACCGGGCAGCGTGTTCGCCAGTTCCAATACCCAGCACGGCGGGCAGGAATCCACGATTTTAAGCTTCCACACCACCCTGCTCCATCAAGGCATGGTCATCGTCGGCCTGCCCTACACCTTTCAGGGCCAGATGACCTCGACGGAAATCACCGGCTGCTCCCCCTATGGCGCCTCCACCATCGCCGGGGGTGACGGCAGCCGTGCCCCAAGCGAGAATGAGCTTGCCGGCGCCCGGTTTCAGGGCCAACACGTTGCCAAAATCGCCAAAAAACTGGCGGCTTAAAGCACCACAAACTGAAATCTGCTTACCAAGCAATCTCAGCTAAGTCCTTTGTTTTCATATGCAGTCAAAATCCCATTGGCCCGCAGCCGAGCACCGGAGAGGCTGCCGAAAAGGAGTTTGCACTGTTTGAGGCGAAGCCGAGTTTGCAAACTCCCGGCAGCATCGAGGAGCACAGGGCATCCCGCCTTCGGCGGGACAAGAGACACAGGGTGCCCTTTCTTTGGTTCGTTTCTTTGGGCAAGCAAAGAAATGAACAGAAGGATAAAGCAAATACCTCTGGCTGCTGAGATTGCTTGGCAAGCAAAATCTAAAAATCTTAAAAAGAAGCCGTCAATACATCATGCCTAACGATCTCTGGCAAACCATGATTCGTACCGGCGAGCTGGGCCGGTACCCGGTCCACTTTTTCACCTCCACCGGCTCAACCAACGATCTCGCCCTGGCCCTGAGCAACACCGGCGCTCCGGACTCCACCCTGATCGTGGCCGACAGCCAGAGCGCCGGACGAGGCCGCCTTGCGGGCAGAACCTGGCATTCGCCGCCCGGCACCGGTCTCTATTTTTCCCTGATCCTGCGCCCGCGTCTTGCCCCATCGGATTTCCCCAAGCTCACCCTGGCCGCAGGCCTTGCCCTGTGCAAGGGGCTGGAAAGCCATACCCAA
Source organism: Deltaproteobacteria bacterium (assembly GCA_021847425.1). Lineage (GTDB taxonomy): Bacteria > Desulfobacterota > Desulfobulbia > Desulfobulbales > Desulfurivibrionaceae > Thiovibrio. Next base: position 38,333 of record JAJZRF010000009.1, on the reverse strand, counting down.
TGCCAGCCTGGGCTGAAATGGCCCAACGATCTTTTCCTGCACGGCAAAAAATGCGGCGGCATCCTTACGGAAACCCAGGCTGTGGCCGGAGCCGGGCAGACTGCGGCGGTGATCGGCATCGGCCTCAACGTGAATACCCCGGCGGAGGCGTTTCCCGGCGAGCTGCGCGCCAAGGCCACCTCGCTGCTCGCTGAAACCGGCCTCGCCTACGAACGCGGCCCCCTGCTCGCGGCCATTCTTGCCGAACTGGACCTCGTGGTGGCCCGGCTGGAACAGGGGGATTTCCCCTCCATCCTGACCGAGTGGCGGCGGCGGGATATCCACGCCGGAAGGCAGGTCTCCTGGATGAACACCCAAGGGAGGATCATCACCGGCATCTCCCTTGGCCCGGACGAAGAGGGGCTCCTCCATATCCGGGACGGCCAGGGGCAAAGTCACACCGTCATCTCCGGGGATATCTCCCTGGCGCAGGAGTAAGGATGATTCCCCGCGTGATCCAAGAGCTGCTGCTCTCCGCACTCTATGACGCCTTTGCCGGATGGGCCGGAACCTTCGCCTTTTCCTGCCGCAAGGGGTGCGCCACCTGCTGCACCCGGAGTCTCACCATGACCAGCCTGGAAGGGGCTGGGATTCTGGCCTTTCTGGCTGCGGCGGATCGCCGCTCCGAGCTGGCCGGCCCCGCATTTCAGCCGACGACAAGCCGGACGGATCGGACAGCGCAGTGCACCACCAACACCTTCGTCGCCGCCCATCTCCGAGGCGAAGCTGTGGAAGAGGCAGAAAGTTGGGACCTGCGCCCCTGCCCGTTTCTCTCGGAGAAAAGCTGCACTATCTACCCGGTGCGTCCCTTTGGCTGCAGGCTTTTTGCCTCCCTGGACCCCTGCGCCGCAAGCGGCGCGGCAGAGATGCCGCCGGGGTATCTCGCCGGGGCGACCGTGCTGCTGCAATATATCGAACATCTGGATAGCGGCGGATATTGGTCCACCATGGTGGAATTGCTGGCAGGGCTGAACACCGGACAGGCTGACGGTTACGGACAGCCCACCGCACCCCTTCCCGGCTTCCTCATCGCCCCGGACGAACGCGCCCTTGTCGAGCCGCTCCTTGAGAGCCTGCTCGCCCGGGAAATCAGCGGCCGGACCTTTGCCCGGTGGCTTCAGTCGGCGCGGCCATGAACCAGCCAAAAATCGCCCCACGCAGCGTCTAGCTGTTATTCCACCACCATCACCGCGCAGTGTTTGGCATGGTGCAGGATCTTGCTGGAGGTGGAGCCGAAAACGAACTCCTCGCTGTGGGAGATGCCCCGGCGTCCCACCACGATAATGCAGCAGCGCAGCTTTTCCTGCTCCTCCAGAATGGCGTCGCCGATGGAGGTGCAGGGCCGGATGGAAAGGCGGGTCTCAATCTGGCCAGCCTGAAAGCCCGCGCCAAGGAGGATTTCCTTGTAACCGGCCAGGTGTTTTTGCATCCCCGCCTCTTTTTCCTTCAGCCACGCCTGGCGTTCCGCCTCGCCGGGGAAGAAATCCTCGGAAGGCTCGGGGATGATGGAGAGCAGGGTGACAAAAACATTCCGGGAATCACCGAAAAAATCCGCCAGAAACATCACCGCCCGTTTGGAGTTGTCGGATTCGTCCACCGCTGCCAGCAGGTGGCGTTCCGTGTCCCTGCGGCGCAGATCGCCGAAATCATTTTCGCTCATGTCTGCCTCCCTGTGAGGGAAACCATGTCCGCCCGCGCCCTGGCCAGGTCGTCCAGCAGCTGGTCGGTGGTTTCGTAAAAGATGTTCGCGCCGAAGGAAAAATGCAGTAGCACCCGGTTTAAGGAGTCCGGGATGTAGGGATAGATCTTCTTGAGGTTGGCCACCCGGTTTTTGTAGGCGATGCTCAGATCCTCGCCCCAGAGGGTGTCGAAGAGTTCCCGCTGGTTGCGGTGGAGGTCCGCCACCAGCACATCGCCGCGGCCGGCGAGAAAGATGAGGATGTTGCCCAGCCCCTGCAGGTCGAAGCCGAACATGGATTCGCCATGCTGGTAGTTGTAGTCGAAATCGATCCAGCGGTTCACTTTGGTGTCCACGTCCCAGAGGATGTGGTCGCGCCGGATGTCGCCATGTTTTTCGCCGTGATCGTGCAGGAGCTTGATGGCCAGGACCAGCTCGAGGTATTGATCCAGAACCGAGGGAAAGTAGCGATGGAAGTAGTCGTGATGGTCGGCGCCGTAGCCTGCCACAACCTCGTCGAAACGCGGGCCGCGGATGAACTCCAGAATGCGGACGATGTTGCCCGCCGCGTCGAGAACCCAGTGGCCGTGCATGAAATTTTTGTGCCCGGCGACCAGATCGAGAATCCGCGCCTCTTTTTTCGGGCTGCGAAAGCAGATGATTGTCACCTCGCCCACCGTGGTCTCAAATTGCTCGTGGAAGACCAGTTTGAGGATTTTGGTGGCGCCGGTGTTCAGATTGATGGCCCGGCGGACCCAATATTTCGGTTCGTCGTCGATGCCAAAGCGGCCTTCCTTTTCATAGCGCTTGACCCAGTAAGGAACAGCGCCGAGGATCACCACATCGTTGTACTCTACCCGGAAGAAGTCGCTGGTGTCGGTAATGATCTTGAAGCGGGCGGGAACCCGTTCCGGCCCGGCATGCCTGGCGATGAGCTCGCGGACCGCATCTTCTTGCAGGGTTTCGGCAGGGTGCGCCATCAGCATAATCCTCCTCGCTTATGGTAGCACCAAACAGGGGGATCAATGCAACTTAAAAAAAAAGGGCGCCGGAATCCCGGCGCCCCTGTCACATCCACGGTTTTCTAAAAATCAATACCGGTAATGGTCCGCCTTGTAGGGGCCAGCCACCGGCACATCAATATACTCGGCCTGGGCCTTGGAAAGCTCGGTGAGATGCACGCCGAGCTTCTTGAGATGCAGCCGCGCCACCTTCTCGTCCAGCACCTTGGGCAGCACGTAGACCTTTTTCTGGTACTTCTTGGCATTGTTGAAAAGCTCGATCTGGGCCAGCACCTGATTGGTGAAGGAGGCGGACATCACGAAGCTCGGGTGGCCGGTGGCGCAGCCCAGGTTCACCAACCGGCCTTCGGCCAGCAGGGTGATCTTCTTGCCGTCTGGGAAAAGGATATGATCGACCTGGGGCTTGATGTTCTCCCAGGTGTATTTACGCAGGGAGGCAACATCGATCTCCGAGTCAAAATGGCCGATATTGCAGACAATGGCCTCGTCCTTCATGGCCTTCATATGGGCGTGGGTAATGACCTTCTCGTTGCCGGTGCAGGTGACAAAGATGTCGCCATGGGATGCGGCCTCTTCCATGGTCATTACCCGGTAGCCTTCCATGGCCGCCTGGAGCGCGCAGATCGGGTCGATCTCGGTGACCCACACCTGGGCACCCAAACCCCGGAAGGCCTGGGCGCAGCCCTTGCCCACGTCGCCGTAGCCGAGAACCACCGCGAGCTTGCCGGCCACCATCACGTCGGTGGCGCGCTTGATGCCGTCCATCAGCGACTCGCGGCAGCCGTAGAGGTTGTCGAACTTGGATTTGGTAACGGAGTCATTGACATTCATGGCCGGAAACAACAGGCTGCCGCCCTTCTCCATCTGGTAAAGGCGATGCACCCCGGTGGTGGTCTCTTCGGTCACGCCGTGGATGGCCTTGGCCGCAGTGGTCCACTTCTTTTTATCCGCGGCAAAGTCCTGCTTGAGCACAGCCAGCACGGCCTGCCACTCCTCGTTGTCGGTTTTCTTGGCCACAGGCACCTTGCCGGCCTTCTCGAACTCGGCGCCCTTGTGCACCAGCAGGGTGGCGTCGCCGCCGTCGTCGAGAATCATGTTGGGCGGGTTGCCGTCCGGCCAGGTCAGGGCCTTTTCCGTGCACCACCAGTATTCCTCGATGCTTTCCCCTTTCCAGGCGTAGACCGGGACGCCTGCCGCGGCAATGGCGGCGGCGGCGTGGTCCTGGGTGGAGAAGATGTTGCAGGAGGCCCAACGCACCTGGGCGCCAAGGGCAACCAGGGTCTCGATCAGCACTGCGGTCTGGATGGTCATGTGCAGGGAACCGGATATCCGCGCGCCCTTGAGCGGCTTCTTCTTACCAAACTCCTCGCGCAGGGCCATGAGGCCGGGCATTTCGGTTTCCGCGATTCGGATTTCCATGCGGCCCCAATCAGCCAGACTCATATCCGCAACCTTGAAATCGGTCTGTTTTTTGGCCGGACCCTTCTTTGCTGGTGCTTTTTTTGCTGGTGCCTTCATCGTTATTTCCTCCTGACTGCGCCTTGGCGCGGGCTGGTCATGCATGTTTGATGTAATCGTTCCCCAGGAACGGAAAACATGGCTCAATCTCTGTAATGTAAACGTTTAGCAGTGCCGCAGATGCGCGAAAGAGGTCTGTCCGCTATACACACGGTATGCGGACAGACCGATGACAAAGCAGATGCGGTGCTGCTGGACGTTTGCTACTTGATTCCGGCATCAGCCCGCAAGGCCTCGGCCTTGTCGGTGCGCTCCCAGGTGAACTCTTCCCGCTCCCGGCCGAAATGGCCATAGGCAGCGGTTTTTTTATAGATCGGCCGCAAAAGGTCAAGGTGCTGGATGATCGCCTTGGGCCGCAGGTCGAAATGCGCGTCAATGAGCTGTCTGATCCGCTCATCGCTGATCTTGCCGGTGCCGAAGGAATTGACGTTGATGGAGACCGGCTTGGAAATGCCGATGGCATAGGCGATCTGCACCTCGATCTCCGTGGCGATCCCGGCGGCCACCAGGTTCTTGGCGACATACCGGCCCATGTAGGAGGAGGAGCGGTCAACCTTGGAGGGGTCCTTGCCGGAAAAGGCGCCGCCGCCGTGGGAGCCCATGCCGCCGTATGTGTCAACAATGATTTTGCGGCCGGTCACCCCGCAGTCGCCGACCGGGCCGCCGATAACGAAACGGCCCGTGGGGTTGATGAAGTACTTGGTGTTCTTGTCCACCATCTCTGCGGGAATTATGGGTTTGATGATCTCCTCCATGACCCCTGCCTTGAGATCCTCGTAGTCAATATCCGGCGAGTGCTGGGTGGAAAGAACAATGGCCTCGACCCGCTTGGGTTTCTTGTTTTCGTATTCAATGGTGACCTGGCTTTTTGCATCGGGACGCAGCCAGGGCAGAAGCCCCGCCTTGCGCACCTCGGCCTGCCGCTTCATGAGCCGGTGGGCATAGGTGATGGGCATGGGCATCAGGACCCGGGTTTCCGTACAGGCAAAGCCGAACATCAACCCCTGGTCGCCGGCGCCCTGATCCAGGTCAAGGCCGGTCCCTTCGTTCACGCCCTGGGCAATATCCGGAGACTGCTTGCCGATGCTGGTGAGCACCGCACAGGATTGCCAGTCAAACCCCATGTCGGAAGAGTTGTAGCCGATCTCCCGCACCGTCTCCCGGACCACGGCGGGCATATCCACCCAGGCGGTGGTGGTGATCTCCCCGGCAATAAGAGCCATGCCCGTGGTTACCAGGGTTTCACAAGCCACCCTGGCCTTTTTATCCTGGGCAAGAATGGCGTCGAGCACGGCATCCGAGATCTGGTCCGCAACCTTGTCCGGATGGCCTTCTGAAACAGACTCCGAGGTAAAAAGATAGTTTGACATTCCCACTCCTCATAATTTTCAATAAAAAAACAGACTGCAGCACGGCCGTCACAAAGTCTAGCAGTTTTATTATAATAGAGGAAGTTGTCAAGGAGAATCGCGACAAAAGCACGGCAAAAGATGTCCTTTATCCCGGCAGATAGCTTTTTTCCAGACCCTTTACCGCGGCAAAAAGCGCCGCGTTGACCGGCGCCGGAATCCCCAGCCGCCTCGCCTCTTCCAGCACACCGCCGTTGATGGCCTCGATTTCGGTTTGCCTGTTTTGCCGCACATCCTGGAGCATGGAGGAAATATTGGCCGCAGTGGTCCGGCAGACCGCGATGGTCCGGGCCACCGGATCAGGGTCAACACCAATCCCCTTGGCCCGGGCAACGCTGGCCGCTTCCAGCACGGCAGCCCGCATCATGCCCAGCGCCTCGCCATTGCCCAGAAGCACGCCGTTTTCGCAGTCATGGATGGCGGTAAGGGCATTGATCCCCACATTGACCAGCAGCTTGTTCCAGACCTGGGGCAGGATGTCGTCCTCAACCCGCGCCTCCAACCCTGCCAGGCGAAACCGTGCCGCGACCTCCTCCAAACCCAGCCTCGCTTCCCGGGAAGCTTCACGAAGAAAGCCGAGGCTGGTCGCTCCCGCCCCTCCGAAACGAACCCGCCCCACCCCAAGCAGGTGCGCGCCCAGGGAAGTAACCGCCAGGGCCAGGGGACAGGGAAGCTCCGCCCCGAGCAGGAGCGGCAGATGACCGATGCCGTTTTGCCAGGCAAGCAGCAGGGTGTTTTCCGTGAGCAGGGGAAGAAGGAAAGGAAGCGTCCGGCCAAGTGCCGTGGATTTGACGCAGAGCAAGACCAGGTCCACCGGTCCGATGCGACTGGCATCGGCAGTGGCCTGGATCGGAAAATGTTCGCAATGTCCGGCAGAGTCAAGGGTAAGACCCGAGTGCTGGAGCAGTCCAGCCCGTTGGCTGTCATGGTCCAGCACCCAGATTTCCCCATTGATCCGAGAGAGAGCGGTCGCCAGCAGACAACCCAGAGCGCCCGGGCCGACGATGGCGATCCTCTTGGCAGGGATGTCCCGCATGGGCAACGGTTAATGGCTGATGGTCACGTTTTCAACAATGACATCATACTTGTACCCGGAGCCAAAATCCTTGTCCGCGGCAAGCACTCCCTCCACCGTAACGACATCGCCCTTTTGCGCCTTGTCCGCCGAGGTGACCACCAGATCATGGGTATTCTTCAAGGGATCGCCGGTGCCATCCTGCAGATGCAGCCAGTTTTTCCCCATGATCTGCGGAGAGAACTTGACCACCTGCCCCTTGATCTTCACCTTTTTGCCGTTCAGGCTTGCACCTTTGGCAAAAAGATCCGCAACGGTGAAGGCGTTTGCGCCAGTGGCCTTGGCAATCTTCAGGTCCACAAAAGGCACCACGGCCTTGCCGCTGCCCGGACTCGTTTCGGCCATGCCCGAGGCGCCGTCTTCCTTCTGCATGGCTGCGCCAAAAGATCCACCCCCCGTTGCCGGCATTGCGCCATGGGGTCCACTGCCCGTCTCCGCTTTTTTGCCTTCAAGCCCCGGGGAAAAAATAATCTGGGCAAAGGTGCGGTTCAGGGTCTTGCTGGGAAAATTCTCCATGACCTGCCCTTCGGCAACAACACACGGTTCGCCCGCCGCAACCGTGGTCTCCGGCACCGCCACCCAGATGTCTCCCTTTTCGCCACCAATAAGGACATAGGTAAAACCGCCGCCATGGAGCACTTCCTTGGCCTTCCCGTGAATGGGGAGGCTGGGTCCGGCAGCCTGCTGAACCACGGCGTCCGCTCCGGCCGCAGCCTGCTCAGCGGTCTTGGTTTCTTTTTTTTGGCTATTACAGGCAACAAGCGCCACCAGACACAACCCGCCCACGAAATAATTCCGCCACTTCATTGCATCACCCATACGCTCAATATTCCTCCCTCTACTCCTTCTTTCAAAATATAAAAACAGCACACCGCAGCCTTTCTGCCATGCGCCAAAGCCCTTCTTGCCAAGACACTGCCCCGGCAAAAAAGTTCGCATTATTTTAAAGGTACACCCTTTTTGGCGCGCTCTTGCTTTGTTTCCCTGCCCTTACTTTCATACATATACGTCAGCCTGTCACCCTTGACCCCGATCCGCACCCTGCCCCCCTTGGCCAATCGGCCAAAAAGCAGCTCTTCGGTCAAGGCGTCCCCCACCTCCTGCAGGATAAGCCGCCTGAGCGGCCGCGCCCCGAATTCCGGCGCATAGCCCCTGGCCGCCAGCCAGGTCCGGGCACTGCTGCTGAGGCTGATGGTCACCTTGCGCTCCGCCAGCTGAGCCTGCAATTCCACGATCATCTTGTCCACAATCCGCTCCATGAGCCCACCATCCAAGGAGTTGAAGGTGATGGTCGCGTCCAGCCGGTTCCTGAACTCCGGCGAAAAAAGATTTTTCACGGCCCGGTCATTCCGCCCCTTGCTGTCCCCGGTAAAGCCGATGGGTCGCTCGCTCAGCTCGCGGGCTCCGGCATTGGTGGTCATGATCAGGATCACGTTGCGGAAATCCGCCTTGCGTCCGGCATTGTCCGTGAGGGTCGAATGATCCATGACCTGGAGCAGGATGCTGAACAGGTCCGGATGGGCCTTTTCGATCTCGTCGAGCAGGAGTACGCAGTAGGGATGCTTGCGGATGGCGTCGGTGAGCAGTCCGCCCTGGTCGAAGCCCACATAGCCGGGAGGCGCGCCGATCAGCCGGGAAACCGCATGCTTTTCCATGTACTCGCTCATGTCGAACCGCTCGAAATGCACGGACAGGGCCGCGGCCAGCTGCTTGGCCACCTCGGTCTTGCCCACCCCGGTGGGTCCGGCAAAGAGGAAGGAGCCGGTGGGGCCCTCGGTCTGCTTGAGGCCCGCCCGGGAACGCTTCACCGCCGTGACCAGGGCGCTGATCGCGTGGTCCTGGCCAAAGATGTTCTTTTTGAGCACCGTGTCCAGCTCCCGGAGATGACTCAGGTCGGAGCCGCTGACGCTTCTTGCCGGGATCCGGGCCAACCGGGAGACCACCTTTTCCACATCGCGCACCGTCACGGTCCGCCGCTTATCATTGGGGCCAGCGGCCAGACGGAAGGCGGCGCCGATCTCATCCAGCACGTCAATGGCCTTGTCCGGCAGAAAACGGTCGGTGATGTAGCGGCCGGCCAGTTCCGCCGTGGCCTTTACCGCCGGAGCCGAGTAGGTGATGTTGTGATGCTCTTCGTAGCGGGGCAGCAACCCCTGCAGGATGGCGCAGGTCTCGGCCACGCTGGGCTCCTCGATGTCGATCTTCTGAAAACGCCGGGACAGCGCCCTATCCTTTTCGATGTAGTTCTTGTATTCCTCGTAGGTGGTCGAACCGATGCAGCGCAGCGACCCGGCCTGGAGGGCGGGCTTGAGCAGGTTGGAGGCGTCCATGCTGCCGCCGCTGGTGGCCCCGGCCCCGACAATGGTATGGATCTCGTCGATGAAGAGAATGATATGCGGCTCTTTTTCCACGGCGGAAATCACCGCCTTGAGCCGCTGCTCGAAGTCGCCCCGGTACTTGGTGCCTGAAAGCAGCCCGCCCATGTCGAGCAGCCGGATCTCCACCCCCTGCAACAGATCCGGCACCTTGCCTTCATGCACCTGCAGGGCCAGACCTTCGGCAATGGCGGTTTTGCCGACCCCAGGCTCGCCCACCAGCAGCGGGTTGTTCTTGCGCCGGCGGCACAGGGTCTGCATCACCCGCTTGAGTTCGATGGTCCGGCCGATCAGCGGGTCGATCAACCCCTGGGCGGCCCGCTCGCTGAAGTTGATGGTGTATTTTTCCAGCGCCTCGTTTTCCTTGGTTTTTTCAGCGCTCTTCTCCTCGGGCTTCTTTTCCTCCTGGGGCGTTTCCTCCCTTTCCAGGCCATGGGAGAGATATTCGGTCACGTCAAGCTTGCTGATCCCCTCGGAATGGAGGAAATACACGGCAAAGGACTCGGCCTCGGCAAAGATGGCGGCCAGCACATCCCCGGCATCCACCTCTTTTTTGCCGCAGCTCTGCACATGGGCAATGGCCCGCTGCAAGACCCGGTTGAAGCCGAGGGTCTGGACGGGGTCGTGGGGGATGCCTTCCTTGACCATGGGCAGGTTGGTGGCGAAAAAATCCTCCAGCCTTTTCTTCATCCCCTCGGGATCGCCGCCGCACACCACAATGGCCCTGGCAGCAAGCTCGTCATCCAGCAGGCCGTAGAGGATATGCTCCACCGTGACATGTTCGTGCCGGCGGATCTTTGCCTCCCGGATGGCACGCACCAGGGCTATTTCCAACTTTGCATTTATCATCTCGCGCTCCTCACGGGAAACCCGTTACGCCTTTTCAATGGAACATTTCAAGGGATATTCATGCTTGCGGGCCAGGTCATGCACCAGAATCGCCTTGGTTTCCGCCACATCGCGCGGGTACACCCCGGCCACCCCCAGGCCGTGCTCATGGACATTCAGCATGATCCGGTTGGCCTCTTCCGCGCTTTTATGAAATATCGTTTCCAGCACCATCACCACGAAATCCATGGTGGTATAGTCGTCGTTGTGCAGCAGCACCTTGTACATGGAAGGTCGCCTGGTCTGCTGCTTTTTTTCGGTGACAACCGAACCTTCGCTCTCCCTGCCCGCGGTGCCCATGCTTTTCCTGCTCCCTTGCAATCAATCCCAGCCAAGCCGGTTTGGTAAAGATAATCATCTTTTTTTAATCCGCACGGTCGTTGCCCCACTTTTTACCTGGCAAAGCTATCCGGCCACGGGGTGTTGCCTGGCCCGTTCCGGGGGTTGCAAAACGGAAAAAAGAAAATCCTCCAGGATCAGATATTCCGGCAAACCGGAGCCTTTCAGCCGGTATTCCGCCGTAAGCAGACCGGTTCTGGCCCGTTTCAAGGCCGCCAGGGTAAACCGCTCACCCTGCTGAAAACTCTTGTATACGGCAAAGGGATGGCCAGCCAGCGCCTTCTGCTGCGGGCCAAGACCCTCTTGCAGCTGCGGCAGAACCCCTTTCTGGAAGGCGCCATAGGAGACACCCTCGGAATAGGCGGAGGCGGGCTGCTCGATAATGGCCCGCACCAGCAGCAGCTTGCGCAGGAAATTACGCAGCCCCGCCACCACGATGAGGGGATGCACCCCGTTTTCCTTGAGACGATGGGAGATGGTCAGCGACGCACCCAGATCATGATTGCCAAAGGCCTCGTTCAACTCGTACAGAGCCTCTTCCCGGGTCCGGCCGACCATGGCGTTGAGATCGTCCATGGTGACGGTCTCGGCCTCGCCCACGGACAGGGCCAGTTTTTCCGTCTCCATGGCCACGGCCACCGGATGAAAGCCCACCCGTTCCAACAGCACCGGCAAGGCCCGCGGCTCCAGTTTCTTGCCGAACCGGGCCAGGCTCTGCTGGACAATATCCTTGAGCAGTCCGTCCTGATCCTTGCGCGCCGCGGAGCTAACCCCGGTGTCCACGGAGAGATCAACCACCACGCCTTTTTTTTCCAGATACTTGAAGAGCTTCTTGCGCTTGTCCGCCGCCTCGGCCACCAGAATCAGGGTGTTGCCCTGCGGAATCCCCGCCTCCAGGGCAGCCGTCAGCAGCTCGGCCCCGTCTATCTTGGGCGCGGCCGCAGAGACACCGCTCCCTTCGCCTGCCGCACATGCCTCCCCCACCCAGTCCAGCTCCTCCGGCTTGGCAAAACCGAACAGCTCCTGCCAGCGGCCCGGCGCACAACCGCCCAGCTCCTCTTTTTCCCAATCCGCCAGGGCAAGATCGGCCAGGGCCAGCATCTGGGCCAGATGCCGCAGGGCTTTTTTTGGCTCTTTCCCGTCCCAGGCCTTGCGCGCCTTGTCCCAGAGGGCGCTGGCCACGACCTTGGAGTAGAGAATCTGGGAGTCCATCACCCGGATAACCTGTCTGGCGCCAAACAGGCTGTAGGTCTTGAGCATATTGATGGTGGCGCCCATCTCCTCCTGATCGCCGTCGATGGTCTTCAGGTTGTTCAGGCGTTGGCTCTCATCGGGCAGCAGACGGCAGATCAGGTCATTGGCGATCTCCTGGCAGAGGTACCGTTCGCCAAACAGCAGATAGACCGGGGCTGTTTCCCCGCGCTCCACCCCCTTGAGCAGCGCATGCACTTCCTGTCGTTTATAAACCGCCATCCCTTTTCTTTTCCCTCGGTGCCAGGGCTGCCGGCAAGGAAGAAAACGCGCTTCCTGTTGACGGGTCAAGCCCTTGTTGCTACTCTTAGTAAGTAATGTGTCTCGTTGCCCTTGTCACTGAAAAAATCCCTGACAAACCCGGCAGCCTTCATCAATCACCATCCCCGAAAAGGGAGCCATGACGCCACCCGTATCTGAAAAAACAGGGGTCCTCCTCGGCGGCTCGGGGTTGATCGGCGGCGCCCTGCTGTATTACTTAAAAACCCAGGCCGGAGGCAGGATCAACGTTCTTGCCCCCAACAGCAAAAAACTCAGCCTCCGCGACCCGGACGACATCCGCCGCTATTTTGAAAAGGCCAAGCCCGCCTTTATCATCAACTGCGCCATTGCCGCCATCGACAGCGACCCGCAGCTTGCCTACGAAATCAACTATCTGGGCACGGTCTACCTGGCCAAGGCAGCCCAGGAACTGGGCATCCCCTACATCCACCTGAGTTCAGCCGCGGTCATGCCAAACGGCCGGGATCTGGGCGAAGATGACCGCCTGGACCTGAGCCCGAACCTGCCCAACTACACCAAGGCCAAACTCATGGCCGAGCTGACCCTCGAACATATGCGCGAGGTCGGGGAGCTTGACTACACCACGATCCGGCTGGGCATCGTCTATGGCGCTCACGACCACAAGATCCAGGGCTTTCACCGGTTGTTTTTCGCCATTGTCGACCGCTCCATGCCGGTGCTCTTTACCAGACAGGGGGCCTTGCATTCCTATTCCAGCGCCCGGAAACTGCCCTATTTCATTTCCCATGTGCTGGACAACCGGCCCGAGTTTTCCGGCCAGACCTTCAATTTTGTCGATCCCAACCCCGTGGCCTTGAGCCAGCTCATCCTCACCATCAAGTCTGCCCTTAAACTGAAAACCCCCCGGGAGATCTACCTGCCTTTTCCCGTGGCACAATTCGGCATGGGGATCATGGCCCGGCTGGTGCGGCTGATAACCAGGCTCGGCATCGAAGCGCGCATGCCGGCCGAACTGATGTTTTTAAAAAATTTCTACGAAACCCAGACCCTGTCCGCCGCCAAATTGCGGAAGTCAAGTTTCAGCGATCCCGAGCCGGAAGCGACAATCTTCACCGAACTTCCGGCTCTTATTGAATATTATGTTACCAGATGGGAACACCTGAACCTCATCGAGCCGTTCAACAAGAATTTTTTTGCCCCCCGCAAACGGGCCGAGGAATTTCTTCACCTCCCAGACCAGCTCCTGCAGGAAATCCACGCCGAAAGCGATCTTCCTTTTCTCAAGCAATGCGCCCTGATTGACCAGGCGGAAGAGGGGAACCAGCCATAAGTTCCGAGGGCTCTCTCCAGGAGGCGGGGTGGAGGGGTTGCAGAAATCAGGACACCTCTTCAGGCAGAACCCCTCAGATGGTCAGGACCCATTCCGTCCCCAGTTTCCTGAGAGCCGCGTGGTTGGTGAGGTCAAGATGCAGCGGGGTAATGGAGACATACCCGGCGAGAATAGCCTGGGCATCGGTGTCTTCGCCCTCGTCCCACAACGGCGTGCCGCCGCCGATCCAGTAATGCTGCCTGCCCCACGGGTCAAAGGTTTCCTTGATGGCGCCATCATAGACCCGCCGCCCCTGCCTGGTAAAACGCACCCCCTGTATCTCTTCCGGCCTGCGGTTGGGAACATTGACGTTGAGAAGGGTGTCCTTGGGCAAACCCTTGTCCAAAATGGTCCTGGCCAGCTTTACGGCAAAGGCGGCGGCGGTTTCAAAAGAGAAGGGCTCTTCCCCTGCCAGGGAAACGGCCAGGGAAGGCGCGCCGAGCATGGTGCCTTCCACGGCGGCGGAGACCGTGCCGGAGTAGCTGACATCGTCTCCCAGATTCGGCCCGGGATTGATGCCGGAAACAACCAGCTGGGGCTTGTGCGGCAGAATCCTGCCCATGGCCAGGGTCACGCAATCGGTGGGGGTGCCGTCCACGGAATACCGATCCTGGCCAAGATCTTTTACCCGGAGGGGCCGCTTCATGGTGAGCGAGTGGCTGGCCGCGCTGTTGTCCTGATCCGGGGCGACAATCACAATCCGGCCAATACCCTGCAAAGCCAGGGCGAGAATGGCAAGGCCCGGGGCACGAACCCCGTCATCGTTGGTCACAAGTATCAGCGGCGTCATTTCTTTCCCTCCTCGCACCAGCCCGCAATCTAGTCATATTTGCAGGAAAGCGGGAGCTTTTCTTGCACGCTGCCTTTAAAAATTCTGGCCCCACTCTCTTTCTTCATTTTTTATGAGTTCTACGGTATATTGGCAGAAACCTTCCCCTGCCGGGGAGCAGCCAAAACAAAAACAGAGGAACCGCCATGCCGTATGTAAGCATCCGCCTCGCGGGCACGTTGAGCAGGGAGCAAAAAGAGGAGATGTGCGCCGGGGTGACCAGGGTCATCGCCGAGGTGACCAAAAAACCCGAGGACTCCATCCTGATCTTTGTGGACGAGGAACAGCACGACAATATCGCCAAGGGCGGCAAGCTCCTCAAAAAACCTGCCTGATGGCCCGGCTCTCCTTGCTGAACAACGCCGGCAAAGACGCGGTCCGGCAACGGTTGCAGGCCCTGCGCCAGGAGCTGAACCTCCACGCCCACCGCTACTACGTGCTGGACGATCCCATCCTTGCCGACGCGGAGTACGACCGGCTATTCCAGGAACTGCTCGCCCTGGAGCAGCAGCATCCCGAGCTGATCACCCCTGATTCGCCCAGTCAGCGGGTCGGGGGCACGCCGCTTGCCCAGTTTAAGACGGTACCCCACTCCGTGCCCATGCTGAGCCTGGAAAACGCCTTTGGCGCCGAAGCGCTGGTGGATTTTGAAGAGCGGCTCTTCCGCTTTTTGCAGAGCAGAACGCCGATCTCCTATATGACCGAACCGAAGCTCGACGGGCTGGCCGTTGAACTCGTCTATGAAGAGGGGCTCTTTGCCCTCGGCTCCACCCGTGGGGATGGCTTGGTCGGCGAGGATATCAGCCTGAACCTAAAAACCATCCCGACCATTCCCCTGCGGCTTTTGACCCGGGACGGGGGAGAGGTTCCCAAGCGGCTTGAGGTGCGGGGCGAGGTCTTTATTGGCCTGGCGGAGTTCAAGAAACTCAACGAAGAGCGCTCCAAAGCTGGAGAACCCATTTTTGCCAACCCAAGAAACGGTGCAGCCGGCTCCCTGCGCCAGCTTGATCCGAAAATAACCGCAACCCGCCCCCTTGATTTTTTCGTCTATGGGGTGAGCGATCCCATTGCCCTGCCCTGCCGGAATCAACATGAACTGCTTACCTATCTCGGCAGCCTGGGCTTCAAGGTCAATCCCCTGATCCATCTCTGCCACTCCATCGCGGAGGTGATCAGCCAATTCGCCCAGCTCCAGAGCCAACGTCCGGCGCTGGCCTACGACATTGACGGCATGGTGGCAAAAGTCAACGACTTTGCCCTGCAGGAGCGGTTGGGCGCCAAGGCCCGCAGTCCGCGCTGGGCCATCGCCGCCAAATTTCCCGCCTCCCAGGCCACCACCCGGCTGGTGGCGGTCGAATTCGGGGTGGGGCGGACCGGGGCGATCACCCCGGTGGCCATCCTCGAACCGGTGCAAATCGGCGGAGTCACGGTGCGCCGGGCCACCCTGCACAACGAGGACGAGCTGCGCCGGAAAGGGCTGATGCTCGGGGACACCGTCTTGGTGCAGCGGGCAGGCGATGTTATCCCCGAGGTGGTCAAACCGGTGGAGGAAAACCGGACCGGCCAGGAGCAGCCCATTACCATGCCCGCCCTCTGCCCGGAATGCGGCTTTTCGCTGGTGCGGGCCGGACAGGAGGCGATAACCCGCTGCCCCAATCCCAACTGCCCGGCCCAGCGGATCCGGGGGCTGATCCACTTTACCGGCAAGAGCGGCATGGACATCGAGGGGTTGGGGAAAAAAGCGGTGGAGCAGCTTGTCGGCCAGGGGCTGATCCGGGACATCCCGGACATCTATCAACTTAAAGTTGAGACCCTGGCCGCCCTTGACGGCTGGGGCGAAAAATCGGCGGAGAATGCGGTGCGCGCCATTCAGGGGAGCAAAACCCCCACCCTGGCCAAATTCCTTGCCGCCCTCGGCATCCGGCATGTGGGCGAAGTAACCGCCCAGCTCCTTGCCCGCCATTTCGCCTCCCTTGCCCGTCTTTTGTCGGCAGGGGAAGCTGACTTTTTACAAATCGAGGGCATCGGCGAACAGGTGGCCGCAAGCCTGGTGGATTATTTTCAGGATCCGGCGGTCCAGGAGATGCTGGCCCGGCTTGAGGCCTTGGGGGTCCGCGTTCAGGAGGAAAAACCGGACTCCGGGGGGGGCGGCGGACTGACAGGCAGCGTCTTTCTTTTTACCGGGGGGCTGGCCAGGCTTTCCCGGCATGAGGCCAAGGCCAGAATCAAGGAGCTGGGCGGCCAGGTGGCCTCCGGCATCAGCCGCAAGGTAACCCATGTTGTCCTGGGGGAGAGCCCCGGAAGCAAGTTGACAAAAGCCAGGGAATTGGGCTTGACTGTTATCACCGAGGATGAATTTCTGCGGCTTATCGGCCGCTGACCATGATCGAATCATTATGCAAGACGAGCGCGGAGCAATATATGGCAAGAAAACGGGTGGTAACCAGGATTGAGGGATTGGTGCAGGGCGTCTATTTTCGCGATTATGCCCAGAAGGAAGCCAGGGGCCTTGAGTTGAGCGGCTGGGTGCGAAACCGGCCGGACGGCACGGTGGAAGCCGTGCTGGAGGGCGAGGCGGAAAAGGTTGAGCAAATGATTGCCTGGTTGCACCTCGGCTCACCCCAGGCCGAGGTCCGGGAGGTGCAGGTGACAGAGGAGCAGCCCCTGGGCGACAAGACCGCCTTTGCCATCCGGTATAATTAGGGGCCGTTAAGAAATAACCATTACATTTTCCCGATTTCGCTACGGCCCCTTATGCCGGTCACGAAACTTTAATGTTACGGTTATTTTTGAACAACGGCTCAGTGTTTGCCCGGATGGGCACAAGTAACTTCATCCCGATACTTGTGCGGGCTTTCCAAGAAAAGAGGCTCTTGTTGGCTAGCGACTCTGACAGCAATTCGCTCACGTACTCGAAGGTGAAGATTTCCGCGACCGAGATCATAAAAATCGAGGGTGGCCGGCCGGTCCTCACGATTCAAAGGGAGCAGATTCGCCAGATCGAGCTTTGCTACGACACAGAGGCAAATCATCCATTTTATCAATACTTCCTGGGCTTTATCTTGCTTTTTCTCGGCCTGTTCGGCTTAATCGTAACCTTTCTTGCGCTTGCGGGAGGGGGCGGCATAGCCCCGGCTAAACCCGGAGAGCTTGTAATCCCCCTGGTGCCGGTCATTCTTTGGGTCATGACGGGAATAGGTTTCTGGCTACTGGTCGGGATCTTCCGGGCACGATATAATTTATGTATCGAGACCGACAACGGGACGCACAGAATTTTTTTCAACAAAACGACCGAACTTATGGAAATACGGCAGTTCATACGCCGGGCAAATCAGAAATTCGGCTATGAAATAGACAGCTCCATCTTGGCAAAGATGGATCGCGCTTCCTCAACTCCCTGATCTTCCCCGGCAACGGCTATTTCTTCTCCGCATCCTTCCTGAATACACCCGAATTGATGCCGTACTTCCGCATGAGCTGCTGCAGGGATTGCCGCTCAATGCCCGCGGTTTGGGCGGCAAGGGAGACGTTCCCTTCCGTGCTCTGCAGAAGATGCGTAATGTATTCCACGTTGAATGTCGTGAGGACCTTTTTCCGCCTCTCCTTGTACTCAAGCCCGTACAGTTCAGGAGCCTCTTCGGAAACGGCGACCGCCAAGGCGCTGCTGCCGAAATCCTCCTGGGTAAGCAGATCGTTTTTTGAAAAGATCACCGCCCTCTTTATCAGGTTTTGCAGTTCGCGGGCGTTGCCTTTCCACTGCCGGGAAACGAGAAACCGTATAGCATCATCGGAAAATTTCTTCGGCCCCAACCCAAGTTCCGTGCAAAAAAGGGAAAGAAAATGATAGGCGATAAGGGGAATGTCCTCCGGTATTTCCCTGAGAGGCCTGGTGCGCACCGAAACAACGTTCAGCCGGTAATACAGGTCCGACCTGAAAAGCCCGGCGGCGACACCCGCTTCGAGATCCCGGTTGGTGGCGGCGATGACCCGGACATCTATCTTGCGGGTGGTGGTGTCACCCAGAGGTTTCAGTTCCCTCTCCTGCAGCACCCTCAGCAGCTTCGCCTGCAGGGTGGCGGAGATGTCCCCGATCTCGTCGAGAAACAGGGTTCCCCCCTGCGCCGTCTGGAAAAGCCCCTCCCGGTCCGTGTTGGCCCCGGTAAAGGCTCCCTTCCGGTAGCCGAAAAGTTCACTCTCCAGGATATTCTCAGGGATCGCAGGACAGTTTACGACCACAAAAGGCCGGCCCAGCCTGCTGCTGAGGCTGTGAATCATGTGGGCGGCCAGTTCCTTCCCGGTTCCGGTCTCGCCGGTGATAAGCACGGTAACGTCCGTTCTGGCCACCAACTTGATGGTATCAATGAGTTCTTTCATCCGGGGGGATTCCCCGACAAAGAAAATCTCCTTTTCTTTCTCCTTGATTCTTCTCTCAAGATCCAGGTTCCTTCGGAGAAGATGTTCATGTTCCAGCGCCCGCCGCACCGTATGCAGCAGCCGCTCCTCCTCGAAGGGCTTGGTGATGAAGTCGTAGGCCCCCTCTTTCATGGCCTCCACGGCTGTTTCGATGGCGCCGTAAGCCGTCATTATTATCACGGGAAGCGAAGCATCATTTTTCTTGATATTCCGCAAGAGCTCCATGCCGTCCATCCCCGGCATTTTCATGTCGACCAGAAGGCAGTGAACCGTGTTCTTCTTGAGAATCTCCAGTGCCTCCTCGGCGCTGCCGGCGACAGGGGTTTCCAGATGCAGTGCGTTTCCGATCAACCTTGCAAGAAAACGGGTCATATCCGGATTGTCGTCAACAACGAGGACCTTTTGGGTCATGCACTGTCTCCTTCAAGGGGGAACCAAAGCGTGAAGGATGTTCCCTTCCCCTCCTCGCTCCTGACCGAAATTTCCCCTTTGTGTTCCTGCACTATTCCGTAGCTTACCGAAAGACCGAGTCCTGTCCCCTCTCCCGGCCGTTTTGTCGTAAAGAAAGGCTCGAATATTTTTTTACTGATCTCTTCGGGAATGCCGCAGCCCGTGTCGGAAAAAACAATGGTTATCCCGCTTTTCTTGCTGTCGCAAGCGGTGCTGACCGTAAGACTCCCTCCTCCCGGCTGCATGGCGTGGGAGGCGTTCAGCAGAAGATTCATGAAAACCCGTTTCAGCTTGTCCTCGTCCGCCATCAGGGGAGGTAAGGCCGGATCATAGTTGCGGATGACCGTGATCTCCCCGGTGCGCAATGTTTCCTCCATCGGTTTTATTACCGCTTCGACGGCGGCATTGACGTTGATAGGGAGACGGTTGGTTTTTGTCTGGCGGGCAAAATTGAGGAGATCCTCGACAATCTTCTTGCACGACCGTGCGTTGTGGTAGACAATATCGAGGTCTTCCTTGGTCTGTCCCGTGGCCCAGCTTTCCTTGCGCAGCATATTCGTATAACCCAGAATCAAGCTGAGCGGATTGTTTATCTCGTGGGCCACCCCTGCGCCCAACCGGCCTATGGAGGCAAGTTTGTCCGCCTGCAGCACCCGCGCCTCCATCTCCTTTCTTTCCTCTTCGGATTTCTGCAAATGCACCATCATGCGGTTAAAGGATTCGGCCAACTCATACACTTCATCATAGTCGCGCGCATTGAAATGGATGTCAAGGCCGCGATGCCCGTCCACCACTTCCTTGAAAAAGGAGCTGACCCGCTTCAAGGGGAGCACGGCAAGCCGGTAATGGAAAAAATTGAGGCCGGCGAAAAGGGCGCCCATGCAGACTATCCCGAAAAAGAAAAGAGACAAGGCCACCTGCCGCAACTGCCGGAAGGTGTCGCTCACCGGAGTCGCGATTGACTCGACGCCCACCACCTCGCCGACTTTCCAGTGACGTCCGTGGGTCGTTCCGTAGTGAAGGGTGATGGTCGCAGGGGAAGCATCGGGCTCGCCGTGGCAGAGCAGACAGGGCTCCTCCATGACAATCGCCTTGAGATGCAAAAAATAATCCTCTTTGTTTCTGGTGACGAGGCCTTTCCATTCCTTCGCCGACGTCCGGTTATTTTGAAACTGGCGGATAAAGCTTTCTTCAAAGGCATCGGCCCGGTTCTCGGGATTCATGGGATCGATGGCGACCCTTCGATAAATGTAGCGGGGGAACCTCTGTTTGAATCTCTTCATGATCCCCTTATTCATAAACGAACTGGACATGACCTGCTTGATGAAGACATTTCCGGGCAGAACATGGAATATCTGGGGGCGAAGCACATCCCGGGCATATTCCATCGTAGCGTCAATATGCCCCAGGACAAGATCTGTTTTTTCGTAGGCCTCCCTGACATACATCCCTTTCAGGTAATCATAGGTGAGGTAGGAAAAAATCGAGATGACAGAGAGCAGTATTATGCCCAAGCCCAGCATGAATTTCGCCGTAAGCGTCGAACCGACCAATTTTTTGGCGCTGTTCATAGTCCTCTCCACTATTTTCAACATGCCACCCGAGCCTCTCAGCCCATGGGCAGAATGATTTTTCGGTTTTTCTTATTAAGAAATTTCAGTTACGTCTGGGGATAAATACCGTGCCCCCTCCGGTGGCGCCCCGGAAGATTCACCGATCCGAAAAAGAGTAAAATACCACCGACTTGAAATCGGTGGTATTAAATTCGCTGGCGTGAAAACCCGGGGACAACGGAAAGTTGACGCAGTCGCTCAAGGGTCAAACGGCAAATTTATCGTTGCAATGATCCTTGCGCACAACGCCCCGCGGAATCTGAATTTCAAACCGCTCCCCGCATGCAGGGGTTCCTTGCCCTTGTCAACTGAAGGAGTTGAGGCCATGGAGATCAAGGCGAGCTATTGCCTGGGCATAAAGAGAGCCACGCCGCAGACGTTCAGGGGCCGTTAAGAACATTGAAATGCAGCCGTTATTTTTGAACGACGGCTTAGCCGTTGCATCCCTGTGCGGGGAGGGGACGAGAATCGGCATTCCGCATGGCATGGTAATGGTCACCTGCCAGAAGAGCAGGGCGCCGTGGCTGGCCTTCCCTGACCCAGGGGAGGCTGATGCGCATGATGCCATGCTCGGGGCAGCTGGTTCGGGGCACCGGAGCGGTGATATAGCAGTGATGCTGGAAGAAATTGAGATAACGCCAGGTCATTTCTTTAAAATCGTGAGCCTTGCAAAACTTGCCGCACTCGGGGCAGGGATACAGGGCGCTTCGGTCAGCGCCAATGTGGAGATGGAGTTCACGGGGTTTTTTGAGCGTATCCAGTTGTTGTTCCATTAAATTCCAGGGGGGATTCAAGCCGAGTCCAAGGGTAAAAATGTCATTGCTTTGCATGGGGTTGACTCGAAGCGACGGGGAGAAGAGTATATCGCGCAAAACAGCCAGTTGCAGACCAACCACCGGGGAGCCCACCAGAACCGGCATTTCGCGCAACATGGTCATGGCCACCTGTTCGAAGAGCTGGGTAAAGTGATTGCCTTCCCTGGCCCAAGGAACGCTGATGCGCTTGGGTCCATGCTCGGGGCAGTTGGTTCGGGGCACCAGAGCGGTGATATAGCAGTGATGCTGGAAGAAGTTGAGATGACGCCAGGTCATTTCCTTGAAGTCTTGAGCCATGCAGAACTTGCCGCACTCGGGGCAGGGATACAGGACGCCTCGGTCCGCGCCAATGTAGAGATGGAGCTCACGGGGGCTCTTGAGCGTATTCAGCTGCTGTCCCACTAATTTCCAGGACGATGCCAGGCCGAGGCTAAGGGAGAAAATATCATTGCTTTGCATGGGGTTGACTCCAAGTGACTGGGTGAAGCGGAATTTCTTCAAAATCCTTTAATCAAAGGGGGCAGAGGGCTGCTATCGCAGCCCTCTTAATAAATCGACACCCCGCTTGTCCGACCTTATACTTCCGCGAATTCCTTGGCCGCCGCCGCCGCTTCCGCGTCAACTTCCGCGTTGTTTGTGGCGGAAAAGAAAGCGGAGAGGAGATTGAGTCCCAAAAGAACCGTCATGACTGCGAAGAAACCGTACATAAAGGCTCCGTCCTGGACCGGCACAGGGATGCTGACATTGCTGAAGACATGCTGGACATTGTGAAAGCCTTTTTCAGCCAGATACCGATGCTCCAGGGAGGTAAAGATAACTCCGGAGATATCGACGCCGAAGATAAGTCCCAGGGATCTCATCATGTTCAGGACACCACCGGCCACGCCCAGTTTTTCCCTTGGGGCAGAACCCATGATCGCACTGTTGTTGGGCGGGGTGAACAAGCCCATCCCGACCCCCAGAAGTATCAAGACCGTTAGCAGCATCGGCAGTTGCACCGACACGCCCATGAACATCAGGGCTCCGCAGGCCAGCGCCGAAATAAGCATGCCCGACGTGGTCATAATCCTGGGCCCGTATTTGTCCGAGATATGCCCGGAGAAGGGGGCAACCACCGCCATCGCGAGCGGGATAGGGGTAAGGAGCGCCCCGGTAAGGGCGACGCCGTATCCCAGCACCTTCTGCAGATAAAAGGGCATGATGAACATGACTGCAAACAGCACATAGTAGGACATCATGCCGGTGAGGTTCCCGAGCAAAAAGGTTGCATTCTTAAAGAGCTTGAGGTCGATCAGCGGACTCTTGACCCTCATCTCCGTAATAACGAAGAGGGTCAACAGCACGGTGCCGGAAATGAAATACAAGAAGATTTCCTGCGAGCCCCAGCCGAGCTTCGCCACTTCATTGAAGGCCATCACGATCGCGGCCAGCCCTGCGGCAAACAGCGCTGCTCCAAGGTAATCGACGTGCTCCTTCTTTTCGACTTTCTGGTTTTCCGGCAGGATGTTAAGCGCGGCCAGGGTTCCCAGAAATCCTATGGGGATATTGACGTAGAAGATAGCCCGCCAGCCTACGGCGGCGATCAGGATGCCGCCGACAAAAGGACCGACCGACATCGCTATCGCCTGCACCGCCCCCTGGATGCCAATGGCCTTGCCCCTCTCGCTCGCCGGAAAGGCATGGGTGATGAGGGCTACCGAGTTGGCCTGCAAAAGACCGGCGCCGACTGCCTGGATGACCCGGGCAGCGATCATCTGGGCTGCGGTATTGGACATGCCGCAAAACAGCGAGCCCACGGAAAAAACCACAAAGCCGATATTGTAGAGCTTCGATCTGCCGTAGATATCGGAAAGCCTGCCGAACAAGGGCAGAAAAACGGTCAGGGTCAGCATGTACGCCATGGCTATCCATTCGATAACCGCCATCGAGACCCCAAAGGTGTTCTTCAGGGTCGGCATGGCCACGTTGACGATACTGACATCAAGGGCCGACATTGTTGCACCCAGCAGGACTGTCGAAAGAATAAACCACTTCCAGTTGGGATGCCCAGACATGCGCGGATGTGGAAACACCAACTTGCTCATCTTAAAAAACCCTCCCCGGTTTTAGTGATGTTCAGTGATGTAACGAAGGCAAAAGACCCATTTAGTTAACATTGGTTAAAAGATCTAATGACCAATCTCCAAGGCCCACCCTCTTTTCCGTTACAGTATTGCCCTCAACCGAGAGCTTTTTCACAAGAACACCATGCTTTAATACCTTGGCCACCATATGCCCCCCCGTGGATTCCACTTCTATCCGGACATCCGCATCGCCGTATTTTTTCACGTAGTATGCGCGGGCCAGCTTCTCGGCTGCCAAAACTTTCTGCCCCTGTTCGGCCGATTCATATTTCAGTGTCTCGCTCTGAAATATCGGCGGCAGGAGAGACTCTCCGCTTCTTAGCCGGGAAGAGGTATATAAGCCGATACTCCCCGCACAAAGCAGCAGTATGATGAAGAACGACATTCCGCGTGTTTCCTGATCGAACCAGTTAAAGAATCCGGAGGAAATAACGGCCGACCCAGCCATTTGGCGATCCACGATCGCGGCTTTTTCTCCGCTCCTTGCGACGGAAAGGAAGGTGGAAAGCACATTGACCGCCAAAAGGATCATTATCACCATGAGGAATCCAGACATAAAGGCACTGGACTTAACCATGGGAGGGATGCTGGCATTGCTGAATATGTGCTGTGCATTCGGGAAGCCTTTTGCAGCCAGATACCGATGCTCCAGGGTCGTAAAAATCCCGCCCGTGATGTCCACGCCAAGTATCAGCCCGAGAGAACGCGTCATGTTCAGGAGGCCGCCGGCCATTCCCAATTTATCCATTGGCGCGGAACCCATCGTTACACTGTTGTTGGACGGAATAAACAAGCCCATTCCGGAGCCCATGAATATCATGATGCCCGCCAATATAGGGATGCTCGCCGCCGCCCCCGTGAACATCAAAGCCAAACAGGCCAGCGTCGAAATAAGCATTCCCGAAGTGGTCATGATTCTCGGTCCATACTTGTCCGAGATATGCCCGGAAAAGGGGGCAACCACCGCCATCGCAAAAAGGAGAGGGGTAAGGAGGTATCCGGTAATTGTAACGCTGTAGCCCATCACCTTCTGCAGATAAAAGGGCATAATGAACATGATCGCAAACAGCACATAGTATGACAGCATGCCCGTGAGATTGCCGAGCAGGAACGTGGCGTTCCTAAAAAGCCTGAGGTCGATCAAGGGGCTTTTGACCTTCAGCTCGGTAATAACGAAGAGGGTCAACAGCACGATGCCGGCGAGGAAATACATGATGATCTGATTCGAGCCCCAACCCAGCTTTCCCCCTTCGTTGAAAGCCATCACGATAGCGGCCAGTCCTGGGGCAAACAACGCTGTCCCGAGGTAATCAATCTTCTCCTTTTTTTCGACTTTCTGGTTTTCCGGCAGGATGAACAGCGCGGCCAGGGTGCCCAGTATTCCTATGGGGATATTGACGTAGAAGATAGCCCGCCAGCCTGCGGTGGCGATCAGGATACCGCCCACAAAAGGACCGAGCGACATGGCAATCGCCTGCACCGCCCCCTGGATGCCAATGGCCTTGCCCCTCTCTTTCGCCGGAAAGGCATAGGTGATAAGGGCTACCGAGTTGGCCTGTAAAAGACCAGCCCCGATTGCCTGGATGACCCGGGCAGCGATCATCAACCCGGCGGAAGAAGACATTCCGCAGAACAACGAACCCACGGAGAAGACCACAAAGCCGATATGGTAGAGCTTCGACCTGCCGTAGATATCGGAAAGCCGGCCGAACAACGGCAGGAAGACAGTCAGCGCAAGCATATACGCCAAGGTTATCCATTCGATGAGCGCCATTGAGACCCCAAAAGTGCTCTTCAGCGTTGGCAGGGCTACGTTGACGATACTGAGATCAAGGGCCGACATGGTGGCGCCCAGCAGAACAGTCGAAAGAATGAACCATTTACTGCCGGGATGTATGGAGATCTTTTCTTGTAAACTATTCAGGTTACCCCTCATGGCCACCTCACCTCCAAGGCAAATAATCACTTGTTACTACTTTCTAGTCCCATGGCAGAGGACTTTGCGCCCGCTAAAAAATATGCCATGTTCAGCATTCACTATGATGAAATAGCAAAAGTCATGCCACGACAAAAAAATATATAACCAATTGATATGTTGTAACAAATTAGTTCACTCATTTTATCTTCCGTTTCTTTTGCAGCAATAAACAGATTGCAGTGTCTTGTTTTTATTGCACGGCCACGAGACGCCCTCAACCCCTAGCAGCATCGCGGTTCGGGAGGCCGGGCAGCATGGTCAACGCATGCGAACCGCTGCAGCGCCGTTGCAGAGATTCCTGGCAAAAACGCGCATCATAGAGGAGCTCCGGCAGACCCAGGCGCTGAGATTCTGCCGTGGAGTTTGGTTCCACAACGGAGCAGGTGGACGGGGGGAGGAGATAAGCAAGGAGACCGCGTTTCTCGCGCCCTTTTCTAAGACATCCCGAGGGCGGCATTTTGGTTGTCGCGAGAGCAAAAAAGGCACTGACTGAAGGCTTGGGAGGCAAGATTGCGGCGCATCCTTCGACAATTTTCTTCATCGCCACGGCTGGCAGGAACTCGTTTCTGATAAAAGGCAGCCGAATCCCGATGTGGCACCGCAGGCCGGGTGGAAAAAAATTTCGCACAAACTCCTTGCCCTGATCGCCAACCGAGGGAGAGGCCCGCGAGTGCTCCATTGTTGGCATGGCCATGGCTTAAAGATTCACTTCTGATTTAGAAATGGAACTATTTGACATTTTCCGGCATCTGCCGTAAAATTCGTCTTTTTATCATAAGATAAATTACCATTTTTTTCTGGCGAGGAGTCGCATGGAAACCGAAATTGCAACCCCCCGCAGGGTTCCACAAAAAAGCCGGGCGCGCATCCGTTGCCCGCACTGCGGCAACGATACCGATTTCTTCGAGATCGCCGACGGGGTTGTTCTGACCACCCGCTATCTGCAGAATGGCGATGGGAGCTTTACCCAGGAAGGCGACGAGTCACAGGTTTTGGGGGAGATCAAGTTCTTTTGCGGCGAGTGCAACCAGGATCTTTCCGAGTATCACAACCACTTCCTGGAAATGCTTTTCTAAAGAGAAGACTTCTTTGAGATTGTCCGCTGGAGTGGGACGGGAGGGTTGTCCGATTTTTGGCGAAAAAAAAAAGGAGAAGGCAAATGCCTTCTCCTTTTTTCATTCAATCCTGAACGAATCGACTGGCGTGGTGATTACACACAACCGGTCGGTTTCGGCAGACCTGCCATCTTACAAGCGCCCTTGCCGGGACCGGAGGGGAACAGCTCGTAAATCCGCTTCAACGGGAAGCCGGTGGTCTTGGAGAGGATACGGACCATGGGAGCGATACCGTTCTTCTTGTAGTAGTCCTGAAGGGTATCAATAACCTTGCGATGTTCGTCGCTCAGGTCGCCGATGCCCTCAACACCCTTTACATAGTCAATC
Organism: Deltaproteobacteria bacterium; assembly: GCA_021847425.1. Classification (GTDB taxonomy): domain Bacteria; phylum Desulfobacterota; class Desulfobulbia; order Desulfobulbales; family Desulfurivibrionaceae; genus Thiovibrio. The sequence continues at coordinate 11,464 of JAJZRF010000009.1, read as the reverse complement.
CAGTGCTCGTTCCACTCTTCCATGCCCCTGGTGAGGAAGCCGTCTTCGTCAACGGTGAAGCTTGAACCATTATGCTCGATCGTAGGCATATTTATTCTCCTTCAGTAAAATTTTTTAACTAAATTATTATGAAATGTAACGTATTCGCTAATTCAGGATGCCACTTATTACTATATGCTTCCCCCTTTGTCAAGCAGAGGGTTTTATTTTTTTCCAAGGCACGAATACCACACGGCAACAATTTGAAATAACAGTATTTTTTATATTTGCCCGGTATCTTTCCCCGCGACCATGTCCGCCAGGCGGGAAAATATTTCCGGAGCAAAGCCCTGCTCTTTTTCAAACAGGACATCCAGGGTGGTTTTGGGATTGAAATTCTGCAGGGTAAGCCGCGAGCGGACGCGGTCAAACTGCTTGGCCCAGGCCACGACGTCTTCTTCCGTGTGCAGGGTGGGGGCAATGGTCATGCGGAACTCATGGGGGATACCGCTGTGGCTCAACAGGTCCATGCTCTGCCGGATCGCGCCCAAGTCCACCCGGCACCCGGCGCAGCGCTCGTATTTCTCCTGCACCAGCACTGTCTTGACATCCATGGCCACCATGTCCAGCAGGTTGTCGTCAAGCAGCTGGGCCAGCACCTCGGGCCTGGTGCCGTTGGTATCGAGCTTGACCGCCCAGCCCTCTGCCTTGAGCCGGGCGATCATGGTGGGAAGACCAGGGGACAGGGTCGGCTCGCCGCCGGAGATGCAGACCCCTGCCAGCCAGTTTCTGCGGGCTGCCAGGCGGCTCATGATCTCCGCGAAGGCAATGGTTGCCATGCCTTCCGGGGCGAGGACCAGCGGGTGGTTGTGGCAGAATGGGCAGCGGAAGTTGCAGCCGCCCACAAAAAGGATGGCGCACAGCTTGCCGGGCCAGTCGATAAAGGAGGTTTCCAAAAAACCTTTTATCGGTGGCAGGCAAGCGGCGAGATTACAAGAGCCGGAGGCTTGAGGCTTGAGCACACCAGCTCCCACAATAAACTACTGCAGGGCGCAGCTGCCGGAGTCGCAGCCTGCCTGTTTGCCTGAACGCTTGGCCGTTACCCCACATCCATAGCGGGCGGCACGGTCCAGCAGGTGGCTTTCGATGTGGGGAAACTCATGCAGGGCCGAAGAATCGTCAAGCACCAGAATGGGCAGTCCCTTTCGCGCCTTTTCCACCAACCCGTGCCAGGCAAGGTGGGCCAAGGCGCCGGCGTCGTTGTTGCCAAGCACCTCCACCTGCACCTCCATGGCGGGAAGATCAAATTGCTTTTTCAACTGGGCGCACAACACGCAATCATCCGTGGTAAACAGTGTCATAGATTTCCCCCCCTTTAATTGTTGTTGAAATCGCAAGAGGCCGCGATTACAACGGTTAGCGCTTTGTACTTTTTGAATTTGTGCTACGGACCTGTGTCTTCCTTCCCTTGTTACGAGACCATCAGTTATTGAAACGGTCGATGTTCCGGTAGCGGTCGTGCAGCTCGCCGAGCTTGCCCTTGTTCCAGCTCGAAATCTTGGTGAAATACCCGGTGATCCGGGTGATGCCGTCCACGTTTTTCGACTCACAGTAGGGGCAGGTCTCGCTCAACCCCCTGCTCGTCTTGCCGCACTCCAGGCAGGCCGTGAACTCCGGGGAAAAGGCAATCTGGTCGTTCTGGGTGTACTTGAAGACATTGATCACGAAGCTGGCCAGGGCCGCCTTGTCCGGCTGGGCCTCGCCCAACCAGATATGGGTGATGGAGCCCGCCTCGATGAGCGGATGGAACAGCCCCTCCTTCTCCACCCTGGCGATGGGGCTCATGGTGGCGCCCACATTAAAGAGCGTGGAGTTGCTGTAGTAGACCTCCCCCTTTTCCCGGTTGCCCTGGACAACCTTTTCCGCCTCCGCGTTGAAATGAGCCAGATCCAGCTTGGCAAAACGAAAGGAGGTGGACTCGGCCGGAGTCTGTTCCAGAACAAACTTCATGCCCATGGACTCGGCCAGCTTGTTGCAGACGATGTTCATGTGGGCAATGACCTTGAGGCCGAACTTGATGGATGCGTCCGAGTCGTGCAGTTCCTGGCCCAGATGGACCCGGATCAGTTCGTTCAACCCCACCATGCCGATGAGATAGGAGCAGCGGTGCAGCTTGAGGTAGGGCTCGCCGTCCAGATCCATGGCCAGCAGGGAGAGCGGCCCGCCCTTGCCCAGACTCATCAGCCGTTCGATAAACTTCTTCTTCTGCCCGTGGGCCTTGGCCGCCAGCTGAATCTTTTCGGTGAGCAGGGCAAAAAGCTTGGTGTCATCGCCCTGGGCCTTGAAGGCAAGGCGCGGCAGGTTGATGGTGACGTTCTGCAAGGCCGAGTAGCGCATCTTCCAGGGCTGCTTGGCATCTTCGATATCCGAGGCCTCCAGCTTGAAGCTCAACCGGCAGCACTCGGAGATCTTGGCCGTATCGCCCCGGTCAAAAACAAAATAGGTGTTGCCCTTGACCGAGGCCACCTCGCAGATATGGTGCAAAAAGTCCATGTGCCCATCGGTTTTGAAGAACTTCTCGGTGATGTGCACCAGCGGCTTGGGGAAGAAGAAGGGCCGGCCCGCGGCATCGCCCTCCTTATAGACCTCGAACAGCGCCCAGGCGAAGCGCTGGGCCTGCTTTTCATACTCGCGGTAGGTCTTGCCGGTGTACTCCCCGCCCGGCCCGATGGCAGGCACGTCCTCGAAATGCTTGGGCACCTCCCAGTAGATGTTGACGTCGGAAAAGATCGCCTGCCCGCCCCGGGCCACGGCCTGCTGGGAAAATTCGTAGATCATCATCTGGGCCAGCTGTTTGACCCCGTTGTCATCCAGCTCTTCCAGATAGGGCGCGTAGAAGAGGTTGATCGCGTCCCAGCCGATGGCCCCGGCAAAATGGCTCTGCAGGGAGGCGGCGAATTTGACCATGTGGGCGAGAAGCACCTCGGCATGCTTGGCCGGCTTGGCCATGGACAGGGCATGGGGCAGGTTGAGGCCGAATTTCTTGATGTATTCCAGCGACTGGCCGGAACAGTACGGCCGGTCGATAAAGCCCAGGTCGTGCAGGTGCAGATCGCCGCTCAAGTGGGCGTCCGCCACATCCGGGGTAAAGACGCTGAGCAGGGCGTACTCCTTCTTGATCCCCTCGGCCAGGGTGAGGTTGGTGGCCTCCGGGCCGTGGGGCACATTGGCGTTTTCCTTGTTGTGCTGGACCAGGAGCTGGTCCACGTCGTAAAGCGGCACCCCGAGACGGGTGTGCATACGGCGGGCCTCCTCCAACCCCATCTCCAGGAGCTTGGCGTTGACCATCTCGCGGATCAGCGGGCCGGTAATGGTTTTCACCTTGCCGGCCTGGATGGTCAGCTCGATATCCTTACTGATCTTCTCGGCGGTGCCCCGGTCGATAAAGGTCTCGCGCAGCAGGGCATCAACGATGCGCTGCCGGTTCCAACCGAGCATGTCATCCTGGGAGGAACGGACAAAGAGGGCAATATCGGTGCTGTCCTCGTTTACTACCTGGTGTGTTCTGGCCTGGGCGGTCTCCGCGTTGAGTGGCATCACAACTCCCATACCTTGCTCCTATTCGATGATTAAGAAACTAGTTGAAATCTTCCCCTCTGACTTCCCTTGAAACACGACATGTTGTGTTTCGGGAACTATTATCGCACTACAGGTAGTATGCACGCAAGCAAAAAACAGGGCGGGAAAAAAGAAAAACGGATCCGCGTTTTCGCACGCAAACTCAAGGCGATGTGAAGCGAAAGCGCTTAACGAAAAGCTTATGTTTCGAAGGGGTTTTGGACTGCTGAAGGAGAAGTTACAACGCCTATCCGGTTAGTTGGCGGCGACCAGGCCAGGTTCGTTGTCCTGCCGCCGGATGATGGTGTCTTTTTTCCAGTGCGCATCGTCTGACTTGGGAAAATCCACCAGATAATGAAGGCCCCGGGACTCCTTGCGGATGCAGGCGCAGCGCACGATGAGCTCGGCAACCTGGGCGATGTTGCGCAGCTCGATGAGGTCCGGGGTCAGGATGTAGTCGCGGTAATGCTGGTTCACCTCGCCGGCGATGGCCCGGAGCCGTTCCTGCACCAGGGCAAGACGCTTCTCGGTGCGGACAATGCCGACATAGTTCCACATCAAGCGCCGGATCTGGTCCCAGTTATGGCTGACCAGAACATTCTCCTCGATGCGCTGGGCCTCGCCGGCTGACCATTCCGCCACTTCGGGCAGCGTGGCCTCGCGCAGGTCGGGCCATTCCCGTTCACACTCAAGATAGGCCTGGTGGGCAAAGACCACCGCCTCGAGCAACGAATTGCTGGCCAGCCGGTTGCCGCCGTGCAACCCGGTGCAGGCGGTTTCGCCAAAGGCGAACAGCCCCTCGATATTGGTCCTGCCCCACTGGTCCGTGACCACCCCGCCGCACATGTAGTGGGCCGCAGGCACCACCGGAATGGGCTCCCTGGTCATGTCGATCCCCAGGGAAAGGCATTTATTATAGATGGTGGGGAACCTTTTCTTGAGAAACTCAGCGGGCTGATGGGTGATGTCCAGATAGACGCAATCATCGCCGCTTGCCTTCATCTCGCTGTCAATGGCCCTGGCCACCGTGTCGCGGGTGGCCAGATCCCCCCGGGCGTCGTACTTGTGCATGAAGGGTTTGCCATACTGGTCGATGAGCCGCCCGCCTTCTCCGCGCACCGCTTCGGAGATCAGGAAGTTTTTCACCTGGGGGTGGTAGAGGCAGGTGGGGTGGAACTGGACGAACTCCAGGTTTCCAACCCTGCCCCCGGCCCGGTAGGCCATGGCAATGCCGTCGCCGGTGGCGATATCCGGGTTGGTGGTGTAGAGGTAGACCTTGCCGGTGCCGCCGGTGCAGAGCACCGTCACCTTAGCCTGGTAAGTGTCGATCCGCCCAGTCTCCCGGTCAAAGACATAGGCGCCCAGACACTGGTCGCTGAAGCTGTCGTGGGGCTGGTACGGGGTGCCGGTCTTGGAGCTGACCAAGAGATCCACAGCCAGATGGTTTTCCAGCACCGTGATGTTGGGGTTGGCCGCCACCTGGGCCAGGAGCCCTTCTTCGATCTTACGGCCGGTAAAATCCATGGCATGGGCGATGCGGCGGGTCGAGTGTCCACCCTCCTTGCCCAGATCAAGATGGCTGGGGTCGCCAGCCTCGCTCTGGAACTGCACCCCCAGGCGAATAAGCTCCTCGATGCGGGCCGGGCCGGTCTCCACCACCAGTTTGACGATGTCCTCGTGGCACAGCCCGGCCCCGGAGCGCAGGGTGTCCTCGATGTGCAGGGCAAAGGAGTCATTGGGCGAGAGCACGGCGGCGATCCCGCCCTGGGCCAGGTTGGTGGCGGTGTCCACCCGGGCCTTCTTGGTGATGATGGTCACCGATCCCAAGCGCGCGGCCTTGATGGCGAAGGAAAGCCCGGAAATACCGCTGCCAATCACGAGAAAGTCGGTACTGTATTTCATGGCAATCCCTCTGCAGCTATGCGGAACCGGCGCACCCCGGCACCGCCGATTCCGGGTTAACAGCTTGACAGCACGGTCCAATGTTCAGTAAAGAGGAGACAGTTTGGAACTATTCTCTCCCCTGCTTCCCCAGACCTCCTGCCTTGTTCGGGCGCTCCCGTTCCGGTAAAGGATTTTACATAGCGCGGAGACGGCAAGATGACAAGGATTCTTCGCAATGGCTGCTTTAAAACTGGTGATATTTGACTGTGACGGCGTGATGTTCGATTCAAAAAACGCCAACAGGGTTTACTACAATCAGATGTTGGAAAAATTCGGCTACCCGCCCATGGATGCGGAAGAGCTCGAATACGTGCATATGCACCATGTGATGGATTCCATCCGCCACATCTTCCGCAACTATCCCGAGGATCTGGACGCTGCGGATGCCTACCGGAGGGGTGTTGATTACACCCCCTACCTGCAGCACATGATCATGGAACCGGATCTGCTTGAATTTTTGCACTTTATCAGGCCGCAGTTTAAAACAGCCATCAGCACCAACCGGACCTCGACCATGGGGCCGGTGCTGCAGATGTTTCGCCTGGCAGACCTCTTCGACAAGGTGGTAACCCCCTTTGACGTGGCCCAGCCCAAGCCGCACCCGGAAGCGCTGCACCAGATCCTGGCGCATTTTCAGTGCAGCGTGGCAGAGAGCATCTACATCGGCGATTCCCAGGTGGACCGGGACCATACTGCAGCTGTCGGCATGCGGCTCATCGCCTTTAAAAACCGGGAGTTGCCCGCGGAATACCATGTGCAGAGCTTCATGGAAATCAGCCGTCTGCCTATTTTTTAATCCCGGCCGGGAAACGCCCACAAGGATACGCCATGAGACTGGAAGTCCCGCATCGGATACTGGTGATGGGGCCGGACCTGGAAAGAAGCTCGGCCCATGCTCTGCGCTTTCTTGCCCAGACCCCCCTGGTGAAGTACGACACGGTCCGGGTGATCGCGGCCGAATCCTGCTCAGGGCTGGACAGCCGCTTCTGGCCCTGGCTGGAACAGGGGATTGCCGAGAACCGGCAGGTTCTGGAAAAACTGCTGGCTGATCTGCGCGCGGCGGGCACCAAGAATTTTCAGGATATCCTCCGCATGCCCCAAGGCTTTCAGAGCAAGATCATCCACACCGTGGCCCATCTGCTCGACGGCTTTTTCGGCATCGACAGCTCGTTCTACAGCCTGCCCGAGGATTCCCACTGGCTCAGCGATACCACACACAACCAGATCGAGACCACGCCGGAAGATTTCTGGCTGATCAAGGTGGTGGCCGCCATCGAGGCCCCTGAGCACGGCAACGTCTCCGCCCTGCGCTCCTTCGAAAAATAGGGACGACCTCGGACAGACCCAGGGCGAACAACGGCCGGGACTATCAGTCGTGATGGTGATGATGGTCGTGGTGATGATGGCCCTCGCCTGGCCCGCCGATTTCCGCCAGGGCTTTTTTCAGGATCGCATCGGTGGCGGACATGCTTGCCACGGCCTTATCGAGAACCTCGGCCAGGGAGCCCTGCCCTTCCGCCCGCGCCTGCTCTGCCCATTTCCTGAACTCCGCCTCATGGTTTTCGTTATGCTCAAGCCAGTGAGGCAAAAGCACCTGCAGCTTTTCAATGGTTGTTTTCGGATGCATCTCAGGCAGCTCCTTTTGTTTGTGTCACAGTTACCTTGCCATGGAGAAAATCAATGGCGCGAACCATTGCTCCCCGGATGAGCTTCGGCTCCTCAAAGAGGGCGGAAACCCTCACCCCGTCATCGGTAACCTCAAGAAGGGAGGCATTCTCCAGAATTACCTCCTCCTTGCCATCCTGTACGAGGATTATGCTCATCTGGCACATGACCTGCCTCCTTCCTTGTATTTTTTCGCTTTGCCGCGAGGGAAAATACAATATAATACCTTTTCCCACCTTTATCATGCAGATTTACAGAACCATGAACCCATAGCGTGAGATACCCCCATGCTCCTTGATGATCTCCCGGCCATTAAAGCGCTGCTGACCACGGCCAGAACCATCGCGGTGGTCGGCCTCTCCCCCAAGGAATCCCGGCCCAGCAACATGGTGGCCCGCTACCTGATCGAGGCAGGCTACACCGTGATCCCGGTCAATCCCGGCCAAGAGGAAATCCTCGGCCTGGACTGCTACCCCGACCTTGGTTCAATTCCCGTTCCGGTGGACATTGTCGATATCTTCCGCCGCTCCGAAGATGTACCCCCCATCGTGACCGAGGCCATTGCCATCGGCGCCAAGGCGGTGTGGATGCAGGAGGGGGTGATCCACGCCGAGGCGACCCGAACCGCAAAGGCGGCGGGGTTGATGGTGGTAATGGACCGCTGCATTAAGACAATGCATCATGACCTAGTACCACGTAACAGCTACAACTTCGGATAAAGATGGCGCAGCTTGATGCGAGCATCTGATGTTTTGAGCTGCCAGACAATTTTTCTCGCGCTGTTGTTTCTGGCTTTCTCCCAGGCAGCCACATGGGCCCGCCTGGCCGCCATCTCGGGAATGCGGCGGTCGAGGCACTGCCCCTTGAGAACACTGAGTTGAGATCTGGAAGATTTTATCTTCGGGTATCCTGCCTCGGCCAAGACCAGGGCCAACATCAAAACGTGTCTGCATTCATTTTTTCGTTGGATAGAACACAGAGAGCGCGGCACTTATCGGATTCCCGACTTTCCAGAGGTCAATTTCACCTTGGGATACAGGAAAGTCCTTGATAAGGAAAGCCAGGAAGCGGTTATCGCGGAAGTTCGCCTGCTGACCTATGATCTCAATCCTCGCATCTGGCTTGGTATCAAGTGGCTTTCCACCTATATTTCCATTCGGCCAGCGGAAATGATCAGCTTAAAGGAAGGGGAGATTGACCGGAAAACAGGTCATTTCTTTATCCCCAACCCAAAGGAAAACCGTTTCAAGGTTATTCCGATGTTGCCGGAAGATATTGAGCTTGCCCGGTCGTTTCCCCTTGGCCTTCCAGACCTTCCTTTCTTTCGGCATACAAAAGGCGGATCGGGCTGTTGCCCAGGACAAGCCTTTGGCCAGAAGTATTTTTACAAGTGGTGGAAGAGTGTGGGAATTTGGGTATTGATAGTGTGGATCTGTATGGCGGGACGAAACATAGCACCGCTACGGCTCTTCGTGCTGTCCTCAGCCCTGAACAGATTCAGCGCGGGGCCAAGATCAGCACGAATAAAGCCTTTCAGCGGTATTTACAGATGAACGATCAGGACGCCTTGGAGGTATACTGGTCCGCTGCGACATTGACGAAAACCGCACAACATCCGCATAACGCTTCCGGTATACCAACAAGGAAAAAATAGTAATAAAATCAACCACTTAAATTGTGGAGGCGCCGACCATTTAATTTATCTGATAATGCATTGAAATATATGCGTAAACAAATAAGACTCGGCCAGAAATACCGTCAAAACTACCGTTGAAGCTAGGGCGATGAAAAGTGGTAAGACGGCGGATGCTCTTATTGGGCTTCTTCGACGTTTCTCTTTCGGGTTAGAATAGCATGCGGAGGCAAAGCCGTCAAGGCCAAGCCCTACAGGCCAAGCCCTGCGGGTGCTCCCGATGGTCGCAACCTTGACTGCTTCGCCCCCACATACTGACCGGAATGTGGCGAAGGCGATAGGGCGCAAATCCAACGCCCAGGCCTCCGGCGGGGCTTTTGCTCTAGGGCTTGGCCTCTCACCGGCACCGTAGCAGCAGTGTTGTCTCATTTCACTCGTTACGTTGAGGGCTTATTTCAGCTTGGAACCACTCCCAGAAACAACAGACTCCGCCGGCTTTATCTCATACCCCATGGCCCGGTAGCCGCGTTGGCGTTTGTCCCACATGCGGGCGAGTTGGGGGTGATCCGTCTCGGCATAATCGTAGATGCGCACATCCTGTTTATCGGCATGCTCCCGGTGCAAGCGTCCGGCATATTGCTGCAAGGTTCCCTTCCAGGAAATTGGCATAGCCAAAACAAGCGTATCGAGTGGTGGGTGATCGAAGCCTTCACCGATCAGGCGACCGGTAGCGAGCAAGACCCGCGCCGCTGATTCGTCCAACGCATCCAGTTCGGCAAACACCGCCGCCCGCAGCTTCTTTGACAAACGGCCGTGCAGGACAAAGCAGTGTTCGACCTCATCTCCCAGAGCATCCCGCAACAGTGGAAGATGGTCAGTTCGTTCGGTAAGCACCAGCACCTTGCGCCCCTCACGATGAGCGGTCAGCACATCTGCGGCAATCCGTTGATTGCGGGTGGTATCGTTGGCAAGGATGCGGAAGACATCCTGAATCGGTGAATCAGGCGGAATCTCTGGCGCAGGCAACACTTTTGGCCAAACCTCCAGCTGGACCGGGGCGGTTTCGGGTCTGGCGGCGTGATGGCGAATCGGTCCGCACTGCATGAAAATGATCGGCTGATGTCCATCACGTCGCACCGGGGTTGCGGTGAGTCCCACCACATATTTAGCCTTGGCCTGTTTGAGAATCGTCTCGAAGGAGAATGCCGAAAGATGATGGCATTCATCGACGATGATCTGCCCGTAGTTGTCCAAGAGTTCGCCCAGGTCGTCACGGCGCGACAGCGACTGCATGACGGCTATGTCTATCTTGCCGGATGGCTTCTTCTTCCCGCCGCCGATGACGCCCAGCCCATCTTTCGGAACCTCCAGAAACCCGATCAATCGTTCCTGCCATTGGCGCAGCAGTTCAGTACGGTGCACCAGCACCAGAGTGCTCACCTTGCGCCGGGCGATCAGGGCGGCGGCGGTGACGGTTTTACCGAAGGCCGTCGGAGCACATAACACCCCAATCTCGTGTTTAAGCATTTCCCGCACTGCTGCCTTTTGATCCTTACGCAAGGTGCCAGTGAATTTGGCGATTACTTTCTTGCCGGGCAAACGTTCGTTCAACAGTTCGGGGCGAATACCGTTTTCCTGCAACAAGTCCAGCACTGAATCGAGGCAGCCGCGTGGCAGGCCGATGTGCTGCGGAAAGTTCTCCGCGCAGCCAATGATGCGTGGCTTATTCCATACCGGCAAGCGCATGGCCTGGGCCTTGTAGAACTCCGGATTCTGGAAGGCGGCGAGCCGGATCAGACGATTTGACAGAGGTTGGGGCAGATCTGCCTTGGCGATGAAAATCTGGTTGGCCTGCACCAGATTCAAGGATTCCGGCAGGGGGCCAGAAATCCGGGAAGGGACAGCCGAAGAACGCTGCCAGGGTTTGCTGTCCTCTTCCTCGGTCGCGAAGGCGATATCCAGGGGATGGCGGCCGCCGCTGGCCCGTAGAACGGACTCCGCCAGATCACTACGAGATGAGGGGCGGATCGAGGCTAAAAAAGCCCACTGGTCGGGATAAGGCTTTAGGCGTTCATCGACGAATACACTATGCCCTGATTCCCTCGGCTGTTTCTGCAAGGGAAGCGCGATCAGGTTGCCGAAACCGCCCTTGGGGATGGTATCCTGGTTGGGGAACAGACGGTCGTAACTGGCCAGGGACAGTTGCCGAGTGCGGTCGCAGGTATGGCTGATCAGCGCGGCCCCAAGCTGCCGGGCCTCGCGCGCCGGAACCGGATCGGCAAAAAAGATCCACGCGTGTGCGCCGTTTCCTGAGCGGGATATCTCCAGCGCTGCCGGAATGCCCAGATCCCGGCTGGATTGCATGAAGGCCATGGCGTCTTCGCACCAGTCGGCCTCGTCGAAATCGACTGCCAGGAAATAACAGTTATCATCGATCAGGAGCGGATAGACGCCAATGGTCTTTTTCCCTGCCAGATGGTCGTAGATCACCTGATCGGTTATTAATAAGTTCATAAGGTACTAGACACAGAGAAGGCATATTTAACGAGCGGATGATGGAAAAACTTGACGATCTTATCCGGCATGTTCTGGAGCGATCGGAGGTGGCTTATGACTCGGGCCTTT